>CAZFCA010000001.1:0-5891 GCA_964517415.1 uncultured Rhodospirillaceae bacterium
GGTACTTGGCGGAGACGGAGGGATTCGAACCCTCGATACAGGCTTACACCCGTATAACGGTTTAGCAAACCGCCGCCTTCAGCCACTCGGCCACGTCTCCGCACAAAAGGAAATAAACAGGCTTCCGTCCCGCTAATCAAGAAAAAAACCCAGAGCAGGGCGAAATTCCCAACTTCTTTCAATAAAAAGGAAATTTACCTTTTTTCTGGCTAAAGCTCTTATCCTCCGCCATAGCTTTGGATAAGGCTTCCGCAAACGAGATACCACCCGTCCACCAGCACGAAGAAGATAATTTTGAACGGCAAGGAAATAACGGACGGCGGCAGCATCATCATGCCCATCGACATTAGGATAGACGCGATAACCATGTCGATGATCAAAAACGGCAGGAAAAGAAGAAAGCCGATCTCGAAAGCGCGGCGCAGCTCGGAAATCATAAAGGCGGGAATGAGCGCGCGTGTAGGGATGTCTGATTTGGCGACGGCGTCGCCCTTCGCCTGATCTTTAGCTCCCTTGTCCTGAGCGGCGTCCGTCTTCAAAGCGGCGGTCGAATTTTTATCGGGCGCGGTTTGTTTGGCTTGCGCTTTATCCGTCAAGCTGCGTGTTTTCCCGATCTCGGAAAAAAGCTCCAAATCCTTGGCGCGGGTATGCTTAAGCATAAAGGCCTCGAACGGCTCCAAAATGCGTTGGAAAGCGACTTCTTCGCTGATCTGGTTGTTCATCATCGGGCGCATGCCGTTTTCCCAGGCGACATCGAAGGTCGGCTGCATGATGAAAAGCGTCAGAAAAAGCGCGAGGCTGATAAGCACGATATTGGGCGGAGTCGTTTGCGTGCCCAAAGCGGAGCGAAGGAAGGAAAGAACGACGACGACGCGCGTAAAGCTGGTGACCATCACAAGGATGGACGGCGCGAGGGCGAGCACGGTGATCAGAAGGACGACCTGAACGATATGCGCCGTCGCCGTCGGTCCTTTGCCTAAGTCGAAGTTGATGGCTTGAGCGAAGGCCTCTACAGGCGCAAATGCCAAAAGCGCGGCGATAAGCCCAGGCAGGAAAAAAAAGAACGGTTTTAAAAAGCGCATATCAGGAAGGTTGGGTTTCGGAAGGGGGCAGATTCGCATCCACGACTATATCGTTTTGCCCGCCCAAGAGAAGCAAATGTTCGCGCTTGTCGCAGCGCACAATCACGGCGCGGCGTTTGCCGTCTAAAGGCAGGCTTTCGACGATTTGCAGGCGCCTTAGCTTGTTCTGGTTCGGGCGGAAAAGCAGGCCGCGCTGGCTCACGTATTTCAGCGCAATATTAAACGCGGCCATCAGCGCAAGAACGATGGAAAAGGCAAAAAACAGCCGCAGCAAAGAAATATTGGAAGGGTCGCTCATTTATCGCCGCTTTGGACAAGGGTGGTCTGGAAAGCGATGATTTGTTCTTCGCATTCGCCAAGTTTGGTCAAAAGAATATCCAGCTTGGCCAAATAATCCTTGCGGGATTCCGGCGGGGATTTCAAGGCGCCTTTGCAGAAAAGCGCGACTTTTTCTTTAAGGTTGACCATATCGGGAATATGGCCGTCGCGTAATATCGCGCTTACTGAGGAAAGATAGGAGTCTATGGCTTCGAATTCCTGAAGAGGCGTTTGCATCAGGCATGTCCTTTCGCTAAAAGGCGCGCGTTCGCCGCGTAAACCTTCGAAAGAATTTCGGCTACCGCCACAATGGCTTCGCTTGGTATAGGCGTATCAAGATCCAGCGTGGCGAGCAACTCGGCCAAATCGGCGTCCGTGCGCACCTTGATTCCGCGCTCGAAAGCCAGCTCAAGAATTTGTTCCGCTAGTTTTCCGTAGCCGGATGCGATAACCTTGGGCAGAGAATCGGGTCCTCCCTTTCTCATCTCGCCGATGCTGCCCTGAAGGGCCACGGCGACCTGACGCTTGTTGGGAATCGGCGAGATATTAGGTTGGAATTCCTGTTCTTTGTCCATTTGCTGAGTCTATCGCAGCGCACCGGAAAGGGCAATTAACCTTTTGTTTACTGTTTTTCGCAAAACTGATTCGTTAAGCGAAAAAGGGACTTTGGGGAAGGTATCGTTATGGGATCTAACATAACAGGCGTTTTCGATCTTCTTTCCCAGAAGATGTCGTATTTGTCGCGCAAGCAAGCGGTGCTTGCCGAAAACGTCGCCAATGTGGATACGCCAGGCTACAAGCAGCTTGAGCTAAAGCCGTTCAGCTTCGGCGACGCGCTTAAGCAAGCGGGGGCGGGAATGCGCGTGACGGATCCGCGCCATATCGTGCCCGGTTCCATGGCGGGGGCGAATGCGCAGACCGTCCAATCGAAGGACACGGAAATACTTCCCTCGGGGAACACGGTGGATATTGAGCGGCAGATGATGGAAGTGTCGAAAACGTCGATTGACCATCAAACGATGACCTCGCTCTATCATAAAATGACCCAACTGTTGAAAATCGCTATCAAGGGCGGGGCGGGAGCCTAAGGGGAATAGCAAATGCCGGACGAAAATATGGACATTTTTGCGATTTCGACCTCTGGGCTGAAAGCCCAAAACCGTCGCATGAAGGTGATCGCCGAAAACGTCGCGAACGCGCAAACAACCGGGACTTTGCCCGGGCAAAAACCCTATCAACGTCAGGTCGTGACCTTTAAAAAGGAATTCGACAAAGCCATCGGCGCCTATAAGGTGAAAGTTTCGGGCGTTCGCGCCGACAATTCCGACTTTATTAAAAAGTTCGACCCGTCGCATCCGGCGGCCGATCCGCAAGGCTATATTCTGATGCCGAACGTCAATCCGCTGATCGAAACGATGGACATGAGCGAGGCGAGCCGTTCCTATCAGGCCAATTTGGACGTGATAACAGCCTCGCGGACGATGATTATGAAGACGATAGGGATGCTTCAGTAAAGAATAGGGGGTTCCATGGTTATGAATGTCGGCGACGTGATGTCGCTTTATAAAAAGAGCGGCGGCCTTTCGGAACTGGCCGGAGGCGCAGCTCCGGCCGCGCCCACAGCCGACGGCAGCTTCGGCTCTATGGTCAAGGACTTTTTGGGGGACTCCGTGTCCGCCCTGCGCGAGGGCGAAAAATCGGCCGCATCGGCGGCGTCGGGCAAGGCCGATTTGGCCAGCGTCATTACGGCCATGAATAACGCCGAAATTATGCTCACCGAAATCACCGCCATCCGCGACAAGGTGATCAACGCGTATCAGACGATCACAAGCAGCGCGATTTAAGAGAGCATTCGGGATTCTGGATTCGGGATTCAGGGAAACAAACATTGTCATTCCGAAAAATTTGCGAAGCAAATTTGTCCGGAATCCAGACGGCAGTCATATTAGAAATGTCGGTGCCTATTAGGTCCTGAATTATAAAGAAGCCAAAATTTTTAAATCATTATGCCGACGTGCTGACGCTGACGCCGCGAATATTGGAAGAAGAAACATCCGCCAACGCCGTATAGGTCGAGGGCGGCGGCGTTTGCGCCGGTTGAACGACGGCGGCTTCCTCTTCCGCTGCGGGCGCTGCGGCTTGAACTTCAGCCGGAGCCTCTTGCGGCGCAGGAGCAGGAGCCGTTTGCGCTAAAGGCGCAGGAGGCGGAGCGATGGAGCTGATCGCGGCGATGTCTGACATAATGAACTCCTTGGCGCTCAATATCTTGCGCCGCTTTAAATATTCTTTTCCACTATGGAATTGATAATACCACAGTTAGCTTAATATCCCATGAAGCAAGAACAAGATTAATATGTAACGTATTGATAATTAAGCAATCTTCACCGTTTCCTGATACCTGTCCTCTGCCTGCTGTTACCCGAACGTCGCTTCGGTCGATTCCACGGTCGCCGATGCGCCGTCGCGAACGGTTTCTGCCAATCCGGCGCATTGAGGCAAGACGTGCGCCGAGTAAAAACGCGCCGTCAAAATTTTTCCGTTCAAGTATTCGGGATTGCCTTGGCCTGCTTTCAAGTCCTCTTGCGCCAATAAGGCGGAGCGGATGAGGTAGAACCCCCCAAGCGTATTGCCGAAAAGCCGCAGGAAAGGCGCAGCGGAAGCGGCAGCCACGGCCGCTTTCTCCTTGCCGTTTTGCAAAAGCCATAAAGCGGCGTCCATGGTGGAAGCAAGCGCGTGCGCAAGATTGGCTTTCATCAATGTGAAGCCGTCCGGCAAATCGGCAGGCCATGCGTTGATAAGCGCATTGATTTCATCGATCATCGCGCGGAAAGAAGCGCCTTGATCGAAAATTAATTTGCGGAAGACTAAATCCGAAGATTGAATCCCGTTCGTGCCCTCGTAAATCTGAAGAACCCGCGCGTCGCGCATGTGCTGAGCCGCGCCCGCTTCTTCGACATAGCCGACGCCGCCGAAAACCTGCACGCCGGTGGAGGTCACTTCGCTGGCGCGGTCGGTGATCCATGCTTTGACGATAGGGGTCAGCAGATTCACGCGAGCCTGAGCCGCCGCCTTCGTCGCTTCATCGGCGGTATGGCGCACAATATCGATGCCAAGCCCCAGATGATAGGCGATAGCGCGAGCCGCTTCGGTATAGGCCTTCATTTCAAGCAGCATGCGGCGCACGTCGGGATGATTGATGATGGTGACGGGCGAGCCTTTGGGATTATCCACGGCGCGGCTTTGGACGCGGAACTTGGCGTAATCCCGCGCATGCTGGAACGAGCGTTCCATCAGGCCAAGGCCTTGGATGCCGACGTTCAGGCGCGCGTTGTTCATCATTGTGAACATGGCCGCGATGCCGCCGTTTTCCTTGCCGATCAAATAACCGACCGAGCCTTCCTTGTCGCCGAATGCCAAAACGCACGTGGGGCCGCTATGCTGGCCGAGCTTGTGCTCTACCGAAACGACGCTCACTTCGTTGTTCGGCCCCAAGGAGCCGTCGTCGTTCACAAGGAATTTCGGCACAAGGAAAAGCGTGAGGCCGCGCGTGCCTTCCGGCGCGTCGGGTAGGCGGCCGAGGACAAGATGCAAAATATTTTCCGCCATGTCGTGATCGCCGAAGCTGATGAAGATTTTTTGCCCCGTAACGCGATAATGATCGCCTTCCTTCACGGCGCGGGTTTTGATCGCGCCGACGTCGGAACCGGCTTGCGATTCCGTGATGTTCATCGTGCCGGTCCATTCGCCGCTGACCAGCTTGGGCAGATATTTTTGCTTCGTCACTTCGTCGCCATGCGCGGAAAGAAGCTCTATCGCGCCGCCCGTAAGCATGGGGCAGAGCGCCAAGGCAACGTTCGCGGCCTGAAGCATGTCGTAAACCGCCATGTTGACCAGCGAAGGCAGGCCTTGCCCGCCGAATTTCTCCTCCACCGCAAGGCCGTTCCAGCCTCCTTCGGTAAAAGCGTTATAGGCGTCTTTGAATCCAGGCGGCATGGTGACGGCGCCGTTCTCGAACTTCACGCCCGTTTTGTCGCCCACATCGTTCAGCGGCGCGAAAACCTCGGAAGCGATTTTCCCCGCCTCGGAAAGAATGGCGGAAACAAGATCGTCGCCAATCGAATCGTAGCCCGGAAGCGAGGCCAGCTTGTCGAGGCCGATAAGGCGCGTCAGAACGAATTGGATGTCATTCAATGGGGGCGTGAAGGGAAACGGCATGGGGACACACTTGGAAGAGAGGAGGGGAGGAAACCAAGGAAGATGTGACGTTTGGAAAGGACTATATGTATAGCATAGTTAAAAATGCCTTGGCTATGGGCGGATTCTCCTTTGTTTTTTACCGAAAGGCTTGCAAAGCGAAATATTTAGGGTTATCAAGTGCGCCTTTCTAAGGGCGATTAGCTCAGTTGCCCGCGAGCCGAAGGGCTCGCAAAACAAAGTGAGCATAGGAATGGTGTTAGGGCGATTAGCTCAGTTGCCCGCGAGCCGAAGGGC
>CAZFCA010000001.1:5991-132987 GCA_964517415.1 uncultured Rhodospirillaceae bacterium
TGAGCATAGGAATGGTGTTAGGGCGATTAGCTCAGTTGCCCGCGAGCCGAAGGGCTCGCAAAACAAATGAGCATAGGAATGGTGCGAGGGCGATTAGCTCAGTTGGTAGAGCAGATGACTCTTAATCATCGGGTCCACGGTTCGAGCCCGTGATCGCCCACCATTCACTTCCATAGGCCCCAATAATCACATTATACCAATCCCTGATCGTTATGAATCGCCCCATCCACCGTCATGTCCGTGAAAGCGGGCATCCCATTTGGTTTTCGGTTCGTTTGATCGGTAACTGGTATTAACCATAATATTGGATTGTATTAGGTATTTTTCTTTCTTAATCTCACGGAAATTTTTTTAATGCTGATGGAGATTACGATGTTTAACGCTCTATTTAAAATTGTTGGGCTGCTTACAAAACGGGCTTCCGCTCCTGAACCGACTGTCGATCCTTCCCCAAAGCAAGGGACAAAGATGGATATCGCCAACGTCGGTCCTTCGTATGATTTTGCATGGCGGGTGCTTGCGCCAGGATTTTTAGAAGCCATTGAAAAAATGGGTGAGAAATACGCTCATCCAGACGAGGGTGCCGCTTTTCTTTTCCGCCTCGATTCCGACAAGGGAGCCATTGAAACAAATGTGCCCAAGATGAAGGGGGTCATGGATATTTTTCATGCCGCCTTTGTTTCCGGAAATTGATGCGGAAAACGGCATTTCCTATGTGCTTTGCGCAAATAAGTTATTATCAGAAATGGAACGTTCCTATTTTATCAAAGCGAATTATACAGAAGAAGGATCCAAAATTTTTCCCTGCACGCAAGATGAAATCCGTCGGGCAGCAATCGTTTTTGAAGGCCGGATTTTGACCTGCGCAGACTTTTCTTATATGGAGCCCAGATGGGAAGATGATTCAGTCGGCTCAACAAAGATTCCGAGCGGTCTTGCAGGTGGCCCCGTTTAGGGATTTATGGCGCAATCCCATATGCCTTAACCAGTTTTTGGAACGCCGGTCGCTGGATTACTTTGTGCGCGGGAGTGACATGTATTATGCTGCCATTGTTTATATTTAAAACTCCTAACAATTTCACAGGGTTAATATAAAATTGCATTAAATATTTTTTACTTTCATATTTCTCGCGTATCTTAATAAAGAATAAACCACACTATTTCAAAGGGAGATAAAAAATGGCTTCATCTAATGGATTAACTTGGAAGAACTTGGGGGAAGAATTCGTTGAGGTTGTAGGTCTTCCGGGCCTTTTTTATGCAATGAGATCTGAGGAACGCGCGTAAAGGCGGGAGTCGCCAATCCAACAAAAACTTCGAGTTCTTCTGGTCTTTTAATTGTTGGGGCCTACTCAGCTTTTTTAGGAGCAATTGGCGGGGGAATGGGCGCTGCTGTCGCAAATAAAGTTGCTATGGATTCTACGGGTGCTTCTCCAACGCTGTCGTTTGTGGCAACATGCTCTGGTGTGGGATTAGTGGCGCTTCCTTGGGCTTTCTGGAACGGAGTTGGAGTGGCAGTAGGAGCATATTATGACGCAAAGCGGCTGTTCAAGAAGGCAGCAGGAACAACGCTTGCGCAAAATGCCGGCAATAGATTGAAAGAATTTGCAAATACGCCTATCCGTGATACCCTCAGGTTGAAGCCCTCTGATCCAAGGAATCAGCGTTAAGCGTCTGCGAAAAAAAACCTTTATAAAAACAATCGTCATGCCCGCCCCGTATCGGAGTCGGGTCAGGCTCGGGCGGGGTCCCTTTTGGTTTTTATACAAAGGAAAACAAAAGGGATGCCCGCTGATCCGGGCATGATGATTCAACAACGGAAAAGGCCTCCATGAACAACTGCGAATGCTCCTGCAAAAAGAACGCGCCGAAAGCGCCCGATAAAAGGCCGATCATCGACGCTTTATTCGGGATCGTCCTTTGGGTCATCATCTATAGCCAACTTCCCGCTTTTTCCGAATGGGCCGCGGATCTTCTGCCGAAAACGGAAGGCCGTTTTCACGAAGCCGCCGTTTTCTTTTTCTATGATCTGCCAAAGGTTTTTATGCTTTTGGCGCTTGTCGTTTTCGGCATGGGCGTCGTGCGCAGCTATTTTTCGCCGGAGCGCACGCGCGCAGTTCTTGCCGGAAAGCATGAAGGCTTGGGCAACATCGCGGCGGCGTGCCTTGGCATCGTGACGCCTTTTTGCTCGTGTTCGGCGGTGCCCCTTTTCATCGGCTTCGTTTCGGCGGGCGTGCCGCTGGGCGTCACTTTCTCTTTCCTTATTGCCGCTCCGATGGTGAACGAAATCGCGCTCGGCCTACTGTTCGGCCTTGTGGGATGGAAAGTCGCGCTGGCTTACCTGCTTTTCGGCCTGCTTATCGCCATTGTCTCGGGCTGGATAATCGGCAAGCTGAATCTGGAAAGCGGGCTAGAGGATTGGGTGCGCCAAGAAAGGTCATCGGCATCGGGCGGCGCGGAAATTCAAATCCCTTTTTCCGCGCGTATCGAAGCGGGCTGGCAAGCGGTCAAGGAAATCCTCGGCAAAGTTTGGCTGTGGATGATCGCCGGAATAGGAGTCGGCGCGTTTATTCACGGCTATGTTCCAGCCGAAATTTTGGCCTCCATCATGGATAAAAATAATTGGTGGTCGGTCCCTGCGGCTGTCTTGGTCGGCGTGCCCATGTATTCGAACGCCGCCGGAATCGTCCCCGTCGTCGAGGCCTTGTTGGGCAAGGGCGCGGCGCTGGGAACGGTCTTGGCGTTCATGATGTCGGTTATCGCGCTTTCCCTGCCCGAGATGATTATCTTGCGCAAGGTTTTAAAGCCGCGCCTTTTGGCGATATTTGTCGGCGTCGTCGCGTTTGGAATTTTGGCTGTCGGCTATCTCTTTAATGTGATGTTTGTTTAAAGGATTATTTCTTAAGGAACGCCCTTATCGCCTCAACGGCATCTTCGCTTACGCTGCACAGGTACATCTGCCCGCTGCGTTCGCAGTTGATGAGTCCCGCGCTTTCCAGCTCCTTAAAATGATGCGAAACCGTGGATGGCGAAAGGCTCAGCGTCTTGCACATTTTGGTGAAGGCTTTTTCCATGGCGCAGCCGGTTGAACCATCGGCGGATTTCTGGTTCGCCTTTTTCTGCGTCTGCTCGACTATTTCCACGAAGATTTTCAGCCGCTGTTCGCTCGACAGAGCTTTGAAAATCCGCGCATAGTTCGAGAGCTTCATACTCCGAAGTAAAAGAGAGAATCGGGGGCAGGTCAAGCCAAGGGCTTCTGCTCGGATTCACCCCCCAAAAACATGGCGGCGGGCGGTAAAGAAGTTGAAAAACATGCCGGCCGCCGTCCCCGCGACCACGCCGATATAGGGGCGCTGATCGATAAAGGGCGAGGAAAAGACAAGCGCAAGATAGGTTCCTCGGTTCAAGACAAAGCCCACGGCGCAAACGGCCGAAAATTTTGCCCATTGCTTGCCCGCATGCATAGGCGGCGCGTCGCGGAAGGTATAAAGGCGGTTGCCGATCCACGTGGCGGTCACGGCAAAGGGAAAAGAGAATATCCCCGCCCACGCGCTGCTCAGCCCCAAGGCCGATTTGCCGAAGTAAAGCATGGCCAGATCGACAAAAAAACCAAGAAAGCCCACGACACCGAATTTAAAAAAATCGATGGCCGTTTTACGCCAGTAAGAGCGAGTGAAAAAGTCGTTCATAAAGAAGTTATTGCAGCGGAATCGCCGTCCGAATTCAAAGCAAGTCAGGCTGTCATGGCCAAAGAGACGGGGCGTTGATAGAGCGCGAGATCAAGGTAGTCCTCGACATACGTCGTCAATTCCGCGAGGTTTTCCGTGAAAAAGTGGCTTGCCCCTGCAATGACGCGGTAGTCGATTTTGACTCCGCGCTGGCTAGACAGCTTGTTCACCAGCTTGGCGACGAAAGGCTCGGGCACGATTTCGTCCGAAGCCCCGTGAATGATCTGCCCGGAGGCGGGGCAGGGGGCGAGGAAATTGAAGTCCAGCATATTCGCAGGCGGGGCTACGGAAATGAAGGATTCGATCTCAGGCCTGCGCATCAAAAGCTGCATCCCTATCCATGCGCCGAACGAAAAACCGCCGACCCAGACGCTACGCGCGTTAGGATTAATGCTTTGAAGCCAATCAAGCGCGCTTGCTGCGTCGCTCAGTTCGCCCTCACCTCGGTCGTAAGTGCCTTGGCTGCGGCCGACGCCGCGAAAATTAAAACGCATGGTTGCAAAATCGCGCTCGGCAAAGGCGTTATAAAGGCCGTACACGACTTTATTGTTCATCGTGCCGCCGTGCTGCGGATGGGGGTGGAGAATAAGGGCTATCGGGGCGGTAGGCGATTTTCCCGGGCTATATCGGCCTTCCAAACGCCCGGCAGGGCCGGCAAACAGGACTTCAGGCATATTTTCCACCAAGTTGCTGCAAAGAGCTTAAGAATCTGATATGCTTTGGCCTTCAATCGTACGGGAAACGCCATAGCCAATATCGCCAAAAGGTTAATTGCGCTGTAGCATTTTAATCCTTTGGTAACGAGTTTCTAGTGCCAATGTACGGCTCTTTTCAAGGAAAAAACAATAAATTAAACAATTTTATTGATAAGGGAACCGACAAAATGCGTTTTTGACTTGGTAATGTACAGGTTTTTGCTAAAGAACACACATGATCTATCTGGATTGCAACTCTACGATGCCTATAAAACCAGCCGTTCGGGCCGCCGTGTCCGAGGCGATGGAAAGGCATGGCAATCCGTCTTCCCTCCATCGGTATGGCCGCATTGCGCGACGTTATATGGACGATGCGCGCGCGAAAGTTGCAGCTTTGGCGGGGGCGCAGCCGTCCGAGGTGATCATCACCGGCAGCGGTTCGGAAGCCAACAATCTTATCCTCGGCGCGTTTGCATCGCCGATTGCGTCGTCTATTGAGCATGATTCCGTGCTTTCTTTTTCCTCCGCCGACCGTCGTCTTCCTGTTTTACGGGACGGACGCATCGATGTGTATGCGGCCGAGCGTCTTTTAATGAGAGCGCCTCGTGGCTCTTTGGTTTCCGTGATGCTGGTCAATAACGAAACGGGCGTTATCCAACCGATTGCCGTGATGGCCTATCTCGCGGAAAAATACGGCCATATATTGCATGTCGATGCCGTTCAGGCTGCCGGGCGCATGCCTTTGGATTTTTCGGCGATGGGCGTTCATGCGATGACCCTTTCCGCGCACAAAATCGGCGGTCCTCAGGGCGTGGGCGCGCTTGTCGTTAAAAATTCGCTTGGGGTAAAACCGCGCGCCGCGTCGGGAGAAAACGTCGCAGGCGTGATCGGTTTTGGGGTCGCGGCTCAGCTTGCGGCCGACGATTTGCGCGATACGCTGCGCTTGCATGCTTTGCGCGACAAGCTGCAAAGGATGATCGAAGCCGTGAGCGGCGGCGAAGTCTTGGTCATCGGCGAAAAGGCTCCGCGTGTCGCGAATACGCTTCTTGTGGCCTTGCCGGGCGTATCAGGCGCGGCGCAAGTTGCCGCCATGGATCTGGCGGGAATAGCGGCTAGCGCGGGGTCTGCAAGCGCAAGCGGCAAGGCTTGTCAATCTCGTGTGCTTTCGGCGATGGGCTATGGGAGTGATGCTGCCGGCTGCGCGCTGCGTTTTTCTCTGGGCTGGCAGACGAAAGCGGCCGATATCGATCGTTGCGCCGAGGCTTACGAAAGTCTTTATCTGCGCACAAGAGTCTCCAGAACATCCAAAGCGGCTTAGGAAGGGTTTTTATGTCCAACGTTATCGGCATTCATGAAATTTTTGGCCTCGCCAATGGCGGCACGTATTGCTGGATTTGCCAAAAACCCGTTTCGACCCGCGCCTTGTTTTGCCATCATTGCGGCACGATACAGCCTGTGAGGGATATCGACCATTTCGCTCGCCTCGGCCTGGCGCGGCAGCTCGACGTCGATGCTGAGACGCTCGATCATCAATATAACGCTTTAAGCCGCACTTTGGCCCCTGACCGCTTTGCCATTCGCGGCATGGGCGAACGCGGCCATGCAGCAAAGCAGCTTGAGGCGTTGAATGCGGCATACGATGTCTTGCGCGATCCCGTGAAACGCGGCCGTTATTGGCTGCGCATGAACGAGAAAGATCAGGCGCAAGTCGATGCTCATAATCCGGTGGTCGACGAACTGCGCCGCGAACTCGGCGATGCGGCCGAGCCGAGTCAATACGACCGCGTCGCCCAAAAAGCGGGGCAGGCATTGGAGCAGGGCGTTATGGTTTTGATGCAATCCCTGCGCGGCGGAAATTGGCAACTGGCCAATATGACGCTTGTCGAGCTTGACGGCGTGGAAGCCCTTTTGGAAGAAGTTCGCGATTGCCGCACCAAGGCTGTGCAGGCGAGGGAATAGGCCAGCCCCGCTTCAGAAGAGAATCAGTCGCTGATTCCCAAACTGCCGACTTGTGCCGATCTGCGGGCGCCTCTATAGTCGAGCAAGGCTTCCCTCCACGCAAAGGAACACTCAATGCCTTCCATCAAAATTGACACACATATCGCCAAAAAGCACTTTCTTGTTCTTTTGCTGGGGGTCGTCGCGTTGGCGTTCGTTTATGCGCTGGCCGGAAATTCTGTCGGCGATGGAGACGCCGTTTTAAAAAAACAGGCCGGCGTTACGGAAAGCTATGTCAAGGAAATTGAATCCGCGCAAAACGAGGATGACGTGGTCAAGGCAATTGAGCGTTATACTGCCGGGATGAAAGAGCTTATCCCCCAGCTTCAAAAATTTAACGAAACCGTTGCCGCCGGCAATGCGCCTAAAATGGCTGCGCAAACGGAAGATGAAATGAAGCGCGCTAAGGATGCCTATGACAAGCTCCCTGCCGCAATGCTGAAGGTTCAAGGCTATATGATGAATGAGAAGGTTCGGGACGCCTTCGTCAAAATGGGCGAGCAGCTTAGCGCGCTTGAAGATTCACAATAAGCAAAGGGGTAAGTATCATGAAGAAGACGCTTGCTATCGCGACATCCATTGTCTTTTTGGGTTCTTTTCCCGTTTTTGCCGAGGCTCCGTCCGTCAAGTCGGTTTCATCGGACAAGGCGGGCAACCTTGTGACTCCGCAGCAAAAAATCAAGCGTTTGCCCAGATCCGCCGCTCCGGTGAAAACGGGTCAGGACGCGGGGACGCAAAGCGGCAACGAGCAAAGCACAAATGCCAACAACCCCGCTCCGCAGGGTGCTGCTAATATTCAAATCGGGAACATTGTTTTTTCGAACCAGTCCCCCTCTGGCCCGTCCTGCGACAAAAAATGGGTTGTTGATTTGATTAATTCGGGAGACGCCGACAGCGGCGGGAATCTCGTATTGACGCCCACCTATCGCACATCTTTGAACGTGAATGAACAGACCGCGACGGATATCAATTTGGAGGCGATTCCAGCGCAAAGAACCATCGGCTACAATGGATACATTCCCATGCGCGAGCACGAAGAAGCCGAGATGTTGCTGAAGGTTCGTGAAGGAAGCACCGTTTTGGCAAGCAAGGTTTTTTCGCTTCCTCGTTCCGTCAGGCCATCCGTGGAAAATGCCGCTCTTGGCGAAGGAACCGTTTCCACAAATGAGATTTCCTTTGTGGTTCAAAACAGGGGCAATGTCGACGTCAATGCCATGACCTATATGCTCAGGGGATTCGTCCGCGCTGGCGACACTACGTCCGAGCACATATCTGCGGGGACCATATCGTGCCTGCCTGCGGGTGGAAGCCGCACGATCACCGCGCCGATTCCGTTGGCGCCTTATCATTCTTATCTTGTTCGCCTATCCCCGTCGGGAACTTCTCAGGTTTTTGTTGAGAAAACCTACGCTCGATAGGGCATTTCCCGTTGCAAGCGCGCTTGTTATGGGATTCCATCCGAACGGATAGTGCTCGGTAGGCAGGACGCAAGGGGATCTAAATTTTTTGTGATCCGAAGCCCGAGCGTAGGAGCAATACGCAGCCTGCGTTTAAAATGACTCGTTATGGGTCACGCGAGCGGTTGCGAGGAGGTTATTGCTCGCTGGACTTTATTATCTAAATGATATGGTTCAGGCGAAATTTTTTTCTGATATTGATTATTGGTCCCTGTTATCTGCCCTCTGACTTCATCCTTTGCATGTCGGAGTCGAGCAGGGCGAGAGTTCCGACGAGTTCCGATAAAATCTGCGTTTGTTTTTCGATTTGCGCCTGCAGGGCGTAATCGGGCGTGGCTGTAGGGCGGTGGGCGAGCGAGCCTTCAAGCCTGCTCGCTTGCGTTTGAAGCGCGTCGATCACGCTGCCTCGCGTGGCCTCAATCTGCGCGGAAACCTGAAACCACTGGTCGAGCAATTTATCTTTAAGTTCCGGCGGCAAAGCAAGCGCTTGCGGTTCGCGCGGTTTCTGGATTTCCTCTTTCGCGGCTTCGGCCGCGCTTTGCGCCGCGCGAAGCAGACTGTCGAAATCGGCAAGGCGCGAAATGACTTCCTGCCTGATGGTATTGTCGATGCGCGCGTGCGAGGTTTCGACCTGCGAGGCGAGGTTGACCCCCATTTCCCCGATCTGACGCAAAAGCTCGGGCGATGCGTTGCCGCCGCTGCTTGGCGCGGATTTCAGCGCGTCGGCTAATCCGGCGATATCGTCCTTGACGGCGAGATTTTCGGTCGTTTCCTTTAAGGCTTGGCGCAAGTCGCCCGGAATGGCGGAAGCGAACACGCAAGCCTTCGCATTCAATTCGGAAAGCTCGGCAAGTTTTTGATTGAGCAGGGCAAGCTCGTCTTTCGGCGCAAGGCGTTCGATATCCGCCTGCAAGGCCGAGATTTTGTCGCTTAGGCCGCTGACAAGCGGCGAAAGCCCAATGGAATCCTCCATAATGAGTTCGCCGCCGCTCTCGCTGCATTCGCTGCGCGGCAAGGCGGGCGCGGGCGTTTCGTCCATCTTGGCCTGAAGCGCGGAAAGAAGCCCCATGATTTGCGCAAGTTGCCCCTTGATGGGTTCGATCTGCGAAGTGACGGGTTCAAGGGAAATGACGGGCGTTTCGCGCGCTCCGGAATCCTGCGGCTGCGTATCCAATTTGTTGTGCAAAAATTCCAATGCTTCGGAAATATGCTCCAGCCTTTCGCGCAAGGGCGCCAGAGAATTGTCCTGAATCGGCAACCCAGAGGAAGCCTCGTTCCAACGGCTTTTGATGTTTTCGGTCGTTTCGGCCAGAACTTTGCCCCCCGCCTGAAGCAAATTGATCGCGCCGAAAAGGCGTTCGCCTAAATCGTCCGCGGTCGAGGAGAGCTTGGCCAGCGTGGTCTTGGCTTGCTCGGCATTGGTGCGTAACCCGATCTCGCTGGAGGTGAGCGATTGCAGTGTGTGCGCTAGTTGCTTGCCTGTGGCTTGCGTGATGTCGGAAAGGCTTTTCGCGCGTTCCTGCAAATGCGGGATCAGCCGGTTCAGTTGGTCGGCGGTATGCGCATGCGTATTTTTCAGGCTTTCGGCTGAAGCGACCATTTCAGAAATCGCCGTTTTGATTTGGTTGTCGCCCGTCTGCCCGCGCTGAATAATATCGCTCAGCAATTTTTCGACGCGCGAGGTCAGCGAAGCGATGCCGTCCTTCTGTTGCGCGATAGAACCGGAAAGAGAAAGCGACAATTGGCGGATATTTTCGGAATCCGTCGAAAGGGCTTTCATCATCGCTTCGAACAGCGAACGCGATCCGCCCTCGAAACGCAGGCGCACGGGGCCTTGCTCGCTGAGGAGCGAAATATCGGGCAGATGGCTGAACTGATACCGCGCCATATCAACGGCGCGCGCAACGTCGCCGATGGAATCCTGCCTTTCGATCCCCCATATAGCCGTGCGCATGTCGCCGTGCGCCATGTTTTGGATGCTTTGCGCCAAGGAATGCAAGGGCAGGGAGCGTTTATCGCGCAAGACAAGATAGATGCCGGCGGCGCAGGCTGCCGCGCCGATCAAGCTGCCCCATGCCGCGAGAGTCAAAAGCATGGACCAAAACTGCGAATCTCGTTGCGCTTTAAGCCGCGCTTGCGCCGCGCTTGCGCCCGCGCGCGCCTCTAGCAACGGCAAGGCCGCATAGAGCGGCGCGAGGTCGGCGGAAGACAATTCGTTTTGCGCGGGTCCTGCGGGCGTGTCGATTTTCTGAAGGACGGAATCGAAAAGGGAAGCCATCGTCGCCAGCTCGCGCCGCGAGTCATCCGGAATGCTTTTGGGCAAGTTCGCCACAAGCGCGTTCGCCGCTTTGATTGTATCTTTGGCTTCGGGGAAGCCGGATGGATCGCGCTGAACAATGTACTTTTGCGCGAAGCCCAGAAAACCGCCGTATCCCCAAGCGTTGTGCAGCAGAGCATAAACATCCTCGCTGCTTCCCGCGACATTTTCCGGCGCGGCGAGAATGGCTTCTGCGCGGTCGAGTCTGTATTTCAGAAAGCCGGTTCCGCCGATCATGGCCACGCAGACAAAGACGACAATGCCGAGTACCAGAGCAGTAAAACGGCTAACGCCCGAGGCAATAGGGGTGACAGACATGTGGATGAAATGGTTAAGAGAGGATTAAGGCACGTCATTATGGTAAATTTTTTGTAAAAAAGCAATACATTCAAATAGCTACCCGAACTTATTGAAGTGAAAGGTTATTATCTACCGTTTTTTAAAAAGGAAGCCGCTTTTGAAAAGAAACAGGATGCTCTGCACGGGCATGACGCCAGTTATTCACCGGGCAAGGCTATTATTCGCTCAATCCCGTGCGCGATATGCGCATATTGCGGTGGAGAGATAGGGACAGCAAAAGTCCGCAACCGATAAGCAAGGTGAGCATGGCCGTGCCGCCATAGGAAACAAGGGGCAGGGGGATGCCGACGACCGGTATCAAGCCGGAAATCATGGCGACGTTGACGAACACATAAAGGAAAAGGGTGACCGAAAGACCGAAGGCCGCAAGCCGTCCGAACTGGTTGTGCGTCGTCAGCGCGATGATGAAGCCATAACCGATCAAAAGAAAATACATGGCCAGAAGCGCCACCGCGCCGAGCATGCCGAATTCCTCGGCCAAAACGACGAAGATAAAATCCGTATGCTTTTCGGGAAGGAATTGAAGCTGGCTTTGCGTGCCTTGGCCGAAGCCGCGCCCGAAAAGCCCGCCCGAACCCATGGCGATTTTCGATTGCATAATGTTATACCCATGCCCCAGCGGGTCCGCGCCCGGATCCATGAACGTCATCAGCCGCGCCTTTTGGTAGTCGTGCAAATGATCCCATGCGACGGGCAATATGGCCGCAGCGGCGGCAATAACGATGACGAATTTCCACCAACGCACGCCCGCTGCGAAAAATATCGCGCCGCTGGCCAAAGTCAGCAGCATCGCCGTGCCAAGATTGGGCTGCATCAAAACCAGAACGACGGGCGCGCCGACCATCGCAAGAGGCACTAAAAGTTTATGGGGTTGGCCGATATCCTCAAGCAACAGGCAGTGAAAGTATTTAGCCAGCGAGAGCACAAGCGCGATTTTCATAAGCTCCGACGGTTGAATGACGATAAAACCGAAATTTATCCATCGCTGCGCGCCCATGCCGGTATGGCCGATGATCTCGACGACCACCAGCATCAATAGAACGATCCCGTAAAGGGGATACGCGAACTGCAGCCAAATGCGGATATCCGTCAGCGCAAGAGCTAGCATCAGGCAAAGACCGACGGCAAACCTTGCCAGTTGCGGGCCTGCCCACGGGCTCCAGCTTTTTCCGCCTGCGGAATAAAGCAGCACGATGCCGGTCATGCCGATCATAACGATCAGCGCGACCATGCCCCAATTCAGCTCGCGCAGCTTGTCCGGCAGGCTTAAATGGTCAGATGAGAGACGCGACATTTACTATCCAAGTACAGCCTTTTATTCCGTAGCAAAATGCCCTAAGTTGGCCGTGTTTTCCACTATAATCCGGAAATGCCCATGCAATCCGCCATTATCGTCTTTCCAGGCACAAACCGCGAGCGCGATCTTTTCCTTGCCGTTAAACGCGCGACGGGGCGCGAGCCGCATCTTGTCTGGCATACGGAAAAGACCTTGCCGAAGGTCGATCTTATCCTGCTTCCGGGCGGTTTTTCTTATGGCGATTATCTGCGCACGGGCGCTATGGCGGCTCATGCGCCGATCATGAAAGAGGTGAAGGCTCGGGCGGACAAAGGCGTGCGCGTTTGGGGCATTTGCAACGGCTTTCAGATTTTGTGCGAGTCCGGCATTCTTCCGGGCGTGCTTTTACGGAATAAAACTTTGAAATTCATGTGCAAGCCGGTGACGCTGAAGGTTGAAAATCCCGAAAGCGATTTCACGCGCTTGTGCCGCAAGGGGCAAGACGTGCGCATGATCATCGCGCATGGCGACGGGAATTATTTTGCGGAAGCCGAGACGCTGAAGGAAATCGAAGGCGAGGGGCAGGTGGCTTTCCGTTACCGCGAAAACCCGAACGGCTCTGTCAACGATATTGCGGGCATTTTCAATAAAAAGCGCAACGTCCTTGGCATGATGCCGCATCCGGAAGACGCCGTTGAGGAACTGCACGGCAGCACGGACGGCAAATTGCTGTTCGATAGCGTCGTGAAGGCGCTGGCGGCGTAGCGAATGCATGAAAGAATAATCCCCTCCCTCCCCGTATCAAGTACGGGGCAGGCTCTTGCGGGAGGGGTTTAGGTAGTCGTATGCCCTGCGGAATATTCGAAAGCGGATGGGGTATGAAAGAAAAATTCCCCTCCCCCTGCGGGAGGGGTTAGGGGAGGGGTTTGAGATAGCCGTATGATAAACCTTGATCGTACCGCCAGACATAAGAACGCCTCTTCAGATTACCGCAAGGCAAAGCGGCTTAGACTAATTTCAACAAACGGCGAACAGATTTTATGGCATGCGCTTAGGCTAGGTGCCAAAAGCGAGGGTCTAAAATTTCGTCGGCAACACCCCATCCATCCCTACATTGTTGATTTTGTCTGCCTCAAGTGCCGATTTATTGTAGAAATAGATGGCGTGTCCCATAACGAAAGGCAAAAAAGAGATCAAATTCGCGAAGATTTTTTGAAAAAGCGCGGATATGAGGTTCTTCGATTTACAAATGCCGAAGTGCTAAAAAATCCCGAAGGCATTGTTCAAACAATTTTAAAACAAGCCAACCGCCTTTTAAGCCTCAACCGCCAAGCCCTCCCCTAACCCCTCCCGCAAGGGGAGGGAAATTTTTCTTTAGCCTTGCAGACTGCTTTCAAAAAAGTGCGCAAGGGGAGATTGTTTTCTCCTTATTTTTGTTCCTTAATCCTCTCCATCGCCTCTTCCACATGGCGGCTGAAAACGTAATCGGCCGGGCGTTGGTTTGACATATCGATTTCGGGGGCCATTGGGCCTTCGGTCCGAATGCCCTGAAACGCGACTTTGAACATTTTGAGGGGATGGGCGAAGGCGTCGGCCGCGGCGGTAGGCTCATAGCCGCAATGAACCATGCAATTCGCGCATTTTTCATAGCGGCCTGTGCCGTACTTGTCCCACTCCGTCGTTTCCATTAATTCGCGATAGCTTTTGGCGAAGCCTTCGCCGATCAGATAGCAAGGACGTTGCCATCCGAAAATATTGCGCGTGGGCAAGCCCCAAGGCGAGCAGGTATAGGCCTGATTGCCGGCGAGGAAATCCATAAACAGGGGCGATTGGCTGAAACGCCATTTGGGCTTTCCGGCTTTGACGCTTTCTTTCCCCAGATGGAAAATCTTGCGGAACATTTCCTTCGTCGCGTTGCGCGTGAGGAAGTTTTTCTGATTTGCCGCGCGTTCGTAGGCATAGCCCGGGGAGACGGTGATATCCTCAAGGCCGAGTTCCATCATGCGGTCGTAGAAGGCCGCGACACGCTGCGGCACGGCATTGTTGAAAAGCGTGCAGTTTATAGTGACGCGGAAGCCTTTGGACAAAGCGAGCTTTATTGCCGCTTCCGCTTTCTCGTAGACTCCCTGCTGGTTCACCGAGCGGTCGTGGTCTTCCTTGCCGCCATCGAGATGAACGGAGAAGTTGAAATAGGGAGAGGGGGTGAAAAGGTCGATTTTTTTGTCGAGCAAAAGCGCGTTCGTGCAAAGCGTGACATAGCGTTTTTGGGCGATCAGGCCCCGAACGATTTGATCCATTTCCTTGTGAAGCAGCGGCTCGCCTCCCGGGATGGAGACGATGGGCGCGCCGCATTCCTCGGCAGCCGCAAGGCATTCTTCGATCGACATGCGTTGGTTCAAAATTTCATCGGGATAATCGATCTTGCCGCAGCCCGGGCATTTCAGGTTGCAACGAAAAAGCGGCTCCAGCATCAGCACAAGCGGGTAGCGCTTGTTGCCACGCAGTTTTTGCTTGATGATATAGAGGGCGACGTCGATTTGTTGGCGGACGGGAACGGGCACGATTCTTCACTCGTAAAAAATGGCGGTGGGTGCTTATAGACCTAACGGAAACGGCGGGTCAATCCATAGAGAAAGGCTCGACAAGTGCTTGTGCTGTAAGTAAGAATCCTGCGATCGACCCCCTTTGGGATGATTCTTCATGTCCTTTTTTCTCGCCGTTAAAAGTGGAAGCTGGCTGAATGCGAGCCGAGCTCGAGGCTATCCGAGGCTTTTTTTGTGCCTTTATATATTGATGGGCTTTCTTTGGGTTTTTGGGTTGCACGAAAAAATGCTGCCGCACGAAGGCGCGCTGGTCACCGATTTTATGAATGTTTATTCCGCGGGCGTCGCCGCGCACGAAGGCAAGCCCGAAGCCGCCTACGATTGGCAGGCGCATAAAAATATGCAGGACGATATTACGAAATCGTTGAGCCGCGCCGTGGAAATTAAAGATACCGGCTTCCTTCCTTGGGCGTATCCGCCAATGTTCTTGGCCATCGGATGGCTGGCCGCGCATTTTCCTTATTTCATCGCCTTGGGGCTTTATTCTATCGTTGGCTTCGCCTTTTATATGCTTGCCGTTGGAAAACTGGCGCCACGTTTCAAGGAAAGCCTATGGATCGCGGCCGCTTTTCCGGGCGCATTCGTGAATTTGTTTTCCGGTCAGAACGGGTTTTTGACGGCAGGGCTTTTGGCCGCAGGATTGTTTTTGATCGACCATCTTCCGATTGCGGCGGGAATGGCTTTTGGCGCGCTTTCCTATAAGCCGCAATTTTTTATTCTTATCCCTCTTGTTTTGGCAGTCGGGAAATATTGGAAGGTCCTGTTTTGGACGTTTTTAAGCGCGTCGGCGTTTGCGGTTCTCTCGCTGGCGGTTTTCGGATTCGAGCCTTGGCAGGCGTTCGTCGAAGGCATGCCCGCGACAAAAGCTCAGATTCTAGAGATCAATTCCGCCCGATGGCTTGGAATTTTGCATAGCGTTTTCTCGGCGGTGCGCGTTTACGGCGGCAGCCTTCAAACCGCTTACGCGGCGCAGACTATTGTTTCAGGGGTTGTTATCGCTGCGCTTCTGTGGATTTGGCATCGCCCGTCGTCGATTGAAGTCCGCGGATCGGCCTTGGCGGCGGCGCTTTTGCTCGCCAGCCCTTATTCCTTTGTCTACGATCAGGTTCTGCTGGCCGTTCCCCTTGCGCTTTTGGGGGGCAAAGGGTTTCGCGATGGTTTCTTGCCTTATGAAAAGACGTTCCTTTTCGCTTTGTGGCTTTTGCCGTTTCTTGTGCAGGATTCAGGCAAGAATTTCGCGCTGCCGCTCACGCCGCCAATGCTAGCTGGATTGATGGCGTTTTGTTGGATACGCGCGAATATCGAATATCCGGTTTTTATCAAAGAAAAGAAAATGGGACACCCGCCTTCGCGGGTGTGATGGTATATGTTTTTGCTGTCCGCACTTAAAGAGGCAACTTGGCTTAATCAAAAACGCGCCGTTGCCTATCCGATTATTTTTCTGTGCGTTTATGGGTTCGTTATCGCTTTGTGGATTTCGGGCAGCTCGATATTTCCGAAGCATGACGGCGTGGAATTCTCCCGTGATTTCGCGAACGTTTACGCCGCAGGTCAGGCGGTTCATGAAGGCAAAGCGGCGGACGCCTATGTTTGGGAGCATCAGAAGGAGCGCGAGCATCAATTGGAGCGGTCGGGGGAGGGGCCTAACCCCATCGAAAGCTATGTGCCGTGGATTTATCCGCCGATGTTTCTGGCGGTCGCGTGGCTGGTCGCTTTTGTTCCCTATTATTATGCCTTGGCAGGTTATTTAATTTTTGGAGCGTTCGCCTATGGCGCGGCGGTATATAAACTCGTCGGTTTCAGAAAATCGGTTTGGGCGATAGCGGCTTTCCCTGCCGTGTGGAGCAATCTCTTTGCGGGGCAAAACGGGTTTATCACAACGGCTTTGTTGGGGGCGGGGCTGTTTTTCCTTGATGCATCGCCGGTGGTGGCGGGGCTCTTTTTCGGCGTTTTATCGTATAAGCCGCAGTTCTTTATGCTTATCCCCCTCGTTCTTCTGGTCGGAAGACATTGGAGAGCGTTGTTTTCTACGATGGCCAGCGCAGCGACTTGCGCGGCGTTTTCTTTTGCGGCTTTCGGAGTCGACGCATGGACAGGATTTTTACAAGGGCTGCCTGCGGCTCAAGCCACGATTCTGGAAAATGCGACGGAGCGGTGGCTCGGCATCATGCATACCGTTTATTCCGCCGTGCGCATGTACGGCGGAAACATTCAAAGCGCTTATGCGGCGCAAACGGCCGTCGCCATCGCCGCTGTTTTGGTTTTGGTTTTGATTTGGGCGCGACGGCCTTCGCTTGCCGTGCGTGGCGCGTCTCTGGTGGCCGCCTTGCTTTTGGCGAGCCCTTATTCCTTCGGATACGATCAGGTGGTTTTGGCGGTCCCCATCGCTTTGCTTGCGCGGGAGGGCGCGGAAAAGGGTTTCTATTCTTTTGAAAAAGTCTTTCTTTTCTTGCTTTGGCTTTTGCCCGCTTTTGTCAAGGATATGGGAGAGAACTATGCCTTGCCGCTGACCCCGCCGATGCTGATCGCACTGATGGCGATTTGCTGGAGGAGGGGAATGGCGCAATCACATTTGAACCATTAAAAATCATGTCCCTCTCTTCCCCCTTTAAATACGCCGACTGGCTTAATGGAAAGCGCGTTGTCGCTTATCCGATACTTGTTCTCATCGCCTATGCGTTCCTGATCGCGGGGTGGCTGTGGAATGTCTCGGTTCTTCCGGAACATCAAGGCATGCAGTTCGCGCATGATTTTGTGAACGTCTATGTTTCCGGCGAAGCCGTGCGCGAAGGCAAAGCCGCTGATGTTTATGATTGGAAAAAGCAGGAAGACCGCCAGCATCAGTTCGAGATTTCAGGCAAAGGCACAAGGCCGTGGAACGGTTTTGTGCCGTGGCTCTATCCGCCTATGTTTCTGGGCGTCGCATGGCTGGTTTCGTTCTTGCCCTATTACACGGCACTGGCGGCCTATTTTACAGTTGGCTTTGCGGCCTGCGCGTTCGTTCTTTATAAACTTGCGGGATTCAAGGAATCCAAATGGGCGATTGCGGCCTTCCCCGGCCTTTTCATCAATCCGATATTTGGGAATACCGGATACATCACCATTGCCCTTTTGGGCGGCGGGTTGTTCCTTCTCGACACCAGCCCCATAACCGCTGGCGTTCTTTTTTCGCTTTTATCTTATAAGCCGCAGTTTTTTGTGCTTATTCCCCTTGCGCTTGCCGTTGGACGATATTGGAAGGCGTTATTTTCGACATGCATCGGCGCGGGCGTTTTGATGCTGCTTTCCCTTTTGGCTTTCGGGAGCGAGTCATGGAAGGGTTTTCTCGACGGTCTGCCCTTGGCGCGGAGCTTTATCCTGGAGAGCCCGCGCGATTATTGGCTGGGGACCATGCATACGGTTTTTTCCATGGTGCGCCTGTGGGGCGGAAGTATTAAGGAGGCTTTCCTTATTCAGGGGGCGGTATCCGTCGCTGCGGCGGCGGTTTTGGCTTGGATATGGAGCCATAAAGGAACTTCGCTCGCCGTTCGCGCTGCTTCGCTTTGCGCCGTTTTAATTTTGGCGAGCCCCTATTCCTTTGTGTATGACGAAATCCTTTTGGCGATACCTATCGCGTTATTGGCGCAGGAAGGGATTTTGAAAGGCTTTCTTCCTTATGAAAAAATTTTTCTGTTTGTCCTTTGGCTTTTGCCGCTCAAATTCCATGACATGGGTGAGCATTATCCTTTTCCCCTAACGCTCACGCCGCCCCTTTTGGTCGGCCTGATTTATCTGAGCTGGAGGAGGATGAAGCGGGAGAGGGGGCAGCCTAATATTGCAGCGGCTCCACGAGGATGCGCAAGGACGGAAGGTCGAGAACCGTGAGCAAGAGCAAAATCGCGCAAAGAAAAAGCACATAAGACAGAAAACGTCCTTCCGCATAAAGTTTTTCCGGCGCTTGCGCGGCCGAGTTTTTCTTCAGCGCGATTTGCATGTACCACATGAACATGACGGCGATGAAAGGGAAGCTGAGGAAATACTCGATGCGGTATTTGATAAGAAAGACGCCGAGAAAAAAAGTCGTGTTCAGCGCGTAAAAAAACGAGGACAAAAGCAATTTGGTCTCGTCGTAAAATTTGAACGATTTTCGGTACAGCGCGATACGCTCGGGATCCGCGAACTGTCGGTATTCCGAATAGCGTTTCATCGCCATGAGAAACGCGCCGCCCATCCAATAGGCCAAAAGGATACTGGAAGGAGGCAGGGAATAGTCGATAATCACGAACCAGCCGAGCAATAAACGCAAGGGATTGTTGATCGCCTCGGAAAGAACGTCCAAGTAGGCGCGGTCTTTCGTGCGGATGGGTTCCACATTGTAAATAAAGCCCATGATCAGGAAAACAATCGAAACCGCGAAGAACATCGGCCCGAATGTGTAGGCGAGCATAAGGCCGGACGCCGACAAAACCACATAAAGCAGCGCCACATAAGGAAGCTCCAGCTTGCCTTTTGCGCCCGGCCGTTTGGATTTCATCGGATGAAAGCGGTCGCTGGCGGAGTCCAGATATTCGTTGATGACGTAATTCGAGGATGAAAGAAGGCAAAGAACAAAAATGGCTTCGGCGAATTTCAACGCGGTGAAACGCGACATATCCCCGCCCAGAAGAATGGCCAAAACCGTGCCTGGGATCATGAATATATTTTTGATCCAGTTATCGGGTCGCGCGATCTGGATATAGAGGCGGAGTTTTGCGAGAGGCTTGTTTTTGGAAAGGGCGTGGGACATGGGAATCCGCGTATAAAAAGATGGATCCCCGCCTGCGCGGGGATGACGCAAATAATTTATTGACATTCGTTTATGAAAAACAGGTTAAGGAGCTGCCCTGAATCCTGAATCCCGAATGCTGTTTACCCCTGAAATCTTACCGTCGCTATGGCATGGGCTGCTATGCCTTCGCCGCGGCCTGTGAAGCCCAGCTTTTCGGTCGTCGTCGCCTTGATGCTGACGCGCTCGGGGGCGATTTCCAAAAGCTCCGCCACGCGCGCGACCATCGCCTCGCGGTGCGGGCCGATGCGGGGGGCTTCGCACATCAGGGTGATATCCACATTGCCGATAATGCCGCCTTTTTCAGCGACCATGCCCACGGCGTGCTTGACGAAGCGCGCGCTGTCCGCGCCTTTCCATTGCGGGTCGGAAGGCGGAAAATGCTTACCGATATCGCCGCCGCCAATCGCGCCGAGAATGGCGTCCACAAGCGCGTGCAGGGCGACATCCGCATCCGAATGCCCTTCGCAGGAAAAAGCATGAGGGATGTGAACGCCGCAAAGAATAATTTCCTTGCCGGGCACAAGGCGATGCACGTCGAAGCCCATGCCCGTGCGGATATCGCCGTAGTCTTGCCCAAGAGCGCGCGCGGCGCGGCCGAGATCGTCAGGATTCGTAATTTTCATGTTGTCCGAGTTTGAAGGAACGAGGGTTACGGGAATGCCCATTTTTTCTGCGACCGAGGCGTCGTCGGTCAATTGCATACCGGCGACGCTTCGATGGGCTTGAAGGATGACATCAAAATGAAAAGATTGCGGCGTGTAGGCGCGCCATAAGTTCGAGCGGTCGACGGTGTCCACAATCACGCCGCCATCGCCTTTTTTCAGAGTATCCACGACTTTTTCCGCCGCGATGGAGCCTTTTGCGGTATCGAGCGAGCGGCGCGAGGCCGTGATTGTCGCGGCATCGACCAAGGGGCGGGCGCCGTCATGAATCATCACGTAACCGACTTTGCCCGCTTTCGCCAAAGCCTCCAATCCGTTCAAAACGCTTTCTTGCCGCGTCTTGCCGCCAGCGACGGGGTCGGGCAAGCCGAGATCGCCTACGGCCTCGTCGTACATATCGCGATGCGCCGGGTTAATGACGACTTGAACGCCGTCCACAAGCGGATGATTAAGAAAGGCCAAAACGCTTCGCCGCAGAACGGACATACCGGAAAGCAGGCAATATTGCTTCGGCATTTTGCCACCAAAGCGAGAGCCGGAACCGGCGGCGACGATAAGAGCGATGCAGGAGGGCATGTGTATGACCAAGAACAATGATTGCTATAACATGATGTTATTTAACATGATTAAAAAGGAGCTTTAAATCAACCTTTACTTTGTTTTGTTTTGTCCTATTGTTTTGCTTTCCGCAAAAAGAGGCCGCTATGCAATTAGATACTGCGCAAAACCGCATTGACCCTTATGAAACTTTGCATAACGCGATTTTTGCCAGCCATGCTCTTTCCGATATTTACGATCTTGCCTTGGCGGATAAAACGTATTCCAAAGATGAAAAAACTAATTTGGAAAGCCTGAAGCACCTGAACGACGCTCGGTGGCGGCGCACCTATCAGGGCGAGGTTTTTTACCGCGAGTATGAAGAAAAATACGCTTTTCACGAATATCCGGATTTGGTTAAGACGCTGCCGCGGCATGCCAAGCACCACTCCGGCGAGCTTGCCGAAGCAGTGAAGAATTTCGGTGATATTTTTTTCGCGGCGTTGCCGAAAAACCGTAAAGGATTACGCAGCCAAATCGATAGGATTTTAGCCGAGATGGAATCTCCCTCGCGCCCCTTAGGAAATGCCTACGCGGCAAGAGGCGCAGAGGCGGTCATCGCATGGATAAGATAGCTAAATGTTGCTTACAAATTAGGCGCCTGCTATAGGCGGCGTATGACGGCGCCGCTACCGCAAAAATTAAAACTGAAACCCATCCAAATTGGCAACATCACGATTGCCGAGCCGGTATTGCTTGCGCCCATGGACGGCGTGACGGATTTGCCGTTCCGTCGCATCGTCGGCAAATTCGGGGCAGGGCTGGTCGCCTCGGAAATGGTCGCCAGCCAAGCGATAATCCGCGACTGCGCGAAAACGAAGCAAAGAACGCGGCGCGACGAAGGGCAAGGCTTGATGGCCGTGCAGATCGCCGGCAACGAAGCGGAAATTATGGCCAAGGCCGCCAAGCTGAACGAAGACCTTGGCGCGGATATCATCGACCTTAACTTCGGCTGCCCCGTTAAAAAAGTCGTGAAAGATCAGGCGGGCTGCGCCCTGATGCGCGATGAAACTTATGCCGCAAAGATATTCGAAGCGGTCGTGGCGGCTGTAAAAATTCCCGTGACTTTAAAAATGCGCCTCGGCTGGGACAATGAAAACCGGAACGCGCCCTCGCTTGCCAAAATCGCCGAAAGCTGCGGCATTCAGTTGATCACCGTGCATGGCCGCACGCGCGCCCAAATGTATAAAGGCTCGGCCGACTGGGCGGCAATCCGAAAGGTAAAAGAAAACGTCAACATCCCCGTCATCGCCAACGGCGATATACGCGAATATGAGCACGCAGATAACGCGCTTGCGCTCTCGGGCGCGGACGGCATTATGATCGGGCGCGGCGCGGAAGGCCGCCCGTGGCTTTTGCGGCAGATGATGGATTATTTTTGCAAAGGCTTGCATACATCCGCGCCTCCTATAAGCGCGCAGCTTGAAACCGTGCTTGAGCATTTCGATTTTGTGCAGGCCGCATACGGCACTGCGGGTTTACGGATATTCCGAAAGCATATAGGGTGGTATTCCAAAGGACTGCCCAGATCCGCCGATTTCCGCGCCGACGTTTTTAAAGTGTCCGATGCGGCAGAGGCGCGGGAGCGGATTGAGAAATATTATCTTCATGCCATAGAAAGGAACTAATCATGCAATCCGGAAAAAGAGCGAAAGCCCGAGCTTTGCGTCGAATCCTCGAAGACCACAGGCTGGAACATCTACGCACCCTCAGGGATTTAAACGCTATGGAATCTTTGGCGGAGGAGGCGACGAACGCCGTCAACGGCTTTGTCCACGATTACTTTGGAAAAGGCCATGAAAAAATTTCACCCGAGCGCATGGATTCCGCTGCGAAAGCCATCGGAAGGCTCTCTTCCGTTTGCGCCCTTGCCGCTTGCGAAGCGGATCAATATCGGAACGAAAGCGAGGGCTTTGCCCCTAAACGCATTCCGACGCTGTCGGGATGCAAAGGCGATGTTTTCGTGTTTTCGGAAAAGACGCATGCTTATCTTGACGGATTGGATAAATTCTTTCCAAACGGCTTGCAGCGCGGCAAGGAATATCGGAAAGCCTTTAACGAAGCGATTGACGATATATGCGCAATCATTCCGTCAAGCGACAAAAATACGCAAAAGACGTTTCGCGGCATTCAGGAAAGGCTAAAGGAACATGCGCCTCGTGCGCGCATCCTTAAAATAAGCGGGTTTTCTCCCATGACTTTCAAACCGGCTTAGCCTCTTATATAAAACGATCAATGAACGTATCCATATTGGCTCGACTTCACTCGCTCTGCGCCTCGCTTATCGCTTGCTGGGCGTCACTATGGATTCCGATGGCTTAATAAGTCCAGCGAGCGATAAGCTCCTCGCAACCGCTCGTGACCTAAGCGTATGACTTCATTTTGCCGCTGGTATAATTAGCCAATTGCCTAATATTTAGGCAGGTGCTATATCCGCTTCAGCCATAGTAGATCATTTTCCGTTCAAATAAATTCTTCACGGAGCCGCCTCCCATGAACGCGAAGGGACTTTCCGCCAGCGTCGAACGCCATTTGCGAGATTACTTTGCCGCGCACGAGGGCGGCTTGCCGTCGTCCGGGCTTTATGATCGCGTGCTTCAGGAAATCGAACGCCCGTTGCTCAGCCTTGCGCTTTCGCAATGCCGCGGCAATCAATTGCGCGCGGCCGAGCTTTTGGGGCTGAACCGGAACACCTTGCGCAAAAAAATCCGCGATCTCGGCATCAAAACGCGCGGCGCGTCCAAAACGCGGAAGGCCGCGAATGATTAAAACACCGCATTTTGCCGCGCCGATGCAGCGTTTCGCCTTTTGGGCAATCCGTTCGCGTCTTCGCGACAAGATGGTCATCGCGCTGATCATCGCGTCGGTGATGTCGGCGCTCGCCACCTATGCCGCCATGACGCGCTCGCCGTTCTTTGGCAACGATCCCGCAACGATCATGATTCTATCGTTGCTCGACCTGTTTTTCCTTGTGCTGCTCGGAACGGTCGTCACGCACAGGCTGTACAACATCATACGAAGGCGGCGGCGCAATCTGGCGGGATCGAAGCTGCAAATCAGGATGGTCGGCGTATTTACGCTGCTGGCCGTCGCGCCCGCCATGCTTGTGGCCATGTTTGCGGCGGCTTTTTTCTACTTCGGCGTCGAAGCGTGGTTTTCAAATCACGTGAGAACCTCGCTGAATGAATCTTTAGAGGTCGCGCAGGCGTACTTGGAAGAGCATAAGCAGGTTTTGCGCGCCGACGTGCTTTCAATGGGCAACGATCTGAACCGGCAGGCGGCTCTTTTGTCGTCCGATCCCTTGCGCCTTGCCGAAGCGGTATCGGCGCAGGCGTATTTGAGGAATCTGACCGAAGTCATCGTTTTCGACGGCACGGGGAAAATTCTGGCGCGCTCGGGGCTGACTTTCGCCCTGACGTTCGAGCCGATCACCGACGACATGCGCGCCCGAGCAAGGCAGGGCGATGTCGTGCTTTTGGTGAGCGAAACAGGCGACAGGGTGCGCGCTCTCTCGCGGCTCGATAACTTCGTTGATACCTATTTGTTCGTAGGCCGTCCGGTGGAGCCGAAAGTGCTGGCTCACATGGCGACGACGCAAAAAGCGGTGAGCGAGTACAAGGAAATCGAAGGCAAGCGTTCGGGGCTGCAATTCACCATCAGCCTTATTTTCGTCGTTGTCGCGCTGCTTTTGCTTTTGGCCGCCGTTTGGTTCGGTTTGAATTTCGCCATGCGCCTGACGCGGCCAATCGCCAACCTTATCAGCGCGACGGATCGCGTGAGGGGCGGGGACCTTTCCGCCCGCGTCGGAGAGAGCGCGAAGGACAGCGACGACGAAATAGAACGCCTCGCGCGTGCTTTCAATCGCATGACAAGCCAACTTGAAACCCAGCGCAGCGAGCTTATCGACGCTAACCGCCAGCTTGATTTCCGCCGCCGCTTCAGCGAGGCCGTGCTTTCCGGCGTTTCGGCGGGCGTCATCGGCCTCGATAGGCGGGGAAGGATCAATTTGATGAACGCCTCGGCGGCGGCTTTTTTCGGGATCGACGATACAAGCCTTTTTAACGGGCGGGAACTGCCCGCACTTGCGCCGGAAATTCAAAATGTTCTCGATCAAATGCCCAAAGGCGCCGCGCTTTATAGCGCGCAGGTCGAAATCCGCAGGCCGCACAAGCCGACGCGAACGATTTTGGTTCGCATTTCCTCGGAATTGGCGGAAACGGAAACCAAGGGCTATGTCGTTACCTTTGACGACGTGTCCGACCTGCTTTCGGCGCAGCGCATGGCCGCGTGGGCGGACGTGGCGCGGCGCATCGCGCATGAAATTAAAAATCCACTGACGCCCATCCAATTGTCGGCAGAACGCCTTCGACGCAAATACGGCAAGGAGATCATCTCCGATCCGGAGGTTTTCCAGACCTGCACCGACACCATCGTCCGCCATGTCGACGATATCGGCCGCATGGTAGACGAATTTTCGGCTTTTGCCCGTATGCCCGCGCCGGTCATCAAACAGCATGAACTGAAGGAAATCGTGCGGCAGGCGATTTTCCTGCAAAGCAACAGCCGATCCGACCTTATTTACGTTCAAAACATCCCCCATGCCGATTGCGCGGCGGAATGCGATTCGCGGCAAATCGCGCAAGCCTTGACAAATTTGATGAAGAACGCCGCCGAAGCCATTGATGCGCGAACGGCTCCGCTTTCCGGCAAGCTGGAAAAAGGCCAGATTCTTGTTACGCTTGCGTGCTCGGAAAAGGAGGTCTGCGTTTCAGTGGAAGATAACGGCAAAGGCCTTCCCATCGAAGAGCGCCACATGCTGACCGAGCCTTATGTGACGACCCGAAGCAAGGGAACGGGGCTGGGGCTTGCCATTGTCAAGAAAATCATGGAAGACCATAACGGGCGGCTTGAATTGGAGGACGGGAAAGCTGGCGGCGCCCTCGTGCGGATGATTTGGCCGCTGCGCCAGCCCTTAGGGGAGTCTTTGTTAAACGGAAGCGAATCTGCTAGCGTTTCCGCCAAAGCAGGAAAGAACAAAACGGCTTGAGGATGCATTTGTGAGCGATTCTGTTTTGTTCGTAAGGAACTGTATCTGTGAATAAGGAACTGTATCTGTGAGTGAGGAGCAGGATTCGAAGCGGGAACAGCCTGTTCCCCTCCCCCTGCGGGAGGGGTTAGGGGAGGGGTTTGCGGTTAGGTTAATCCAACCGCTGTCCTGTTACATTATTTATCCAATCTTTTGATCTGCGAAGGGTACATATGCCACCATCTGTAAAAGAAAAAGGACTAAGCAGCGACATTCTGGTCGTCGATGACGAGGCTGACATCCGCGCCCTTATCAAGGGCATATTGAACGACGAAGGCCTTTCCGTGCGCGAAGCGGGCAGCGCCGACGAAACGCTGCGAACCATCGCGGCGCGCCGGCCGACTCTGGTCATTCTCGATATATGGCTTAGCGGCAGCTCGATGGACGGCATGCAGCTTCTTCAGCATATCCGCCGCGACTATGCCGACGTGCCGGTGATCATGATCAGCGGCCACGGCAATATCGATACCGCCGTTTCCGCTATTAAAATCGGGGCTTATGATTTCATCGAAAAGCCGTTTAAGGCTGACCGCCTAATTTTGCAGGTTCAGCATGCGCTGGACGCCGCGCGGCTGAAGCGCGAAAATCTGGAATTGAAATTCCGCGTCCATGCCGACACGGAAATCATCGGGAAGTCCACCGCCGTCAACCAGATCCGGCAGATTATCGAGCGCGTCGCGCCTACGGGCAGCCGCGTTCTTATCTCTGGCCCGTCGGGATGCGGCAAGGAAGTCATCGCCCGCGCCCTTCACAGACAATCCAAACGCGCCGACGATCCCTTCGTTGCCGTGAACTGCGCCATGCCTCCCGAACAGCTGGAGGTGGAGCTGTTCGGCACGGAAACAGGCGCGAACGGCGCGGGACGCAAGATCGGCGCCTTCGAGCAGGCGCACGGCGGCACGCTTTATTTGGATGAAGTCGGCGATATGCCGCTCGAAACCCAAAGCAAGATCGTGCGCCTTTTGCAGGAACAGGTTTTTACCCGCATGGGTGGGACATCGCGCGTGGAGGTGGACGTGCGCGTGATCGCCAGCAGCAGCGGCGATTTGCAGATGGACATGCAGGCGGGGATGATCCGGCAGGATTTGTATTACCGCCTAAGCGTCGTTCCGATCAAGGTTCCGGCGCTTTCGCAGAGGCGGGAGGATATTCCCGTCATCGCCAACCACTTTCTCGCCCACGCGGCGGAATCAACGGCCACGCTTCCGCGCGTTCTCGGCGAAGACGCCATGGCCGCTTTGCAGGCTTATGATTGGCCGGGCAACGTCCGTCAGCTGCGCAATGCCATGGAGTGGCTGATGATTATGGTTCAGGACAACACGGCCGATCCCATTCGCGCCGACATGCTGCCTCCGGAAATAACATCCTCCGCGCCCAGTGTCTTGCGCTGGGAAAAGAGCGGCGAGATCATGAAGCTTCCCCTGCGCGATGCGCGCGAGATGTTCGAGCGCGAATACCTCTTGGCGCAAGTCACCCGCTTCGGCGGCAATATCTCCCGAACCGCTGGTTTCATCGGTATGGAAAGGTCCGCGCTTCATCGCAAACTGAAACTGCTCGGCGTCCACGGTAGCAGCGCCGAAAGCCAGGCGGTTATTTTAGAAAATCTGAATTAGGATTCGGGATTCGGGAAAGCGTATTCCCAACGCCAAGCGTTTTTTTAAATGAGGAACGACAGTTGAATAAGAAAGAGCCCCTGAAGCCCGAATCCCGAATCCCGAATCCTCCTTCCGCAGTCATCTTCGATTGGGACAATACGTTGGTCGACAGTTGGGGCGCGATTGCCGAGGCAATTAATTTTGTGCGCGTTAAATACGGCCTGCCTTTCTGGTCGCAGATTGAAATCCTCGCCAATTGCACGCGCTCGGCGCGGGACTCTTTTCCCGAATGGTTCGGCGACCGGTGGGAAGAAGCGTGGGAAGATTATTATAACCATTTTGGTAAAGTGCGCGAGCGGGTGGGCATTTCTCCTTTGCCGGGGGCCGAGGAGCTTTTGAAATACTTGAAAGAAAAGCAGATTCCCGCGCTTGTCGTCAGCAATAAATCGAACCGCTACTTGCGGGAAGAATCTAAAGTGCTGGGATGGGACGGCTTTTTCGTTTCCATCGTTGGCGCGCACGACGCGCCAAAAGATAAACCTGCGCGCGAGCATCCTGATCTTGCGCTGAAACTTGCGGGGCTTAAGGCAGGTCGCCATATCTGGTTTATCGGCGATAGCGAAACCGATGTGATATGCGCGCGCAATGTCGGCTGCACTCCCGTGCTTTACGGCGATGCTGCTAAAGCGAAAAACCTTGGCGTCGTCCATTTCGCCGAAACCTTTGAGGAAATTCGGGCATGGCTGGATTAATATTTTAACCGCCGTCATTCCGCACGAGCGAGATGCGGGATCCGATTTGGTCTTTTTTTTGTAGAAGTTGGGTAGTTGTTCAACTTCGCTCCTGTCTAGTGAATTCAGACCACGATATTCACGAAAATGGCGCATTTCCTTTCATCGAAAATGGGGATAAACTTTTAAAATGAAAACACCCCCTTATAAACAATGAAACCCGTCACCGAAGCCTATACCGATATCTCCGGCGTCAGACATCATGACCGAGCGCTTGTTCTTAATCCCGTCCTGAAGTCCGATCGGTTTCGCCCGATCAACGACGATTCCGTGCTTGAAGAAATCGTCGGTCTTGCGCAAGCCATAGACCTCGACGTCGCTTACGCCGAAACGCTTTATCTTTTGCGCACGGTTCCGGCCACTTTGTTCGGCAAAGGGCAGGTGGAGAACGTCGCCGCTGTCGTCAAAGCCCAAAACATCGCGCTTGCGGTCGTGAACCACGCGCTGTCGCCCGTGCAGCAGCGCAATCTGGAGCGCGTTTTGAAATGCAAGGTGATCGATCGCACGGGGCTCATTCTCGAGATCTTCGGCGCGCGCGCCCAAACGAAGGAAGGGCAGCTTCAGGTTGAGCTTGCCGCCTTGAACTACCAGAAGTCGCGGCTTGTGCGTTCGTGGACGCATCTTGAAAGACAGCGCGGCGGCTTCGGCTTCATGGGCGGGCCGGGCGAAACGCAATTGGAAGTCGACCGCCGCCTGATTACCGACCGCATCGCGCGGCTGAAACTGGAATTGGAACAGGTGCGGCGCAGACGGCATTTACAGCGCGAGGCGCGGCAGAGCAAGGAACTCCCGACCATCGCGCTTGTAGGCTATACGAATGCCGGAAAATCGACTTTTTTCAACCGCCTTACGGGCGCGGCGGCTGATGCTCGCAATATGCTTTTCGCCACGCTCGACCCCACCATGCGCGCCATGAAGCTGCCGGACGGGCGAGAGGTTGTGCTTTCCGATACCGTCGGCTTCATATCCGATCTGCCGACGCATTTGATCGAGGCATTTCGCGCGACTTTAGAGGAAGTGCAGCAGGCCGACGTTATCCTTCATGTGCGCGACATTGCCCGAGCCGATACGAAGGATCAGCGGGATGCGGTTATGGCCGTTTTGGCCGATCTTGGCATCGGCGCGGATGACGAACGTTTAATCGAAGTGCAGAATAAAATCGATCTTTTGCCGCCGGAGGAAAGAGAGCTATTGGAAACCTACGCCCGCCGCATATCGAAGGAAAGCGAACGCGCTCCATCGGGGGATGGCCTGCGCTCCGAAGCGAAAGGCGGCGTGGCGGGCATATCGGCCGCAACGGGGGAAGGGATATTGACGCTCATAAAGCTGATCGAAAAGCGGCTGGCCATAAGCCGCCGCGCCTATGACATTGAAATTGATCTTGCCAACGGCGCCGCGCTTTCGTGGCTTCACGAGCGCGGAAATATTATCAAGCGAAGAAACACAAAAACGAAAGCGCACCTGAAAGTGGAACTAGACGCCGCCGACTATGGCAGGTTCAAGAGCAGGTTTTTGCGAAGAATTTAAACTTTCAGCGCCAGACAAACAGACCGTTCACAGTTTTCTCGAAAGTTGCCGTTCCGCACAAGCGAGCAGCAGCGAGCGAGATGCGGAAGCTGATTTGGTTTTTTCCAACAAACGACGAGCGTTATGGGAATCTTTAATTTCCAATTTCGGCCTTTATTGCGATTAATCCTCGCGTTCTTTTAAAGAATCGTTATATACAGTTTTTGGGCTCGAAACTTTCGTCATCCCCACGCATGCGGGGATCCATCTTCTTAAAACAATGGATGCTGCCGGAGCCCGTCCTCATCGGCGGAAATGACAATCAAGATAGAATTGGCTTTTGATTTGGCATGACGAAGCACCTGAAAAGAATTTCGGAGCGGCCTGATGGATCCTAACGACATCGACCTTCAAGCCGTCGGACGCGAAATTAAAAACATCGCCGACCGAGAGATCGTTGGCCGATTCCACAAATTGGATCAGGAAGACATACGGACGAAAGCCGATGGCGATCGTGTCTGCATTGCGGATCTGAAAGGCGAAGAAGCCGCGGGAAAGTATTTCAAGGGGCTTTTACCGGATTGCTTGATTGTCGGCGAAGAAGCCTGTTCCGAAAATCCTTCCATTCTTTCGCAAGCGAAAAACCATCCCCTTGTGGTTTATCTCGACATGCTTGACGGCACGCATAATTTTATAGACGGCAGATGCGACTTTGCCTCCATGGCTGCCGTCACGGTCAAGGGGGAACCAATAGCCTCGTGGATTTACTACCCCGATGTCGATCATCCATTTGAGGGCGAGATAATGGCCGCGAAAAAGGGCGGCGGCGTTTTCTTGAACGGTAACAAGGCGCATCTAGCTGCTGATAATCCCTGCCTTTGCACAAAGGGACTCGTCAGCTCGCGCCTTCGGCAAGCCATGAACACGGAATCCTTCGCCAAGGCGGCCGCGCTTTTATACCCTCTCGAAATCGGCGGGCCGGTCTCCTGCATGTACCGACGGCTCTTCAAGAACGAAGGCGTGTCTTTCCTCATCTTCGGAAAGGCCTATCCTTGGGATCATCTGCCCGGCCTTTTGATGGTCGAGGAAGCGGGCGGCTGCGCCATAAACCTAAGGGAAGGGAGACGTTACGATCTGGAATGCAAAAAAGGCCTTCTCGTAGCCCACGATGCGCAAATGATAGGAAGCCTCTACGGCATTATCGAGGGTGTCAAAGATATCCTGACGAACGACAACCCGGCATCCAAGGAATCCTTCATGGGACGAATACCCATCCGTTCGGCTCCCTTAAACGGGTCGTAAGGAGTAATAATTAAGGCGTAGAAGGGCTACTTTTTGAAGGGAAGCCCATAAAATCTAGCTTGATCGGCCTTTTTTTCAGGAAAATTCGACCTTTTGGGAAAGATATTTGCGAATCACCCCGCTTTGTTCCGCGAATCAGCGCGTTTTTCCACCCAAAACAAGCCAAAAAACCATATCATTCTTGCATTGTTGCAATTCCAAAACAAAACAAGGGGTTGTGGATAACTTTTAGAGTAACGTATCAAACAATTCCAAAACAGCATGGATTTCAGTGTTGTTGAAACAACGACCCTATAATTCAAAGAGATATACGCCAATCTTAAAGTTGGCGATTTTTTAATCGTATATTTAGAAAAGCACGATAAACAAGATGCAACGAAATCCACGTCAGGTAAAACATGCCCAAACCAAAAATCTACATCGACGGCGAAGCGGGAACCACCGGCCTTGAAATTCGCAAACGCTTGCACGGGCGTCCGGATATAGAAATTCTCTCTATCGCGCCGAACCTGCGCAAGGATCCGGCCGAGCGGAAGAAACTGTTGAACGCATGCAATTTGGCCATTCTCTGCCTACCCGACGACGCGGCGCGCGAGGCGGTCTCGATGCTCGACAATCCCGATGTACGTGTGCTCGACGCCAGCACGGCGCATCGCACGGCCAGCGGCTGGATTTACGGCTTTCCTGAATTGGATAACGAACAGGCGCAAAAAATCAGCATCTCGAAAAGGGTCAGCAATCCGGGCTGCTATCCGACCGGAGCCGTCGCCCTTATCAAGCCGCTGGTTTTGGCGGGGCTTATTCCGCCCTCGTTTGGGCTAACGGTCACGGCGACTTCCGGCTACTCGGGGGGTGGCAGGGAGCTGATCGCGGTTTGCGAAAACAAGCACGACCGCGGCGAACGCACATCGCCTTATTGCCTTTACGGGCTGGATCAAAATCACAAGCATATTCCGGAAATTCGGGTGCACAGCGGCTTGACGCAGGACCCCATTTTTCTGCCCGCCTATAGCGGCTCGATCTATCGGGGCATGCTGATCACTATGCCGCTGAGGCTTGAGGATCTGAAAAAGCATACCGGTCTGGCAGTCGATTCGGCAAAAGTGCATCAAGTGCTTTACGCGCATTACAAGGGGCGGAAATACATCACGGTGGAAAAGATGCATGAAAAACTGGAAAGGGGCTTTGTTCTAACGCCCACCTCCCAAAACGAAACAAACAACTTGCAAATTCGCGTTTTTGCAAATGAGCCGAAGGGCGTCGTCATTCTAACCGCCTGCCTCGATAATTTGGGCAAAGGCGCGTCGGGCGCGGCCGTTCAGAATGCGGAGATAATGCTGGGGCTTGGTTAGGTTCAGGATTCGGGGGGGAACGCCCATCGTTGCCGAATAGCATTTTCTTCAAGTTTTTTCCCTGAATTCCGAGCGCTGAATCCCGAATCCTCTCTTGCAACCTCCCTAAAAACCGATAGACTTCAAAGTTAACCATTTTGAGACTTGCCGATTCCCAAGTAGAGAGTAACCAATGGCTGAAGATAAAGAGTCCAACGCCGATCCGTCGATGGAAGAAATTCTTGCATCGATCCGCAAGATTATTTCAGACGATACGCCGCCGCCCGAGCCGGAACCTGCGCCGGAGCCTAAGCCTGCTTCTGAGCCTTTACCTGAGCCAGAGCCTGAACCTGCAGCTTCTGAGGAAGTACTGGAATTGACCCAAATGATACAAGACGACGGCAGCATCACCGATCTTGCCGATGAACCCGCGCCTCCTGCTGCATCCGAACCGCTTGTTTCCGAGCCCGCTGCGGAAACCGCGGCCTCGGCGTTTTCTTCATTCGCCAATACAGTCGATATAGAACGCATGGCCACGGGCGCGAACAAGCCAACTTTCATCGGAAACGGCGCGCGCACGCTTGAGGATATGGCGCTCGAGCTGATGCGTCCGCTTTTGCGCGAATGGCTCGATCATAACCTGCCTGCGCTTGTCGAGCGACTTGTCCAGAAAGAGATCGAACGAATCTCGCATCGGCAGTGATCAGTGATCCGATTCTTTCCGACTTGCGCTTAATGAATCGTTTGGTTTCCGCGGGTTTTTTCCGAAGGCGAATTTCCCAAGAGCTCGGCGACGGAGGTCAGCTCCTGACGCAATCGCAATCCCGCCTGCGCAAGGGCGTTGATTTGCAGCGTATAGTTCTCCTGCTGCTTTTCAAGGCGGGCGATGCTTTCGCTCATGCGTTTCATAGAATGGATTTGCTGTTTGGCGGCTTCGCTAAGGGCGACCGAAACGGTATCGCGCATTCGGCGCAGCCATAAAACGGCGAAAACGACGAAACAGGCCGTCGAAACGGCAATCGCCGCGGTAAAGAAATACAGCCATTCCGAAGACATTTTTGTCCTTCCGTGATGTTTTTCTTATACCAAATCCCGCCCAAAGAAGCAAAAAAACCATAATTGCCTAACGTTTCAAATCGTTGACAAGTGTCAGCTGCCCGTGTCCGCCCGCTAATTTCGAGCGATAAACCTGAAGGCTTTCCATAATCCTTTGCACGTAATTGCGCGTTTCGTTGATGGGGATCAACTCAATCCAATCGATAGGATCAACGATCGGGTCTCGCGGGTCGCCAAATTTTTCAATCCACTCGCGCACGCGCCCTGGCCCCGCATTATATCCGGCCAAAGCCAAAACATAAGAGCCGTCGAAACGGGCTATCTGCTGGGTGGCGAAGGTCGTTCCCAACTGCATGTTATATTTGGGATTGGTCAAATTCCGCTCGTCGTACCGCACATTAATCTTTTTTGCGACGTCCTTGGCCGTGCGGGGCATAAGCTGCATCAGGCCGCGCGCGCCCGCTCTGCTGGTCGCCTCTGTGTTGAACATGCTTTCCTGACGGATAAGGGCGTGGGTCAAAGCGGGTTCGGGCGGCGAGGGAACCTGCATCGAAATCAGCGGAAAGCCGCCGTTTTCGATCATGATATTTTTTTGATGCGCAGCCTTCACGGCCTGAATCCCAAGATCGGGACGCTTGATGCGCCCGGCCAGATCCGCCAGCATCACAAAATCGGCGCGGGTGGAAGCCTTGTTGTCAACCGCCGCCATGAAAAAGGCGCGGGCGCGGTCCGGTTCGCCGATGGCCATAAGGCGCTCAATCGCCCTGATATTTGTGCGCGCCATAAATGAACGGCGCGCCGCTTCTGGCAAGGGAGGATCGGCCTTTGCCGTCAGGGTCGGCGAGGCGTAAAGCCGTGCCAAGGCCAATTGGCCATAGAAAACCGCGCTGTACGCCGCCGCGTTCTTATAGGCGTCGACGGCTGCTTCCCTGTCGCCCAGAACTTCATAAGATCGACCCATCCAATAAGAGCCGCGGGAGCGGGACATAGGGGTCGAGGCCGAGCCGTACAAATTGCGGAAATGCTGCAAGGCGGTCTCCGGCCTGTCCAAAAAGCGCAAGGCAAGCCAGCCGCTTAAAAACTCCGCTTGCACGAGAGATTTCGGCTCCGCTTGGCCGTGGTTGGAGGCAAGCTGATAGGCAAGCCTGAAATCGCGGCTTTCTATCGCGCGGCGAACCATGATATGGCGCTGTTGCCACCACGGCTCCGGCCGCCCCAGTTCCGAAGGCGCGTTTAAAAGAATGTCGTTGGCGTCTTCGTTTTTGCCGTTTTTCACGTACCAGCGCAGACGTTGATAAAGCAGCCCGGGATCGTAACGCGCGTCCGAAGGTATCTTATCCATCCAGTCCGAGGAAGCGCCGTCCGAACAAAGCGAAAGCCGCGTTTCGGCGACCATCCTGTCGGTGGAGCTTAAATAAGGAATCATGCGCCGCGCTTCCGTCGCGTTGTTGTCCCAAAGAAGGTGATCCGTCCGCGCCCAGATGCTTGTGTTATCCAAAAGGGAGGCGAAGCGCGCGAAGAACGCAAGCTGCTCGTCGGCGCTGAAATTGCCCTCGACCCATCGGGAAACAACGGCCTTTTGCGCGGCGGACATCTGCCCCATGCTGTCAAGCGCGTCCACATATTTGTATAAGCCGATCAGCGTTACAGGGGGGCGCGGCTCAAACCAGGCCGCGATCTCGCGCGGCAGCCATGTATCGGGAATCTTTTGCTCCGCGATCATCTGGATGCCTTTAAGACCAGGCCAAGCTGGGTTTTGCTTCATGAAGGTGTCCAGCTCATCGAAGGAAAAATCATTTCCCGGCAGGGCCATGGCATAGCCGCGCAAAACCTTGTTCAAAATCGGGTCCGCCCCTTTGGACGCATAATTTTGCACTTCCTGCGCGTTATTCGATGCGACGGACTGAAAAGCTTTTTTATAATAGGCCATATCGCCGTTTGCGGCGGCGGCAGGAAAGGCAAAAGTAAAAAGGAAAAGCAAAAGGGTTATTATAAGAGGCATTCTTCTAAGATTTCTTTGGGAAAGGCTCCGATTCCTATCGGCATGCCTTTGATTTATCAGATTCATCGATAGACGCCAAGATTTGTCTCGGCTAATAAAGAAGCATTATGAGCACAAAAGCCGAAGAACGCGCCTTGGCGCAGAAATATGTGTCGCTTAACCGCAAGGCGCGGCACGATTATTTCATCACGGATACGGTCGAGGCGGGGATGATCCTGCTCGGCACCGAAGTCAAATCCTTGCGCGCGGGGCAAGCCAGCATTCAAGAATCCTTCGCCGCGCCCAAGAACGGCTCCATATACCTGTTAAACGCCTATATCCCCGAATGCAAAACGGCGGGCGCGCATTTGCAGCATGAAACCCGCCGCCCGAGACAGCTTCTGTTGCATAAGCGTCAGATCGATAAATTATTGGGCGCGGTGAAGCGCGAAGGCATGACCCTCGTTCCGCTGGGGATTTTCTTCAACAAGCGCGGCATAGCGAAGATTGAAATCGGCATCGCCAAAGGCAAGCATGCGCACGACAAGCGCGCGGCAATAAAAAAACGCGAATGGTCCCGCGATAAAGCAAGAATTATGAGGGAGAGAGGGTAGGAGCTGTAAGTTCTTTAAGCCTGTAGGCGTTTAAAGGAAACAATCTATTTTCAGCTATGGCTTCCGCGGCTGCGCTCCCGACCCCCTACGTCACAATCCCTTTCTGCACGGGCGGTTTCATGACCGTCCAATGCTGGCGGCCGACTTGGAAATGCAGGGCGCCCGAAAAGCCGACCGCGCCCAGCGCGTTTTGGTAGGATTGGCGCAATTCTTGATGCAAACCTTCCGGCAAAGCTATTTCGCTGCGCAAAATCATATCCATCTTTTTCGGCTGCACGAAACCGTCAAGCTGCATAGAGCCGAGCTTGCTAAGATTCATATCGATTAAAAAGCGGATTTTATCCGCCGCGCGCGCTTCGGACGCATCATTTTGCTCGTCGCGGTCTTTATGCACATAAAGGGTCAGCGACTGAAACTGCTGCTGCGCATAAAGCGGAATGGGATAGGCGCGCCATTCGCCCACGACAGGATCTTGCGCCGTTTGCCCCGCATCGCTGAATTCTTTCGTAAGGCTGCGCAACAAAGGGCCTTTTCCCATATCCACAAGCCTGTTCACGGCTTCGTTGCCCAGCCAGTCGCGCACGTTGCATTGCTTGAAAGCGCTAAAAAAGAAAAGAAACGCGCCCGGCAAAGCCTCGTTTGGCTGCGGCACGTGCGCGGCCATCACTTGCTGAAACAAGGTTGGATAATTTTGCGACAAAGCGGCCATAAGATCCGGCAACGCGGCAAACTTGGCATCCAAAGATTGCAATATGGTGATCAGCGGTGCGCTTTTGGCCGCTTCGACCGTGGCAATAACTGAAGTTCCCTCAGGCGCGGAAACGGGCGATTTGACAAAGAGGGTTGCGTCATCGGCTTTGAGAATAATCTGCCCGCCCGTTCCCGCGCCTGCGACCGTGGCGAAGATCTGGTTCTGCGCGAGCGGCGGCAGCTTGCCGCTTCCAGCGCCGTAATCGGGCAAGACCGCGTCGATATGCAGCGCGACCTCGTTTCCGGCAGTTAGAAGCGCGGCATTTATCTGGGACGGCGCACTCGCTTGCGTTTGCGCGGGGGAAGGAGGCGGACTTTGCTGCTGTGGCATGCCTTGAAGAAGTTCAAGACCATGCGCCACAGGCGGCGTAACAGGCGAAGGCGGGATGGCCGATAGGGGGGTTGACGCGGTCGCAGATGGCGGCGGAGATGCCTGCGCTGAAAACGTCTCAACGGGGGCTTGCGGCAAGGACGGCAGAACAATCGCGGAAAGATTGGCGCCGACGGCGAAATTCTGCGGTACGGGCAAGGTCGGCGCGGGCGTCGTTTGCGACGCGGAGGAAATGGCGGTTTGCGAAGCCGTCGGCAAGGTGGGAATAACCAGCGTACCTTGCGTGGGCGGCGATCCTGGTTGAAGGGTCAACGTCAGCGGCCTTCCGGCTTGCGAAAGATTAATAAGTTGCTGCGTCAGATTTTGCTTTTCCAAAAACGCCAAATTCTGCGCCAGAGTGACCGTAAGGCTTCCCATGGCGGTGGAAAGCTGCAGGCTGTTTCCCTCCAGCGTGCCCATAGGCAGAGCGTTCGTTTGTATCGTGCGCGACAGGTTTTCCAAAGCCGCAGGCACGTTCGTCACCGTCACTTGAACGGTGACAAGGTTCGAGGCCATCGGCGCGGCTGCGGTGTTTGAGGACGGCGGCGTTGGCGTGGCGAACTGGATATTGACCATCCGCCGCTCCTTCCTAAAGCCGTAGTTTGGAGGCTATGAAATCGACATCCTTGGCCGCGTCGCTATGCGGCGAGCGCGTAAGAATCGGCGTTTGCGAGCGGATGGCGTCGCGCACCTTTGCGTCGCGCCGGATAATGCCGGCCAAAGGCGGCTCGTAATGCAAGAAATTCTCGCACGCTTTGCGCAAAGTATCGTAAGTTTTCTGGCCGTCAGAAACGCTGGCGGCCATATTGACGACGATGCGCATGTCGGCCGATGGATTGGCGGCGCGCGAAAGCTTGATAAAGGCGTAAGCATCGGTCAGCGACGTCGGCTCGTCGGTAATGACGATAAAAGCGAAAGCGGCAGGACCTGCCATTTGGCGCACCACGCGTTCCACCCCTGCGCCCAGATCAACGATCACGACGTCGTAATTTTTGGCCAGCGCGACCAAATCGCTGCGCATATCGAAAAGTTTCTGCGGGGGAAGGGAGGACAGCGTGCCTGAGCCCGAACGTCCCGCGATAATGTCGAATTTGCCTTCGTCGAACTTCGTGACGACAGCACCCAAGGGCATGGAGCCGTCGACGACCGAGCTGAGATCGCGCGGAGGCGTCAGTCCCAACTGGATATCGACGTTCGCAAGGCCGAAATCGGCGTCGAACAAAAGCACGCGTTTGCCTTTTTTGGCGAGCGATTGGCAAAGTGTTATGGAAAACCACGTTTTGCCGACGCCGCCCTTGCCGCTGGCCACAGCCGCCATGTTCGGGCATTTCAAGCGGGGGGAGGGCATTGCGGCCTTGTCGGTTATGAGGGGGATGGGTTCAGCCATTGGTCACGCTCCGAAAGGGATCCGAAAAGAAATATTGTCATTCCGCGGCCGACGCGCAGCGACGGCGCACGGAATCCAGGCTGCCGTGATGTTTGCGCGGTATCTGAAAGAGTCGGCATAGCGTTGCGGCGGGAAAGAATAGGCGCCGGCACAGCCATAGTCATGGCCAACTTGATTCCGGACAAATTCGTCGCTACGCGCCGAATTTTCTGGAATGACGGCGCTTCTTATCTGAATCTTCACTCCTGAATCCTTTTTCATGATGCAGACACTTTTTTCTTCTCTCCCCCGAATCCTGAATCCTGAATCCCGACTCCCTTGAGCAACAGTCGGGCCAGCACGACCGGGTTTAAAGGCAGGGGCGGTTCCGTTACGTTGCTTGAAGCGCAATAGCCTGTCAACGGCAGACGGCACTCATAGGCAAGGCGCAAAAGGCTGCCGATCCTCTTTACCGTATCGAGGCGCGTTATCAGAAGGCGCGCCGCGCCGATGCTGTGGAATTCCGCGACCATGTCTATGGCTTCGCTGGAATCCAGCCCTGCCGGAAGGACAAGAGTTGCCTCCCCGACAACGGCGGTAAAGTCGCGCAGAAACTGCCTATGGCCGGCGTTGAAGGGATTGCGCCCGGGCGTATCGATATAAACAGGATGGCCTTTTTGAATCAACACAATATCCCGCAAGGCGTGGCAGTCTTCGATCTCCACCAAATTCAACTTCAAAAGGCGCGTGAAGGCCGCCAGTTGCTCAAGCCCTCCGGCGCGGTCGATATCCGTGCTGATGACGGTCGACTGTTTCTTGGCAAGGGCGGTTCGGGTGGCCATCTTGGCGACGGTCAGCGTCTTGCCCGCGCCCGGCGGACCAATCAGCATCAGCGGCTTGTCCTCGGACGGCGGGATAAATTTGCAATGCGCGTCGATGGCCGCGCCCAAGGAAACAAGCGGATCGTCGCTGGCGAATTGGGTGGCGGAGGCCATCAGCTTTTCCGCCAAATAAGAAGGAACCAAATGCCGCGTGAGAGCCTCGGCGATCTGCTCAAGAGCTTCCGAACCTTCCGGCGGCTCGATCAGGCTCGCTTGCGTTTCGTCGGGTCTGATTTCGTCGATGGCGGCCGTGACGCGAATGCCGCCGTTTTCCTCCTCGCGCGTGGCCACGATAATGGCGTTTTCGCCTAACGCTTCGCGAACCGTTCGCATCGCCTCCGTCAAATTTGTGCCGTAAAAGGATTTCAGGCGCATGGCAAAGCACCTTTATGCACCTTCGTCATTCCGGAAAACCGCCTGTTGCGCATAGAAATATCTTTAGGAATAAAAAAAGACGCTGATTGCGCAATAGGCGGGGTATTTGGAATCCGATTTGGTTTCCCTGCGGCGAGAAAAATAAATCGGATTCCGCATCTCCGCGCTCGGCATAGCCTTGCGCTGCGTGCGGAATGACGATTCAATAAATTGTTTCTCATATCTGCCCCAGTGTCTTGATTTTCGCCTTCGGATGAATTTCGTTCTGCGACAAAACGGTCGTCATCGGGCGGAAGCGTTCGATCACGGAACGCACATAGCTGCGGATCGCTGGGCTCGTAAGCAGCACCGGCGCCTCGCCCATCGCCGCCAGCTTGTCGTATGTTTGGCGCACGCTTGAGATGAAAAGCTGTAATTTGCTGGGCGGCATTGCAAGCTGGCGCGCGTCCCCTTCGCCGATAATGGATTCCGCGAAAGCCTGCTCCCATTCGGGCGATAGCGTGACCATGGGGATGTAGCCCATTTCATTGGTGTTGGAATCCGAAATCTGGCGTGAGAGTCGCGTGCGCACATGCTCGGAAATAGCCGTCAGATTGCGCGTGACGCTGGTCGCTTCGGAAATGCCTTCGAGGATGGTCGGCAAATCGCGCACGGAAATGCGTTCGGCAAGTAGGTTTTGCAGAACGCGCTGGAGACCGCTGATGGTAATTTGGCTGGGGATGACATCGGCCACAAGTTTTTGCTGATCCCTGCCCAATTCGTCGAGCAGCTTTTGCGTTTCGGAGTAGGACAAAAGATCGGGCATGTTGTCTTTGACCAGTTCCGTCAAATGCGTCGTTATGACCGTGGGAGAATCCACGACGGTATATCCTTTGAAAAGCGCTTCCTCGCGATAAGTGGGGTCGATCCACGTGGCAGCGAGGCCGAAGGTCGGCTCGGTCGTCGCTTCGCCCGGAAGGGTGATGACCTGCCCCTTGGGGTCCATAACGAGAAGCATGCCCGGACGCAATTCGCCGCGCCCCGCTTCGATTTCTTTGACTCGCAAGACATAAGCGTTAGGCGGCAGTTGCAGATTATCCTGAATGCGCACGGCGGGCATAATGAATCCCATTTCGCTCGCCAATTGCTTGCGCAGGCCTTTAATCTGATCCGTCAGGCGTTGCCCGCCTTCGCTGTTGATCAGGCTCAAAAGGGCGTAGCCAAGCTCAAGCCGGATCATGTCGATGCTCAGGGCTTTCGCGATAGGCTCTTCTGCGACGCTCGCCGGTTTTTTAGCGGTGGCGGCAGTCGCGGCCACTTCGGCTTTGGTTTTATTCGTTTGGGTGATCGTGTAGCAGGCAAAGCCGGAAAGGCCGCTGAGCAGGGCGAACGGAAGGAAAGGCATGCCCGGAAGTATGGCAAGGAAGCCCAGCATAAACGAGCTAAGCCCCAAGGCCATCGGATAGCCGCTTAGCTGGTCGAAAAGAGCTTTATCGGTCGAGCCGCGCACATTGGCCTTTGTGACGAGCAAGCCTGCAGCCACGGAAACGAGCAGGGCGGGTATCTGCGTGACAAGCCCGTCGCCCACCGTCAAGCGCACATAGGTGTCTGCCGCCTGAAGGACCGGCATATCGTGCCTGAACGTGCCGATGGTGATGCCGCCAACAGCGTTGATGAAGGTGATGACTAGCCCTGCCACGGCGTCGCCGCGCACGAATTTGGCCGAACCGTCCATGGAGCCGAAGAAATTGCTTTCATCCTCCAACTCCTTGCGGCGGTGGCGCGCCTGTTCCTCGTTAATAAGGCCGGATGACAAATCGGCGTCGATGGCCATTTGCTTGCCGGGCATGGCGTCCAACGTAAAGCGAGCCGCGACTTCGGCGATGCGCCCCGATCCCTTGGTGATGACAACGAAGTTGACCAATGTGAGGATGGCAAAGACGATGACGCCGATGATGAAATCGCCGCCCATCACAAGGCTGGCGAAGGATTCGACGACATGCCCCGCCGCGGCCGTGCCTTCGTTGCCCCGCGTCAGCACAAGACGCGTGGTTCCCAAATTCAGCGACAGCCGGATGAGGGTGGCGATCAGAAGAATGGTGGGGAACGCGCTGAACTCCAGTGAACGCCCGATAAACAGCACCGTCATGAGAATCAAAACGGAAAACGTAATCGAAAGCGACAAGCCGATATCGATCAAAAACGGCGGAAGCGGAATGACAAGCGCGGTCAGAATGATAAGCAGGCCGACGCCCAGCCATACCTCGCCGCGCTTGAATATGCCGCCAAAGGGATCGGCTTTATCTGCGGCTGCTGTGGCGGTTTGGTCGGTCATGAGCGGGGGCTAGGGTTGGGTGGGGATTAGGGGCAAATAAAAACGACTTTTGCAACTGTCATTCCGGAGCCGCTGCGAAGCAGCGCCGGACGAATTTGCTTCGCAAATTTCCCGGACGACAAATTCATATATAGGTTCCGAATCCCGAAGGCTGAATCCTGAATGCTTTCCTCATGATGCTGCTCTTTCCTCGCTGCCGGAGCCGCCCGGAATGGCTGCGCCTTCCTCGCTATATTGCTTCAGCTTGTTGCGCAGCGTACGGATGGAAATGCCCAAAATGTTCGCTGCGTTCGTGCGGTTTCCAAGGCAGTATTGCAGAGTGTCCATAATAAGGTCGCGTTCCACATCGGCTACGGTCCGTCCGACAAGCCCGCCAGTCGTGCCTGCTTTTTCGGAAGCGATTTGCGCCGCGATCTGGGAAGCCGTGGGCTTTTCGGGTCCCAAAGATTGGCCGGAAAGCATGATGGCCTCGGGTTCGATCTTCGCTTCACGCGCCATAAGCACGGCGCGATGCATGGTGTTCTCCAGCTCGCGCACATTGCCGCGCCAGTGATGCGCCTGCAAGGCGGCGACGGTTTCGGGCGCGAGAGCGCGCTTGGGCAAGCCGTTGGCCTTGGCGTATTTTTCGGCGAAATATTCCGCCAGCGGCGCGATATCAGCCATACGGCTGCGGAGCGGCGGCAAATGCAAATTGACGACGTTCAGGCGAAAATATAAATCTTCGCGAAAACGCTTGGCGCGCACTTCCTCCTCCAAATCGCGGTTCGAGGTGGCGATCAGGCGAATATCGATGCGAATGGGCTGCGTGCCGCCGACACGGTCGATCTCGCGTTCCTGAATGGCGCGAAGCAGCTTGGCTTGAAGGCGGCTGTCCATCTCGCTGATTTCGTCGAGCAAAAGCGTTCCGCCGTTGGCTTCTTCGAATTTGCCGATGCGGCGCGCGACCGCGCCTGTAAACGCGCCTTTTTCGTGGCCGAACAATTCGGATTCCAGAAGATTATCGGGTATGGCCGCGCAGTTGACGGAAACGAAATTGCCGCCTCTGCGGCGGCTTTTACGGTGCAGATAGCGCGCAAGGACTTCTTTGCCCGTGCCGCTTTCGCCGGTGACAAGGATCGAAGCGTCGCTGCCGCCTACGCGGTCGACCATTTGCAAAATGGGCTGCATAGAGGGGTCTTTGGCAATGAAGGTGTTGTCTTCCTCGGCCACCGCTTGCAAAACGGCGGCAATAAGGTCGGCGTCCGGCGGCAGGGGGATGTATTCTTTTGCGCCCGCGCGGATAGCCCGAACCGCAGCGCCCGCGTCGGCGCCGATGCCGCAGGCGACCACGGGAATGGTGATGCGTTCTGTCTTAAGATTGCCGATGAACTGCGCGATGTCGAGGCTGACGTCGCACATGACTAAATCCGCCCCTTGGCCGTTGCGCAGGGCGTGCAAAGCTCCGGGAATGCTGTCGATATGCGCGACTTTAGCGCCGCGCTGCGTGGCGATTCGTCCTGCGGCGCCCAAGGCTCCGTCGAGCTGTCCAACGATGAGTAGTCTCATTCTCTTTCTTGCTCCTTATTATAGGAATTTACTCCACTTATATATGACATCATGCCGCACACTGCCCTTATTCCCCTCCCCCTGCGGGAGGGGAGATTCTTTCGTATCTCTACCTTTGATTTGCGATTGATATGCATCTCAGATTAACTGTTTCTGTCGGATTTGATGATTTCGGTCATGGTTATGCCCAAGCGATCTTCAACCACCACGACTTCGCCGCGCGCGACAAGCCGGTTGTTCACGTAGATATCGATGGCTTCGCCGACTTTACGGTCCAGCTCGATCACGGCGCCGCGCCCCAGCTTCAGCAAGTGGCTGACCTGCATTTCCGCCTTGCCGAGCACGGCGGCTACTTCGACCGGCACGCCATACACGGCGTCGAGGTCGTTCGCCGAAACTGGCGCTGTAGCCGCTTCGCCCGGATTGGCTTCAAGTTCGGTCAGGGTAAGGGATTCATCATCAGACATTTAAGGCTCCTCATGAAGAAGGGTGTACTGCTTTTTCGATAGTGTTCCATGTGGCTTGCGTGTCGCGAGCGACGCCGCCATCCGCCCATTCGACGCGGCAATCGCCAGACGCGACCCCGTTATCGGCGATGACGACGACCTTGCCGCAAAAGGCGCGGCGCGTGGCGATTGCTTGAATTTTTTCGTTCAAGGCGTCGAATTGGCCTTCTTCGACGCGCACGACAAGGCGCGGTTCGCGCTCCATATCGCGCAAGGCGTCGTCCACAACGGCTTCGATTTCCGCCATGCCTTGCCGCTCGGCGAAATAAGGCACAATTTTTTTCGCGATGGAAAGCGCGAGAACCCGCGTTTGCGCTTGCTGCTCAGCCGTTAAATCGCCGAGGTTTTGGACAAGCGCGGCCATAGAGGCGTCGATTTTGTCCAAAAGCGCGTTCAGTGCGGCAGCTTGCGCGTCCAAGCCTTCTTTTTTGCCCGCCGCAAATCCTTCGTCGAACGACTCTTTTTTCATGGCGTCGATCTGATCCGGCTTCATTAAAACGGGCTTGCGCTCGGGCGCATGCGAAACCACGGCATTGGCGTCGAAAGACAGGTCGAACATATATTTCCGGACGGGACCGGAGTCCAAGCGCGGCTGTCTGCCGCTATTCTCAGTAGACAAGCTCATCTTCTTCTGCACCCTTCGAAATGGTAATCTCGCCCTTCGCGGCTAGATCCTTTGCCGTTGCCACCAAATGAGCTTGCGCTTCTTCGACGTCGCGCAAACGCACAGGCCCCATGGAGGAAATGTCTTCTTTCAGCAACTTGCCCGCGCGTTCGGACATATTTGCGAAAAACATGTCCCGGATGGTATCCGACGCGCCCTTGAGCGCCGTCGGCAGTTTGGTCTTGTCGGCCACGCGCAAAAGCGCCTGAATGCCCGCGCCTTCCAGTTTTTGAAGATCCTCGAACGTGAACATCAGTCCCTTGATCTTGTCCGCCGAGTCGCGGTTGCGGCCTTCCAGCGCGGTCATGAACTTGGCTTCGTTCACGCGGTCGAAGCTGTTGAAAATTTCGGCCATCATTTCGTGCGAGTCCCGGCGGTTCGTGCGCGCGAGGTTGCTCATGAATTCGTTGCGCAGCGTGCGTTCGATGTCGTCGATAACGTCTTTTTGAACCGACTCCATGCGCAGCATGCGGGTGATGACTTCCATCGCGAAGCTCTCAGGCAATTGCGAAAGGACGCGCGCGGCGTGGTCCGGCTTGATTTTGGAAACGACCACGGCGACCGTTTGCGGATATTCGTTTTTAAGGAAAGCGGCCAAAACGGCTTCGTTCACGTTCGCCAGCTTGTCCCACATCGTTCTTCCCGCCGGGCCGCGGATATCTTCCATGATGTTGTTGACGCGCGTTTTGTCCAAAACCTTGGATAAAAGGCGTTCCGTGGACTCCAGAGTGCCGACCGTGCCGCTGGCCGAGGACATTTGCTCGGCAAATTCCACGAACAGCTTTTCCACCAGATTAGAGCTGACGTTGCCAAGATTGGCCATGACCTGCGAAAGGTCTTTAATCTCGTCGTCCGTCATGTGGCTGAAAATGCGCGCGGCGTAGTCCTCGCCCAGCGACAGGATAAAAAGCGCGGATTTTTCAAGCCCCGATAAGGATTTCGTGTCTTCCCTGACGCGCGGACCGGCCATTACCTGTTCTCCTGATACATCCAGTTGCGCAAGATGCCGATGGCTTCATCGGGATGCTTGTCGACGATTTCCCCGACCTTGCGCAAAGAAGAAGCCTTGACGCGCCCTTCGACGCGGGAAATATCGATCATGCGCTCGATCTCGGACTCCGCCGCCGAGACTTCGGCTTCGACGTTGATCCCGGGCGGCGCGGCCGAGCCCGAGGGGGAGGGCAATTGGCGCGGCGCGGATGCGGCCGCGGACGCGTAGGTTTCGCCGCCCAAAAGCGCCTGGTGCTCGGACGGAACCGTTCCCGCGCTTTCCAACACTTTTCGCAAAATGGGGCGTACGACAAGCAAAACGACCAAAAGGCCGATGATGGCCAAAATCACAGTTTCGACCGCATGGAAAATATCGGCTTTCGGTATGCCCATCAGCATGCCGGGCGCGTCTTCGCTCAAGGCTTTGCTCAGATCGCCTTGCGCGAATTGCATATTCGCGACTTCAAGCGTGTCGCCGCGGTTGGCGTCGAAATTGACCGCGGAGCGCACTAGCTCCTTGATTTTCGCCAGCTCTTCATCCGCGCGCGGCGTGTAGGTGGTCGTCTTGCCGTCTTCGGACGTTTTATAGGTGCCGTCAACGACCACCGCCACGGACAGGCGGCGGATTTGGCCGCTTTCGCGCACTTGGCTGCGTATCGTTTTGTTGATTTCGTAGTTGATCGTTTCCTCGGAACGGTTGTTCTTATTCTGTCCAGCCGCACCCGCTCCGCCGCCAGCCGCGATTTGCTGGGGCGAGGCCGGAAGGCCGTTCGCGACGGAAACGGAGCCTTGCGCGCCGGCGTCGGAATTGGTGGCGGCCTCGTTCACGCTTTGCGTGGAACGGACCACTTGGCTTTCGGGGTCGAAAATTTCCGAGCTTGTGGTTATGCGGTCGAAGTCGAGATCGGCGGAGACCTGAGCGCGCACCTTACCGTAGCCCAGCGTTTGGGTCAGAAGGTCTTCGATTTTGCGCACCTGCGCTTGTTCGAATTGAACGCGCAAATCTTCCTGATCGCTTGCGCCGCCGCCCGCGCCGCTTTCCGCAAGAGTGCTGGGGCGCGCGAGAAGGCTTCCTCGGTCGTCGATAATGGAAACCTGATTGGGCTGCAATTGCGGCACGGCCGCCGCGATCATATGTTGGATGGCCGCGATCTGCTCGCGCGAAAGAATGGCGCCGTTGCGCGTTTTTAGGAAAATACTGGCCGTCGCCGTTTGCATGGAATGGCTGAAAAGCTGCCGCTGCGGCAGGACCAGATGCACGCGCGCGTTGGTGATAGGATCCATCGCGCTGATCGTTCGCGCCAATTCGCCTTCCAGCGCGCGAAGGTGGTTGATGTTTTGCACAAAGCTGGTCGTGCCAAATCCTTCTTTCTGGTCGAAAATCTCGTACCCGATAGAGCCGCCCTTGGGCAGGCCTTCGGCGGCGATGGTCATGCGGATTTTGCCCACCTGATCGGAAGGCACGCGGATAAGCCCGCCGTTGGCGTCGACCTGATAGGGAATTTTCAGGGCATCCAGTTTGTGCGCGATAGCGGCCGAGTCGCGTTGATCGAGTTCCGTATAAAGAAGAGCAAGCGGCGAGGTGGCGATGCGCGTCGTAATGAAGCCGAGCATGCCAAGGATGCTAATCCCCACGACGGCGATTGCGACAAGTCGCATCGGGCCGAGATTCCGCAGCGTTTGCAAAAAAGCATTCACGTTATTTCTCCCGCTTTGCGGATAGGGTTATCGCAAAAGATTGCGTTTCAATGCTTAACCATCGCAGGCAAAAATTGCCCATCAGTGGTTGAGTATCGATTAACAATCGTGAACAATTATTTAACGAAGTCGGCAGAATTTGCCGCATCGACCCATTTTTGTGTTTTTTCTGCAACATAGTGAGCCGAACGCAGCCAAACTACGATTCAGAATCAAGCACGGTCAAGTGATTCCGTTAACCATGACAAAGAAGGATTCAGCATGCGGGATCAGGATTCAGATTTCTTCTTTCCCCGAATCCTGAATCCTATCTCCCCGAATCCTCGATAAGTTTGTTCGTCGCCGTTTCCAAAGCCTCGCGAAGTCGGCGCATCATCTCATCGCGGGGAAGCCCGGGGGGGATAGGCGGCAGGAATTCGACCGTGATCAAGCCCCTTTTTTTGATGAAGCTGTTGCGCGGCCACAGCAGCCCCGAATTTAAAGCCATCGGGACGATGGGCAGATTCAAATCCTGATACAAAGCGGCGATGCCGCTTTTATAGGGGCGGGATTCCCCCACGGCCGCACGGGTGCCTTCGGGGAATATGACGATGGGGCGGCCTTCTTTCGCGGCCTTTCGCGCCGTCGCCGTCATTTTTCGTATGGCTTTAGCGGCCGAACCGCGGTCGATAGGAATGGAGCCGGAAAGTTTCATGTACCAGCCGACGAGCGGTATGCGCAAAAGCTCCCGTTTCAGCACGACGGCGGGATCATGCAACAGAACATGCATTTTAAAGGTTTCCCAAGCCGACTGGTGCTTGCTGGCGACGATGTAAGCGCCGGTTGTAGGCAAATTCTGGCGCCCTAAAACGCGGAAGCGAAGCCCGCACAGCCATTTTTCGACCCAAGCGACGCCGCTAAGCCAAAATTTCACGGGACCGACCATGCGCTTGCGCGGCAGCAGAAGCGACCACGCCAGAAAAACGCTTAGCAACGCATTGGCCGTATAGAAGACAACATTGAACCACAACGAATAAAGTCCCGAAAAAATCATCAGTTTTCCTTGCTGAACACTTTGTATTGAGCGACGAGGTATTTGGCGTATTCAGTTGCGATCAGATTGATGGTGCCCGGATATAGCCACCACTGTTGCAATTTGACGCTGCTTGGCGCGACGGGGTGCGGAACGATAGTGACATCGGGCAACGCATTGTGAAACAAAAGCAGGCTGCGCGGCATATGGTAATTGGCGGTGACAAGGCGAATAGAGCCGTAGCCTTCAGCCTTTAGCCAGTCGCGAGTTTCCTCGGCGTTGCCCTTCGTGCTGTCCGCCCGATAACCCAAAACGATGCAGCAGTCGCGTAAATGTTGCGGCGCGGATTGCGCGCTTAAAACCTTATCGAGCGAAAGTTTTTTATTCACGCCCGAGATAAACAGCTTTTTGCCGTTTCCGGATTCGAGCAAAGCCAGCCCCGTCGTCATGCGTTCGCTGCCGCCCGTCAGCACGACAACTGCGTCCGTCGCTTCAAGCCCCGCGCGGACGCCCGGGTCGCGCATCGCTTCGATCTCGCCGATAAAGCCCAAAAAGCCGCGCGTCCAAAGGCCTAGAACAAGAAAGCCGGCAAGCGCAAAAAGAAAGGGCACTATCTTCATGGGTCACTTGATCAAGCGCAAAATGGACACGCGGGCCGTCGCCGTCGCGATGAATACCGCACAGAAGGGTACCAGCAAAGCCGCAAAACTCAAGGCCATCCAGTGCTCGAGCCGGATGGGGGAAAAATCGGCCAAAGAGCGCGTCGCGTAAAGCAAAACACCAACGGCTCCCAAGGCTGCCAGAAACCCCGCCGCAGCCGCGCGGGAAGATATGTGCAAAGCCTGCTTTTCGAAATGGTTGCCGATGTCTTTGTCGTCCGTGCCGATCAGATGCAAAAGCGAGATCGTGTCGCGCTCCGAGGCCATGACGGCGCGGCAAATCAGGCTGACGGTGATGATCAGCGACAGCCCCGTCAGGAAGATGGTCAGCCCGCCCAAAATGGTCAGGCCGCTCACAAGGCGGCCGACATCCTGCTCCCAGACTCCATGGTCGTCGACGCGCGCGTCGCTTAATACGTTTTTCAGGGCTTTTTGGATATCGGCGGCCGCCAGCGTGGCGCCGGGCTTGCGCTCGATATCGATCAGGGAAGGCAAAGGCAGAACTTTCAACATATCGGACTTGTTAAACCACGGCTGCACAAGACGGCGCACTTCCGCATCGGACAGCGGCTTGACCCGCTCGACTTCCGGCAGCGTTCGAAGAATGGAGACGGCTTGGCGAACGCGGTCGATTTGCGGCATGGCCGCTTCGTCGCCCAAGGCAGGGATTTCGACGGTCAATGTATTTGCTGCCGACTGCTCCCACAAATGCCCTGCCGTGAGCAGGAGTGCCTCGGCGACCGTCGCAAAGCTCGCAATAAAAACGACGATGCCGACAATCGCGCTAAACGATCGTCCCAAATGTTGATGCCTGAATGCAGGCGTGAATAAATGGCGGGGAAGGGACATTAAAGGATGCGGAAAGGGGGTTGGGATTTTAGATAGAGGATAGGTGTCGGATGATATTAGTCAATCCGCCTTTTTATTAGGCTTTGTCTTGATTGTACAATATCGTTAAACAATAATCGTACCTTCTGCATAGACATCGAAAAACGTGGGCTGAGCAGATTTTATCTCTTGTTTCGAGGATGAAGTCTCAACAACAATTTTTCTGGATAGCCCTTCTGTCTCTTTTGCTACGCGCTCTATTGCTACGGTACAATAGGCTGCACTGTTGTCGATAAGTAAGGCGTTCCTGTTTGTCTGTAGGGCTGCAATTCCTGTTGTTCCTGATCCACCAAAAGGATCGATGATCAATGAACCGGGACGGCTTAGCAGTTTGATAAAAAAGAGTGGTAATTCAAGAGGGAAAACAGCAGGATGTCCCTTGTTTTTTCCCACTAATGCGGCTGTAATGACATTGGAGGGCAAAACATCTTTTTTTCCGACCCAACGGGATATGTCCCTTCCAAAACCACTTCGGTTTTCACTATTGTGCCGAGCCTTGTCATTGATGCCAAGATTTTGAAGCCGCGATTTGACCCATGAGCCGACGGGAATGCGAACACTATCTTGGTCCATATAGGGACGCTTATTCTTGGAAAGATGAAAACAATACTCCCACCCATCTCGTAAACGATTTGGCCAGAAGCCGGGCATAGGGTTTGGTTTATGCCAAATATAATCTTCTATGCAGAACCATCCTGCATCACGAAGCCTCATAATGGTTTCCCAAACATATCGATGTCTTGTTCCATCGACGACCTTGTCCTTAATGTTAATCACGAGGGAGCCGTCGGGTTTTAGACATTCCCAAAAAGCATCATGAAATGTCATGAACCAATCTGCAAACGCATCTGGATGCATACTGTCATAATGGCTCTTTCGCGCATCGGCATAAGGGGGCGAAGTAACAATGAGATCTGCTTGCCCCTGATGTTTCCGTAAAACCTGACGGCAATCCCCCTCAGAAATTGTGCAAGTATTCATCATGCCTCCTTGCTGCAAAACGCAAGGAATTTGCGAGGGTCGATCAATCCTTTTTCATTCAACAACCCTAGTTCCAGCAATTTTTCTTTGAGCAAAAGTGCGCACTCTGATTTATACTTGAGGGTCATAAAGGGCAGGTGCTTTGCCACATGTTTAAACGCTAGTGCATAAATTTCGTTTGCCTGTCTTCCAGTCAGATATGGAAAAAGAAAGCCAGGCCCCCAAGTCTCGCAATTCATTGAATACCAATTTTTGTTTTTATCCCGTTTAACTTTTCTGTCTTTATTATAAGGACGAATTTTCCCTCCCGAAGGAGTTGCCACAGCTATCACGCATAAATAGGGACGGGTAAGATTTTTTTCCTGTTTTGCGCGTGTTTCCAGACGCCGAATAACCCCACCCACATCTTGCCCCCCGACTGTATCGCCGGATTTTTTCACAGACATGTATATTCTTAAGCCTTGTTTATGAGCGCCGATATGCGGTGTATCTATATCGACAACAATATCGTCCTCGCTGCTTCCATCAAAGCTCTTCGAAAAACGCTGATGAACTAACTCGAGAAGGAGATACTGATAAAATAAGCCCATCGCGATTCGATGCTGCTGCATTTCATGGCTAACAGCATCTAATTCGAAAACATTTTCCACTTCGCATTGTGCCAAAAATGATGGCGACAAGATGGGGTCGCTGCGTTCTCTCAGATGCTTAATGCACTGATCGATCAACTGTTCGGGAGTGTCTCGCCTCATTTTTGTTTTGCCAGTTTTATCGAGGCCTGATCGTTGAAAAGCCCGGTCGATAATAAGGTCAATGCTCTTGGTGTCCATAGGGGGCGGGATTGCATAAAGATTGTCGTCAGACAGCACCTCGCCCTCGGTTCGCGCATACGTTTGCATGGGGTGTTGTGCTGTGCGTTTAGCCATTTTGGAGTAATTCTTTCAAAACGAGATGCAACTAAACCTAACACTGCAACGTTGATTCGACTAGAAGGACATTGCTGCGCTCCTTTGTTAATATAGTGACGGTTTTAGTGATTTATAATCCCCTAACGCTAACCCCTTTATATTCCGTGCGCAAAGCATCGTGAAGGGCGGGAAACAGGGCGGCGATTTCATCGTCCAGTTTCCACGGCGGGTTGACGATCATCATGCCGCATCCGTTCAAGCGGTCGGCGCGAACGTCCTCGTGATAAACGAATTCCGCGCATAAAATTTTCGGAATGCCGGAACGCGCCAAGGCTTCGTGAAATTTCCAAATCGCGGGGCGATCCTTCACGGGATACCAGATCAAGTAAATCCCATTCGGCCAGCGGCGATGGGCGGCGACAAGATTTTTCACGACGGCGTCGAATTCGTCCGGCTGTTCATAGGGCGGATCGATCAACGCAAGCCCGCGCTTTTCCGGCGGCGGAAGAAAAGCGCGAAGCGCGGCAAAGCCGTCGCGCGCATGGACTTGAAAACGCGCATCCTTCGGCGCTTGAAGGCGAAGAATTTCAGCGTCTTCGGGATGCATCTCGCACGCGATCAGGCGATCCTGCGCCCGCAGCATATGATACGCGAAAAGCGGCGAGCCCGGATAAACTCGAAAGCCTTGCGCGCTTTTGCCGTCCCAAAGGGGGTTCATTTTCCGCAAAACCGCCATGGTGTCAGCAAGCGCGGGCAGGGCGGGGGCGTTCAAAAGGCTGAGTATTCCTTCCGTCGATTCCTCGGTTTTTTTCGCGCGGGGGTCTTCAAGATCGTAAAAGCCGATCCCTGCGTGCGTGTCGAGGACGGCAAAAGGGGTTTCCTTGTCGCGCAGACGGCGCAGAACAAGCGTCAAAATAGCGTGTTTGACGACATCGCAGCGGTTGCCCGCGTGAAAAATGTGGCGGTAGTTCATGGAGGTTCTTTTATAATGTAAACAATTGGGGTATATATAGTCCGAAATTCACGTGGGGCTAGGGGTTAGGAGTTTGGCTTGGAGATGTTTCCCCAACTCCCCACCCCCAACCCTCAATCCCTAATCCCCAACCCCCTATCTTCCCATGACCTCTTTCCCCAAAAAATTAGCCTTTGTATTGAGCTTTGCCCTTATCGCCTTCGCGTTTACGGCGCCTCCCGCCGAAGCGCACAAAAAGAGCTATAAGCACACGCATCACGTAGCCAAGAAGAAGAAAGGCAAAGCCGACGCTGAAACGATCATGATCGTGAAACGGGCGCAGCAACATTTGGCGCATTTGGGGTATTATGTCGGCAAGATCGACGGGATCATGGGGCCAGCCACAAAAACGGCTATTAAAAATTTCCAGCGCGATAAAAGCCTGAAAGCCAGCGGCGCTTTGGATAACAAGACAAGGCTTGCGCTGGAGGAAGCGGACAACATCATCCTGCCGCGCAAGGAATCCGGCGCGGCGCTTCCTGCGCCCAATCCGGCCGATATGCAGCCTGCGCAGGATTTCGAAGCCCCGCTTAAAGGCGGCTCTAAAGTCGTTTCCTCCCGCTATGCGAGTTTGGATGTGGCCGAAACGGGGCAGGGCGCCGATAAACGCTACGCCGTGAACCTGAACGGCCAGCCCATCCTTCTTGCGGAAGGTCAACCTTCGGTAGTCGGCATTTCGACGACCTACAATCTAGGCGAGGAGGATGCCGTTATATTCACAACATTCAGCCCTAACGAGGATGGCTGCACCTATAAGAATCGCGTTCTCGCCATGAAGGGCGGGGAACACAAACTGCTCGATATCGATAATTGCACGCGAAATTATCAAGCCTTTGTCGATAGGGGTTCCTTGTATATCGTTTTCCCCGAACGCGATGATAACCGCCCCGTCGGCGCCACATGGCGGCTTGAGGGTATCTCTTTGAACAGGCTTTAGAGGGGCAAGAGCGATTCGAGCTTGAGGTTGTTCGTATTAAAGGGAATTTGGCTTTTCGAATTGAATGAAACATCGATTCGGTCTTTGCGGGAGTCCGATTCGGCGTAAATATCTATTTTCATTGTCCAATGTGGCGAATCGAGTAGGGAGCGACTCAGATTCGGCCCCGATTCGACCAGAATATCTTTGTTTCCCTGTCTCTCAAGAGTTGAAAAGCACGAATCAAGGTCTTTGAAAACGGATACAGAAAATCCGCGTTCGGATGCCTCCTTTATATATGTATCAGTAACGTTGCCTTTGCGGTCGATAATGGCCAGGACGCGGCGTTTATCCTCGAAATCCTTCACATGCCTAACGGTAAAAAGCGGATTGTCGGCCAAGATCGTCCCGCTGCCCGTGACAATCGCGTCGGCTTTTTTTCTAAGCCGGTGCGCGAGGATAAGGGATTCTTTTGATGTGAAAGTTTTCTGGCCTTTTGGGGGAATCATGGAACCGCTCATATCAAAGGCGCGTTTGACGGTGACAAAAGGCTTTCCCGTTTGCGCATGAAAGAGAAAAGCATGGGCAAGGCGACGGCAGGCCTCGCTTTCGATATTTTCAATGACTTCGATTCCCGCAGCGCGGAGCTTCTCGCAGCCGCCGCCGGAAACGTTCCGATTCGGGTCGCGCAGGCCGATAACGACGCGGGAAATTTTGGCGGCGATAATCGCATTAACGCAGGGGGGCGTGCGGCCCTGATGGTTGCAGGGCTCTAAAGTGACGCAAAGCGTCTCGATTTTATCCGTAAGGCCGCGCGCCGCGCAGTGCTTTAAAAGAGCCGCTTCCGCATGGTCTTCTCCCGCTTTTTGATGAGCGGCCAGAGCCAAAATGCGCCCCGACTTGTCAAGCGCGGCCGCCCCCACGGGAGGATTCGGAGAAGTCGCCCCCAGCCAATGCCGAGCCTCTTGGCAAGCGGCGAGCATGGCGGCTGAAAATGCTTGAAAATTCGTCTTTTCCATTGTGGATAAATATATATCTAAATTTCGCGTTTTCATGCCGAATTTTTCTTGACCCTTGCCGGTTTATCCGCCAAAAAGCCGCTATGCCAAGCCTTAAGGACCTCAAAAACCGCATCTCCAGCGTCAAGTCCACGCGCAAGATCACTTCGGCCATGAAAATGGTCGCGGGAAGCAAACTTCGCCGCGCGCAGGAACGAGCTGTGTCATCCCGCCCTTATGCCCAGCGCATGGCGCGGATGCTGTCTTCTTTGGCAGAAAATCTTTCCCCGGAAAATACGCCGCGCATTCTTTCGGGCACGGGGCAGGACAAAACCGTCCTTCTTCTGATTCTGACTTCCGACAGGGGGCTTTGCGGCGCGTTCAACAGCGCCGTGGTGCGCGAGACGCGGCGGCTTATCCATCAATACGAAACCGAAGGCAAGACGGTGAAACTGTTTTGCGTCGGCCGCAAGGGACGCGATCTTCTCCGTCGCGATCATGCCTCGAAGATAGTCCATGCGTTGGAGGAAGTCGGCCGCCGAAGCCTTTCTTACGACGACGCCGTTTCGGTGAAGGAAAAAATTTTGGCGATGTTCGAGGCGGGCGAATTCGACGTGTGCCATGTCGTTTTTAACCAATTCAAATCCGCCATTTCGCAGGTCGTGACCGTCAAGCAACTGGTGCCCTTCGCCATCGACAAGGAAGCCGAGCAGGACGACATGGCTCTGCATTCCTTGTGGGCGTTCGAGCCGAGCGAAAAAGAAATCCTTGAGGTTTTGCTGCCGCGCGCGCTGGCCGTGACCGTTTTCGGCGTGTTGCTGGAGAACGCGGCGGGCGAGCAGGGCGCGCGCATGACCGCGATGGACAACGCCACCCGCAACGCGGGCGAGATGATCAATAAGCTGACGCTCAACTACAACCGCAGCCGCCAGGCTTACATCACCAAGGAACTTATCGAAATTATTTCCGGCGCTGAAGCCTTATAACCAGAGGGAAACATGTCATCATCCGCCAAAGGCCAAGTCACCAAAGTCACAGGCGCCGTCGTCGACGTGCAGTTCGAAGGCGCGTTGCCGCCGATTTTGAACGCTCTTGTCACAGAGGTCGACGGCAAGAAGCTTGTTTTGGAAGTCGCGCAGCACTTGGGCGAAAACACCGTGCGCACTGTCGCCATGGACTCCACCGACGGTATGGTGCGCGGCGCGGCCGTGTCGGATACGGGCTGCCCGATCATGGTTCCCGTGGGGCCTGAGACTTTGGGACGCATTTTGAACGTTATCGGCGAGCCGGTGGACGAACGCGGCCCCGTCAAGACGAAGATGAAGCTCCCCATTCACCGCGAAGCCCCCGTTTTCGTCGAGCAATCGACTGAGCAGCAAATGCTGGAAACCGGCATCAAGGTTGTCGACTTGCTCGCGCCGTATTCCCGCGGCGGCAAGACAGGCCTTTTCGGCGGCGCCGGAGTCGGCAAGACCGTTTTGATCATGGAGTTGATTAACAACGTCGCGAAGGCGCACGGCGGTTATTCCGTTTTCGCGGGCGTCGGCGAACGCACTCGCGAAGGGAACGATCTTTATCACGAAATGATCGAATCCGGCGTTATCAAGACCGACGGGCCAGGCTCGAAGGCCGCGCTTGTGTACGGCCAGATGAACGAGCCGCCAGGGGCGCGCGCGCGCGTCGGCCTTTCGGGATTGACCTTGGCCGAGTATTTCCGCGACGAAGCTGGGCAAGACGTTCTGTTCTTCGTGGACAATATTTTCCGCTTTACCCAAGCCGGTTCCGAAGTGTCCGCGCTTTTAGGACGCATTCCTTCCGCCGTCGGCTATCAGCCGACCTTGGCGACGGACATGGGCACTTTGCAGGAACGCATCACGACGACCAGCAAAGGCTCCATTACTTCCGTGCAGGCCATTTACGTTCCGGCCGACGACTTGACGGACCCCGCGCCTGCCACCTCGTTCGCGCACTTGGACGCGACGACGGTGCTTTCGCGCCAGATCGCCGAAATCGGCATTTATCCGGCCGTCGATCCCTTGGATTCGACAAGCCGCATTCTCGACCCGCGCGTCGTGGGACAGGAACATTACGAAGTGGCGCGTTCGGTGCAAAAGATTTTGCAGACCTATAAGTCGCTGCAGGACATCATCGCCATTTTGGGCATGGACGAGCTTTCCGAAGAAGACAAGCTGACCGTCGCCCGCGCGCGCAAGATTCAACGCTTCCTGTCGCAGCCCTTCCATGTGGCCGAAGTCTTCACCGGATCGCCCGGCGTGTTCGTGAAAATCGGCGATACGATCCGCGGCTTCAAGGGCATTGTGAACGGCGAGTACGATCATTTGCCGGAAGCGGCTTTCTATATGGTCGGCACCATCGAGGAAGCCGTCGCCAAAGGCCACAAGCTGGCTAAGGAAGCGGCCTAATGCCTGAAACGTTCACCTTTGAACTGGTGTCTCCTGAAAAGGTGCTGTTCAGCGGGCCTGCGCTGATGGTGACCGTGCCGGGCGAGCAGGGCGAATACGGCGTTTTGCCTGCCCATGCGCCGATGATCACGATGCTGAAGCCGGGCGTGATCGCCGTTTATGCGAACGATTTAGCCGCGCCTTCGGCAAAGCTGTTCGTCGCGGGCGGCTTTGCGGAAGTCACGCAATCGCGCCTTACCATTTTGGCCGACGAAGCGATGCCGGTCTGCGATTTGAACGCCGCCGAACTGTCCGATCATTGCAAGGATTTGGCCAAACAGCTTGCCGCTGTCGACGAAACCCAGCGCGCCGCGCTTCAGGCCAAGCATGATGTGGTTATGGCCAAAATAGCGGCGGTTGCGTAATACTCTTTCAGGGCGGGATGACGACTGAATTCTTCTGAATCCTGAAATTCGAATCCTGAACCAATTTTTATGCTCAACCCCGAAACCATCCTTATCACCGGCGCGTCGAGCGGCCTTGGGGCGGCGATGGCGGAATTGTATGCGGAACAAGGAACGCATTTATTTCTGCATGGGAGAAACGCCGAAAGGCTTGCGGCCATAGCGGATAAAGTGCGCGGGCGAGGGGCGACTTGTGATGTTCATTGCGGCGACGTTTCGGACGCGCCCGCGATGGAGGCATGGATCAACGCTTGCGACGAGCAAAAGCCGCTTGATCTGGTTATCGTTAATGCGGGCATTTCAGCCGGAACGGGCGGCAGGGGCGAAACGGCCGCCCAAACGAAGGCGATCTTTTCCATAAACGTGTCGGGCGTTCTCAACACCGCGCATCCGGCCGCGCAAGTGATGAAAGCCCGGCGGCGCGGGCAGATCGCGATGATCAGCTCGCTAGCTGGCTTTCGCGGTTTCCCGGGCGCGCCCGCTTACTGCGCCAGCAAAGCCGCCGTGCGGATATATGGCGAAGGCTTGCGCGGGGAGCTTGCGCGGCACGGTGTCGAGGTCTGCGTCGTTTGTCCGGGTTTCGTCAAAACGCCCATGACCGACGTAAACCGGTTTTCTATGCCGTTTTTGATGGATGCGCAGAAAGCGGCGCGGATTATCCAACAAGGGCTGTCCCGCAACCGTCCGCGCATCGCCTTTCCGTGGCCGATGTACTTGGGGATTCTGTTGCTTTCGCTTTTGCCGCAGAGATTGCTTGATAGAGCATTAAGGCTTACGCCGAGAAAGATTTAAGGGAACTAAATGTAAAAGGAATCGTCAATCCGGAACCTGTCACTCCTCCTGAATATTTACTCTATCGGGGATTTTGAGGGGGGACAGCGCGTTTAACATGGCCTTAAACGCAATTTTCTGCTATAAAAGCCGACCTCGGAGACAAGGAATAATGAGCGAACAGGAAAAGCTGAAAGAGCTTTTGGCGCAGCTTAAGGCCGAACATCGTGATTTGGACGATGCCATCAGCATGCTTTCGGGGCGCGCTGTTCCCGATATGATTCAGATTCAAAGGCTGAAAAAGCGCAAGCTGATCATCCGCGACGAAATCACGAAGACGGAAAGCAATCTGCTGCCCGATATTATCGCGTGACGGTTATCAATTATCGATCTTCTATTTCACCACCGACATCATGCTTTTGGCGGAGTGCTTGAGGCTAATCGAGATATCCTCGTCGTCTCGGAAGGTATAGGCGCCGTAGCTGACCTTGATATCAAGCGCGCAATTGCACAGCCGGTTCAGCGATTGTTGAAGCAGAGAAGCCAGAATTTCCGCTTTTCGCCAAGCGAAGGCGTTGTCGCAGCGCATCAGCAAGACGCCGAATTCGTCGCCCGCAAGGCGACCGACGATATCGGACGTGCGCACATTGCCCGTCAAGATCGTGGCGATTTCTTTAAGCGCGTCCGCCGCCGCTTCGTTGCCGAACTGCGCCGCCGTTTCGGCCAGATTTCCGAAATCGAAATACAGGATACTGGAAGTGCCGCCGTAACGCTTGTCAAACGCCAGCATGCGCGCGACTTCGCGGTTGAAATCGGGGCGGTTCAAAATGGGCGATTCCTGCGCCGCCTCAAGGGCATGAACTTTTTCCTGAAGCTCTCTGTTCTGCGACTTTGCCACCGAAAGCTCTTTTTGCAAGCCGCGCAAAATCTCCCGCTGCTGGTCGGTCAGCGGCGCATCATTAAGCAGATCAAGCGGAGAATTGGGATTTGTCATTCGGCCGGGTAATTCGTGAAAGGATAGATACGTTAACAGCTATAGCCTTTTGGTGAAAAACAGGTTAATTTATATTAGATCGAATGTTAACGTGGGCATGAAGAAGATTCCTTTGGAACGGATAGAGCTCTAATTCTTCTCATTCTTTCCGCGCCTGTCTTGGCAGCAGCATGGAACGACAGTCATAGTCAAATTGAAGGTGCGCTTTATGGCTAAGAAAACCAGAAAATCCTCCCAAAACCCCGTTGTCGGCATCGTGATGGGAAGTTCCTCGGACCGCAAGGTCATGCAAAACGCAGCCAAGGTTCTGGACGATTTCGGCGTTTCTTACGAGTCGCTGGTCATGTCGGCGCATCGTGCGCCGTCGCGCGTCATATCATATGGGGGTGGGGCGGCGTCGCGCGGCCTCAAGGTGCTTATCGCGGGGGCGGGCATGGCGGCGGCCTTGCCCGGGATGCTGGCGGCATTGACGCCTTTGCCCGTTTTGGGCGTGCCGATTCCCGGCAAGTTTTTGGACGGCTTAGACAGCCTTTTATCCATTGCGCAAATGCCTGCGGGCATTCCCGTGGGCACGCTGGCCGTCGGCACTGCGGGCGCAAAAAACGCGGCTTTCTTGGCCGTTGCGATACTCGCGTTGAACGACAAGTCTTTGGCGGCAAAATTGGCCAAATGGCGTAAGGAACAGGCTTCGGCAGTACCTGCGAATCCTAAATAAGTACTTCCAAAGAGCTTTGGGAGCGCGTAGATTTCCCTTTCGCGATCTTTTTTCCTCCTAAGAGCCTTTCATGCGACAAAAAATCCTCGTTCCTGCCCTTGTCCTGTCCCTTGCGGGTTGCGCGCAATTCGACGCGATGTTTTCGCAGACGCCGACGCCTTCCGACTTTCCCGATGTCAAGGCCGCGCCGGTGGAGGCCGTGCAATCCGGCGAAAAGGGTTCCCGAGCAGGGGATAGCCTGCCCAATATCGATATTCCCGCAGCCAATTTGCACGGCGTTCCGGTAACGGCCGCATTGCAAGCCGTTCTTTACGGCACCGACGTTCCCCTTTCGTGGGACTCCAAGATGATGGCGCCCCACCCAGTCACGCTTATGAACCTGAAAGGCGATCTGCCGACCGTGGTGGATAAAATCTGCACTGCCGCCAACGTTTCATGCGCCTATCGCAGCGGCGTTCTGGAAGTTGCCGAAAAGCAGGCTTTTGCCGAACCGCCCGTTTCGGCTCCGCCTCCGGCGCCGATTCTGACGCCTCCGCCTCCACCGTCACCCCCTCCTGCGCCTCCGCCTCCGCCCGTGATGCCTGAGCCTGTTGCCGAACCGAAGCCCCAGCCGCGGATGGAGGTTCCTATTCTCGCTCCGCATCCATCCCTTAAACCTATGAGCGACGAATTGCCGCCCCCCATCCTAATCGACAAGGATGGCGCGCGCCCCGTCGCGCCCCAAAGAAAGCCGGACCGCGTATCTTCCCTCGACAGAAAAGTTATGAGTTTAGGCACGATTTCCAAGGACGATTTGACGACCGAAGCCTCAGGAAGGGGGGGGCGGCCATGATGCGCTTTTCAGCCTTTGTCGCTTTTATGGTTTTGGCTTTCCTCGGCGGGGAGGCTTTAGCGCGCGACGCAGCTTTTATGCCGCCCGAAATGCCGTCGGTAAAAAAAGAGGAGCCGAAGAAAGAGGAACCGAAGAAAGAGGCTATCGCCCAGGCCCTTCCGGCGAAGGAACAGCCCGCCAAAGCGCCGCCGAAGGAAATCAAGCCCATCAATTTCGGGACTGCCGTTATAGGGGAGAAGGTTATTCGCGCGACGATGCTGGTCAACGACAGCGCGGACCCCATCGCCATCCGCTCGATAGAAATGATCTCGCCGGACAACGGCTTGCAGCGTTTAAGCCAAGGGTGCGTTATCGGAAAGCCCATTGCGCAAGGCACTTCATGCCCCGTTATTTTGCAATGGGAGCCGAAAAAAGCCGGAACGCTTTCCACCGATCTTGTGATTCACCATAGCGGGAAGGTCGGCTTTACCGTTATCGCCGTGCGCGGCGAAGCGAAAGAAAAAGCGGATCCGCCCGCAGTGGCACCCGCTCCGGCGCAAAAGGAAGCGGTGGTTTCAACGCCCGCTCCTGCGCCTGCGCAGCTTGAGATAACCGCCCCTGCAACGCCCCCGACCGTCTCTCCGTCCGAGCCTTTAAAGGAAATCGCGGTTCCTGCGCAGCAGCCTGCCGCGCCAGCCGCTTCTCCTGCCCAACCGGAGGCCAAAATTGAAGCCGCGCCCGCGCCTTCGCTGGAAACTAAAAAGGCGGCGGCTGCTCCCGCGCCTGTTTTGCCGCGCAAACTGGAATTTCATAAATTGGAAGAGCCCAAGGCGAAGAAGATCGTGGCAGCGGCGGGAATCGACGGCGTTCTGTTGATCGGCACTGTCGGCGATAGGGCTATCTTCCAACTGCCTGAAGGCTATACGGCCGTCATTCCCGTCGGCGGGACGCTTCAAACGAAAGCGGGCGGGGCGAAGCTGGTCGCCGTTACGCCCTATGCGGCGGAATTCGTCGTCAAGGGGCAGGAACGAACCGTTCTTTTGAAAGGGGGCGAGGCCACAGCCGATCCAGCCAAGCCCACGAAGCAGAAGAACGCTTCGCGGCATCCTAAAAACAAGAAAAAAGGGAGATGATAAGGGGGGCGATGAAGAAGCTAGCCGAAAAATTACGCGCCTTGACGGGGCCCGTTGACGAGGCAGCGAACATCTATTTCCCGGGCGATCTTGTGGGCGGATTTTGCGCCCGCACAGAAGGCGACGAACCCCGCCTTGTTTGGAACGCCGCGACCGAAGCCTGCGGCAGCGAGCGCGTGGTGGTCGCGTGGCGAAGCGTCGGCAACGGCATTTGGTATTTGGCCGCCAAGTCCGAAGATCTGGCATCGCACGTCCATTCCTGGTGCCCTTTGGCGGCGTTGCTGCCCTCGGAAAAAAATAAGACGATACTGCCCGTTTGTTATACTCACTACGGAACCTATTTCGGCGAGGATATCGCTCTTTTGATGGTCGTGAAGCCGAACGATTTGCGCATCTATCGCAGCACGCCCGTCATTATCCGCGCCAAGGCCGAACGTACGGCGCGGGAATTGGGCGAAGGCACGAAGATCATCGATATCGATCTTGCGCGCATTGAGCGAATGACTCCGGCGCCCTGGCGCTCAATGTCGCTTTTTGAGGATCGCGCGCGGCGAATTCTCTCGGCGTTTTCGGTTTTCGCGTCTTTGGCAGTCGCCGGCGCGGCTTTTGCGGTTTGGCTTTATGCGCAAGTCGATATCCTGTCTTCGACGCGCGCCAATGACAGGGCTGAAGCCCGCTCGGCGGGTATCGTGGCAAGGGCTGAGGATCTGCGCGTAAGTCCTTTGCGGCGCGAACTTAAGAATCTTTTGGACGTGAACGAAGGCGTTTTATCCGTGGACGGCTATTTGTCTGTTTACGAACTTCAAGAAGGCGCCGTCCGGTGGCGCGCTTCAGCTCCCGCAGGAACGGATGCGGCGCGGCTTGCCGCGTTTAACGCGAAAATTATCGAAGCGGGCGATGCCGCCCTTTTGATCGGCAACGAGGCCGAGTTTCAAGCCAGCCGGAAGGAACCATGAACGCGCTGAAAAACAGCATGGCAGCCAGAGCCTTTTCGCCGAGCCTTATCGCGCGGGGATTGACCAGCTTTGACAGGGCGACGGGTTTTCTGGTCGCTTTGTGCTGGGTCGCCGCTTTTGCCATGCTGATTATGGCCGATATCGCCGTTCATCGCGCAGCGTCGCTGTCCAACGCGGGGGCAGGCGGGGTCGAGGTCGTTTCCTCAGCCATGAGCCCTGATGAGATCCAGCCTGTTTTCGAGCGTTTGAAGCAGCGTTTTCCCGAGCTTAAAGTATCGCTTGACGAGAGCCAAAAACTTCACATCGCAAGCCCCGAAGGCGCAACTTTCCAGCAATGGGTGGCCGCTCTTCAGGCGGTGGAGACCATCGCGCCACTATTCTATTGGAGTATAGACGCCCTTTGCGTCGGGCAGTGCGGGGAGCGCGGGTTGATGAGCGCTGTTATTGCGGGGCAGAAGAAGGAATTTACGGCGCTGAGGGATTAAAACGCTTATTGTTTGAATGGGTCAGATTTTTTTTGCGAAGGGACGGTTTGGGTGATTGGGACAAAAAAATTATGTTTACTTGTTTCCTCATCAATCCCGTCCACCCCAACGCCATCAAGGGGGAGGGTTTCGCTCTATGATGTTGAGTGAGGTGCATAAGTGGCTAAGGAACATATAGAAGATCATGCTGATAAGGGAATCGAGAAAACCGCAAAATTAAATGAAAGCAAAAAACGCCATTCCATCGTCGGTCCAGTTCTTTTTATTATGGCGGTTTTAGCGATTTTGGCGGCTGCCGTTGCGGCGATGACAGGGACTCCCAAGGGTGCGGCGTTTGAAGGTGTAAACCGCGCGAAGGCGCTCGCCCTGCTCGGCGCGGGAGAGTCTCTTAAATTAGGCATAGATCGCGTGACGCTTGGCAACGGCCTTCGCGCCGCGGATGTCGATCTAAGCGTCGGGGCGGGGGAAAATCAGCTTTTTTCTCCAGTCGGGGGCGGTATCGCGCCGCCGTCCGTCGGCATGGCGAATAATCCTATGGCTGATAAATGGCTTTATCCGAAGGGTATCGTCGTTGGGCTTGGGCTGGGAACGAATAGGGCCATGCTTGCCGTTTTGCCTGTGTCGTCGGGCGTGTGCGCAGAGGTGAACGAGAAAAGTACAGGAACTCCGTTCGTTCCCGAAAAGTCGGATTTAGGGGATTTTGCTGCAGGCGTCGTTTCCGCCGCCTATGGCGCGTGGCCTGCGCCGATTGCGTCGAGCTTTGCGGGATGCGTGCAAAACGCAAGCGTATCCGTAGGAGAAGAGGGACCTACTTCGGCATACTTTTTTTATCAGGTGCTTGCGGTGCAGTGATGATCTGTGATCAGTGCGCCCTGCGAAATACAGACGGCCACGCTATAAGAAATGTCCGTTAGGATTGTTCCTGCTTCCCCGTCTCTGTTAACACTGATAACCGCTTTCTGCTGCCCTTGCCTCCCAGCCTTTTTTCGCGTATTATCGGGCACAATGTTCAATTATTGTGCTTGTCAACATGGAAAATACAGTATCCAGCGTAGCCGCGCGCCTCGTTTCTCCCGATGGCGTCAAAGGCTCTACCCAGCGCAGCGTGGATGCCTTGCTGTCCCTCCAAAAGCCGGATGGCCACTGGGTGTTCGAGCTTGAAGCCGACGCCACGATTCCGGCCGAGTATATTTTGCTCGACCACTTTTTAGGCTCGATCAATCAGCCGTTGCACGAACGCATGGCCGCGTATTTGCGCGATATTCAAGAGTCTCATGGCGGCTGGCCATTGTTCCATCGGGGGGATTTGGATGTCAGCGCGAGCGTCAAAGCCTATTTCGCGCTGAAATGCGTGGGCGACACACTCGATGCGCCGCACATGGTTCGCGCGCGCGAGGCCATTTTAAGCCATGGCGGCGCGGAAAAAACGAACGTCTTTACCCGCATTCAAATGGCTTTGTTCGGCGCCGTGCCATGGCGCGCCGTGCCGGAAATGCCGGTCGAGATCATGCTTTTGCCCAAGTGGTTTCCCTTCCACATGAACAAAATCGCCTATTGGTCGCGCACGGTCATCGCGCCCTTGCTTGTGCTGATGGCCAAAAAGCCGCTGGCAAAAAATCCGCGCCATATCCGCATCGACGAGCTTTTTCTCACGCATCCCGAAGCCGTTAAAAAATGGCCCGGGAATGCGCAGCCTTCCATATGGACTTTCGCCTTCGGCGTTATCGATAACATCCTGCGCGCGCTGGAACCGCGCATGCCCAAAAAACTTCGCGCCAAAGCCATTGCGCGGGCGGTGGCGTGGGTGACGGAACGGTTAAATGGGGAGGATGGGCTAGGCGCGATTTACCCGGCCATGGCGAACAGCGTGATGATGTACGATTGCCTCGGCTTTGCGCCGGATCATCCCGATTACGCCATCGCCCGCAAATCGATTGATAAATTGGTTGTGGATACGCCTCAGCGTTCGTACTGCCAGCCGTGCCTTTCGCCCATTTGGGATACCGCTTTAGCGGCGCATGCGCTGTTGGAGGCGAACGCCCCGCGCGAGCGCATCGCGGCGGCCTGCGAATGGCTGAAGGCGCGGCAGGTTCTCGATCTGAAAGGCGACTGGGCTTTTTGGCGACCTCATGCCGTTCAGGGCGGCTGGCCGTTTCAATACAACAACGCGCATTACCCCGATTTGGACGATACGGCGGTCGTCGTTATGGCGTTGGATCGCTTCGACCGAGTGAAATATCGCGAGTCGATTGAAAGAGCCGTGGAGTGGGTTTTGGGCATGCAGTCGAAAAACGGCGGCTGGGCCGCTTTCGACGCCGATAACGAATATTATTATCTGAACTACATTCCCTTTGCCGATCACGGCGCGTTGCTCGACCCGCCAAGCGCGGACGTCACGGCGCGGTGCGTCAGCATGCTAAGCCAGCTTGGCTTCCAAAAGGACCATCCTCAAGTGGCGGAGGCTATCGCCTATCTGCGGCGCGATCAGGAAAAGGAAGGCTGCTGGTTCGGACGGTGGGGAACGAATTATATTTACGGCACTTGGTCTGTTTTGTGCGCGTTGAACGCCATTGGCATCGGGCCGGAAGACCCCATGGTTCGCCGCGCCGTGGAATGGCTGAAGGCAAAACAAAGGCCGGACGGCGGCTGGGGCGAAGACGGCGCAAGCTATTGGCGCGATAAGCCCAAAGGCGAATGCGCCGTCAGCACGCCCGCGCAAACGGCATGGGCTTTGATTGCGCTTATGGCGGCGGGCGAGGTTGACAGCGCGCCTGTCGAGCGCGGCGTCGCGTGGCTTTCGGAAACACAAAAGGCCGACGGCACATGGGACGAAGACTATTACACGGCCGTGGGCTTTCCGCGCGTGTTCTACCTTCGCTATCATGGATACAAAGCGTTTTTCCCGCAGTGGGCGCTGGCGCGGTACGCTAATTTGAAATTCGGCAATGGCGCGCCATCGCTTTATGGGATGTAGACATGCTAGGAATTCTCTGCGGCCTTGAATCCGAAAGAAAAATCGCCAGGAAAATCGACGGCGCGTTGGTGTCTTGCGCGGCGGCAAGGCCGCATATGGCGCGTGAATTGGCGCGGGAGCTTGTGGCGCTCGGCGCCACGCGCCTGATGAGCTTTGGCATCGCAGGCTCGCTGGAGCCTTCCGTGAGGCTGGGCGATGTTTTTATCGGCACGCGGGTTGAGAACGACAAAGGCCGCTGGGAATGCGACGAAGCATGGGGACGCGAGCTTGCGATGAAAATTCCGCATGCCAAGCGCGGCGGCATTTACGGCTCCGAAGTTTTGGTCGCGACGTGCGAGGCGAAAAGCGCGCTTTTTCGGGGTACGGGATGCGCTATCGTCGATATGGAAAGCCAATGCGCGGCCGAGGCTGCGGCGCAGGCAAAGCTGCCTTTCACCGTCATTCGCGCGGTGTGCGACGACGCCGGAATGAACGTGCCGCCCTTCGTCATGGCGGCGATTAATCCCGATGGCAGCACGAACGTCCTTCGCGCGATGGCGCATCTGGCGATGCATCCTTCCCATACGCGGGATCTGTGGCATGTCATCGGCGGCATGACCCGCGCTTTAAGGGAGCTGAAGGGCATCAGAAATAGTTTAGCATAGGCTTGCATTAATTATATTTATCACTTAATTGCATTCAGCGTTTTTGCAAAAAATTGCTTTGCTGAACTGAAATTTAAGTTATTGCGCATTTTTTTGATCATTTGATCTTGCGCGTATATTGCACAATCTATGAGATACGAGGAATAATGGTCACTTTAGTTGGTATTATTAGGGTTATTCCCGGATGCGCTTCGGGTGTTTTGGCGGCAACTTATCCCCAAGCTGCGGTCCCGATCATCGGTACGGGATTATGCATGGGCGCAGTTTTGCATGCCTTTCAAGAAACGGGACAGTCAACATCCACAAAGATGATAGAAGGTGTTTTTTTTAACGGCCTTGGGTGTATGTTTGCTTATTTTCTCGAGGACCAATTTAGTTCTAACTTTTCTTCTGCCTCTCATTGCGTATGCTCGGGCAACACGACGCCTGTTGCCGCTAATTCTGCGGCGTTGCATCGTAGCCCTTAGAGCAGTATCAGTTCAGATAAAAGGGATTCAGACTGGCTATCGGAAGATATGACGGTTAGTTATTCGCAGCGATCAACGAATGAGTGACAGGCAAGTCCTCCATCCATTAACCATGCCCAAAAAATATTTTTACATACTCCCAAAATAAATCTTGCATTTATCCCACACGTGTGATACATCCCACCCTGCATCCTCACGAGGGATGCTGATTATGCGGCTCGTCACCCAGCCAAGCCCAGGGATTGCGGGAACAGGGGAACCGATAATCAAAGGCACGTTTGCTCAGCGGCTTTCGCTTGCGCGAAGCTCACATGTGAAACCTGTCTTATTTTTAATAGAGCTTATAAGGAGCTTGTTTTGAAGAAAGAATATGAAGGATAAAAACAAAATGAAGTAAATCCGACAGAAACACCCAAAGATATTATAATAACCCGCTCTCTTGGTTGTCATTCCGCAACCTGTCACTCACTCGTATAAAGAATGTTTGAGTATTATGAACAGCGATTGGCGAGTGAGTGACAGGTGTGCGGAATCCAGGCGTCATCGCCATAAAAAATGTCAGCGCGGATTATTCCCGCCGCCAACGCACGCCCAAATTTTTGCCGCCATATTCTACGGAAAGTCAGCCTGGATCCCCGCCTTCGCGGGGATGACGTCGTTATTATTGAGCGGGAAGTACTCTGCCCGATGATGACGTCGGTATTATTGCAGGACAGTTCTTTGCCCGATGATGACTCTGCTATTATGGACAAAGCGGTTCTTCTATTCCCCGAATCCACAATCAAGAATGTTCGATCCCTAGCCCCTAACCCCTAATCCCCCGACCTCAGTCTCTTAGCCACTCCGCGAAATCCCTTTTTGCCCTTTGCGTATAAAGCAGCTTCCTGTCGCGTTTGCCTTTGCCTTCGGTTATGGGCGGGAAAAGGCCGAAGGCGACGTTCATGGGCTGGAAAGTCTGCGCGTTTGCATCGCCTGTAATATGCGCGACAAGCGCGCCCATGGCCGTTGTGCGCGGCGGGGCGGTTCGCGTTTCGCCTTTGCGCTCGGCGGCGGCGAACAAGCCCGCCAGCAATCCCATGGCGGCGGATTCCACATAGCCTTCGACTCCCGTCATTTGCCCCGCAAAGCGAAGATGCGGCCTGCTTTTCAGGCGCAGTTGTTCATCCAGCAAAAGGGGACTGTTGATGAACGTGTTACGATGCAGCCCGCCAAGGCGGGCGAATTCCGCGTTCTCTAACCCGGGGATCATGCGGAAAACGCGCGTTTGGTCGGCGTATTTCATTTTTGTCTGGAAGCCGACGAGATTATAAAGCGTGCCCAGCGCGTTATCCTGCCGCAGTTGCACGACCGCATAAGGCCGCTTGTCCGAATGCGGATTGGTAAGTCCCACAGGCTTCATGGGGCCGTAGCGCAGAGTATCGAGGCCGCGCTCCGCCATCACTTCGATAGGCAAACAACCATCGAAATATTTAATTATGTTGCCGCGACTGCTCTGCGCTTCGCGCAACCGCGACTGCGGTATTTCCCAGTCTTTAAATTCCGTCTTTTCCGCGTTCAAAAGTTCGCGCACGAAGTGTTCGTACTGTTCCTGATCCATCGCGCAGTTGATGTAATCCGCGCCCGTGCCTTCGGGCCCGACTTTGTCGTAGCGCGATTGCATCCATGCTTTTGACATATCAATGCTCTCGCGCACGACAATGGGCGCAATGGCATCGAAGAAGGAAAGAGAGTCCATGCCCGCGGCCTCGCGGATGGATTCCGCCAGCGGTTCGGAAGTCAAAGGGCCGGAAGCGATAATGACGGAATCCATGTCGGCGGCAGAGGGCAGGGCGGTGATTTCCTCCCGCGCAATTTTAATAAGCGGATGCTTTTCAAGCGCGGCGGTAATATCGGCGGCAAAGGCTTCGCGATCTACGGCCAATGCGCCTCCGGCGGGGACTTTATGCCGATCCGCCGCCGCCATGACAAGAGAACCGCAGCGCCTCATTTCGTCATGCAAAAGGCCTACGGCGTTGTAGTCGCTGTCGTCGGAACGCAGGGAGTTGGAGCAAACCAATTCGGCAAGCGCATTTGATTTATGCGCCTCGGTATTCTTATGCGGGCGCATTTCATGCAAGACGACCGGAACGCCTGCTTGCGCGGCCTGCCATGCCGCCTCGCAGCCCGCAAGCCCGCCGCCGATGATGTGGATGGGAAGTATAGTGGTCATTATTTCCTAAGCGAAAAAATGGGACCCCCGCCTGCGCGGGGTGACGGTTGTTCCTTTTAAATGGGCGCTGCTCCACAGTTAAGAAACCAAATCGGATTCCGCATCCCCGCCAATTGTGCCATCAACACCATTCAACCTTTCAAAGAACTTCTATAGGCACAATAGGCGGGGTGCGGAATGACGCTAAAATCTTACTCCAGCCCCTTATCGTGCAGTTTTGGTGTAAGGGAAACAATAACGGCCAAAATAACCGCATAAGCGAAAAAAGTAACAGGCCTAACGCCCAGCATGAAGGTGGCAAAGGCGCAGGAGAATGCGGTTATGAGTTCAATGGCAAAATAAGCCTTGCCGATTTCGGCGCGGCAATGGCGGCATCGGCCTTTCAGGTAAATCCACGAAAACAGGGGAACAAGGTCGATCACGCCGAGCTTCGCGCCGCATGAAGGGCAATGCGAGCGCGGCTTGATAAGCGATAGTTTGCGCGGCAGGCGATAGGCGAGCATCGTCCCGAAGCTGCCCAGAATGCCGCCGATCAAAAAACCGAAGAATAGGCGAAACCATGTTTCGTCATAGAAGGGGTGCATTCCATAAATCATCACTGTGGCCTTTCCACCGAACAAATACCCATTTTCAACATCCACCCGAAGCAGCGCATTAAAAGATCGTGGCTGGAGATCGGGAAGGCGACAAGGATATCGGCAATGCGCACCCTTCCCGCGCGGCGGATGACCCCGCAAAGCTCGACCAGCTGATCTTTCGGCAGCAAAAGCTGCGGCACGAAAAGATTGATGTCGTGATTCAAAATGGTTTGAACGAACGCCTCGCTTTGCGTTGAATGCAAAATATCCATGGGCGCAAGATGCGCAGTGGGAAAGCTCTTAAACATCTCCCACGGGTTAGGGTACGCCGGATGCGCGGCCTGCCACGCGTTAGGCAATATCTGCCGTGGCGGCGCGGCAAGCCGCTTTTCCGAAAGGCTTTGCCAAAGCTCATCATAAGCATGGATGATATGCCGCCAATCGAAAACGCTTTGCGCGCGCGCGCGGCCGCTTTCGCCGAACGTGCGGCGCAAATCTGGATTGCCTATCAAAACCGCGAGCGATTTCGCGCACCATTCGACATCGACAGCCGTGCTTTGCGTAGACGCGGCCAGAGCGACGCCGTAGTTATCCTCGTTATAATAAAACTTTGCCACATCCATGCCTGCGGATGGCGGCGGCGTGAACGTGGGGATAAGGAATCCGTCTTGCCCGTTGCGAACCCCCTCGCGATAGCCGTCCCAGTCAGAAATAACGGCCGGAAGGCCGCAGGCCATCGCCTCGATAGGCGTCAGGCCGAAACTTTCCTGCACATTATCGGATAGGGACGCGAATATATCCGCCGCCGCCCAAAGGCCGTCGGGAAAGCGCGGATCGTCGTTCATCACGAATTCGACCTTCGCCGTTTTGCATATATCCGCCGCCAGATTGCGGAAAAACGGCTCCATATCCTTCGGCAGGAAATAGCCGTAAAGGACAAGGCGCACTTTTTTCTGCGTCAGCCATGCCGCATGCTCGGCCGCCAAAAACAAGGGCAGGGGATGCGCCTTGGTGGCGAAACTCAGCCTGCCGACGAAAAGGATAACCGTTTCGTCCTCATCGACTCCCAAGGCTTCGCGCTGCGCCTTTCGTTTCGTGCCGCCGGTCGCTTTTGCGAATTTATCGGTGTCGATGCCCAGCGGAATGATCGGCGTTTGAATGGGGCAGGAAAATGAGCCGCCGAAACGGTGATTGATATACTCGCAGTTGATGTTCCAAAGATTTAAAACGGCGTCGCGGATAGAGGCCGAAGGGCAGATAAGCGCGTCGGTTTCGTCCGTCGGCGCGAAGCATAAATCCCCAACCGCGCGGGCGATGCGCTCGCCGCTCATCGTGTGCACAAGGCCGCAGGTGGCATAGCCGCGCCCCTGAACTTGCGGCCGGCGCCACGCCAGATCGACCGTCAACGGATCGGGACGGAAAAGGCACGATATGCTTTGCAGGTTTTTATCGGGATGGCGCGGATCAAGCCCGATGCATCGGTTCTCGGCATCTATGCCCTCGGCCGCTGCGAGCTCCTTAAAATGGTCGAAACTGGGAATATCCGTCGGGCGGCAAAGGAATTGCGGCGACGCGCTGTGGCGGAAGTAGGCCTTGAGGAAATTGGTCACGGCGACGTCGAAGCCGAAAACCTGGCTGTCGTTTTGTCCCGATGCGGGGCGGCTATATTGGATGCAAACGCTCATGGAGGGAAAATTTATGGCACGAGGCCGCGATGTTCACAATATATTCTTGCGCGGTAGAGGCGTTTAGCCGATCCTTGTTTTCCGAAACGATTCGGAGATTTATCAAATGAGCGCCCCTTTTGTTGATGCCGGATTGTCGCCCGAATTCGCGGCCAATCTGGACGTTTTTTTTAAAATCGTCATAGGCTTTTTCCTCGGCCTTTTGGTGGGGTACGAGCGTTCCTATCACGGCCGCGCCGCCGGCATGCGCACTTACGCGCTCGTTTGCATGGCCTCGTGCGCCATCGTCGCGATATGCGGCGATATGGGGATTTGGTTCGGCGGCCTGGGGCAGGATTTCGCGAAATACGCCGATCCGGGCCGTGCGATTCAGGGCATTACCACGGGCATAGGCTTTTTGGGCGCGGGCGTGATTATGCGCGACGGCCTTTCCATCAGCGGCCTAACGACGGCCGCCTCGATCTGGGCGGTTTCGGCCATCGGCGTTCTGGTGGGCGTTGGCTTTTATGGAGCGGCTACGTCGCTTTCCATTTTGCTGGCGATGATCATGATGTGGGGCGCCAAGATCGAAAATATTTTGCCGATACGGCATGCGGTTTCTGTCACATTGATTTTCCACAGGGATTCTTCACTAACTCAAGATGACGTGAAGCATCTGATGAATTCGCAAGGCTATGAAGTCGCCAATGGTTCGTTCTGCATCACGCATAGGGGCGGCCAGACGGAATGGCGCTTTGTCGCGGTTTCAAAAGGCAAGAGGAAAAGCACGCCTTTGGTGAAATTAAGCGAAAGCCTTCATAAAACGCGCGGCATTCAGGATTATACCATCGTCCATGCGCGGAATTAGGCACGCGGTATATTAACGTCGACTGGATATCCTTACCCTGCTTGCATGCCGTATAGACGCGCATATGCGCCGCCTTTGGAAAGAAGCGAAGCGTGCCCGCCCTGTTCCACGACGCGCCCCTGGTCGAGGACGACGATCCAATCCGCATCGACGATGGTCGAAAGACGATGCGCGACGACGATGGTCGTGCGCCCTTTTTGCAGTTGTTTAAGGGCTTCCTGAACCGCCCGCTCGGATTCGTTGTCGAGCGCGGAGGTCGCCTCGTCCAAAAGCAAGATCGGCGCGTTTCGCAGCATGGCGCGCGCGATGGCGATGCGTTGCCGTTGCCCGCCCGATAGCTTGACGCCGAATTCGCCCACTTTCGTGTCGTAACCGTTCGGCAGCTGCCTGATAAAACCGTCGGCAGAAGCCCCAACGGCGGCGCGCTCGACTTCCGCGTTCGATGCCGTTGGGTTGCCGTAGGCGATGTTGGCGCGCACCGTGTCGTCGAAAAGCGCGGTTTCCTGACTCACAAGCGCGATTTTGGAGCGCAGGCTGCTGAGCGTCGTTTTGCGGATGTCCATGCCGCCGATGGCGATGCTGCCGGAGGCGATGTCGTAAAAGCGCGGAATCAGGTTGATAATGGTCGATTTTCCCGCGCCCGACGCGCCGACGATGGCGACCGTCTTGCCGTGGGGGATTTCAATCGTCAGGCAATCCAAGGCTTTCGTGCCGTCGTCGTAGGCGAAGGTGACGTCCGACAGGGTGACGGCGTAAGTCGCGACATTCAGTTCCACGGCGTCCGGCGCGCTGACGATTTTGGGGCGCACGTCGAGCAGATCGAAAACGCGGTCCGCCGCCGCCAAGCCCGCCTGCAATTGCGCGCTGATGCGCCCCATGCGCTTCATCGGGTCGTAGGCGAGCAAAAAAGAGGCGATAAAGGCGACCAAATCGCCCGGCGAATTGCGGCCCGTATCGACCTGAATATACCCGTAGACCAGAAGGGCGGCGATGGCCACGCTGCTCAGAATCTCCATAACGGGGCCCGTCAGCGATGAAACGCGCACGCCCTTCAGCGAGAATTTATAAATGGCCTCGGTCAGCTCGCGGATGCGTTCGACTTCCACGCCTTCGTTGCCATAAGCCTTCACATGGCGAATGCCTTGGAAAGTCTGGTTCAACAGGGCTGACAGATTGCCCGTGGCGTTTTGCGTGCTTGCCGCGATTTTGCGGATTTTCTTGCCGATGCGCGACACATAAAACGCCGAAATCGGAAAAACGGTAAGCACGATGAACGAAAGTTGCCAATCCTGATAGAACATGACGCCCACAAGGAAAAGCAGTTCCAGCCCGCCGCGAAAGGAATTCAGGAGGCAATCGTTCACGGCTTGGCGCATGATCGTGACGTCGTTGATGACTCGCGAGACAAGCGTGCCCGAGGGGTTGGCATGGAAAAAGGAGAGATCGACGTTCAATAGATGCGCGCACATTTCCTGCTGGACGGTGGCCACGATGCGCTGGCCGATGCGGTTCATGAAAATGGTGTGCAGATAGACCATGACGCTGCGCAGCCAAAAGCTGCCTATGATCAGCGCGCAGACGCCGCCCATATAGGCGATGCCCCTTTTTTGCACCATGCCGTCAACGACAAGCTGCAAGGTGTGCGTGAAAAAGCCGCGCATCGAAGCCGCGACAGCCATAAAGACCATAGCGGCGATAAAGGGATTCTTGTGCGGGCGCAGGTAGGATGTGACGAGCCGCTTCAGCAAATCGACAGTGCTGCGCGTCTTGCAGTTCTGCTGAGAAGAAAGATTGGCGGAGGAGGGGATATGGGTCATGGGAAAAATAGGTCTGTAGCGAGGTTCTCGACAGTTTGACAATAATACCAAATAAAAGAAAGAATTATTGACACTGCTTTTCTTTAAATTGCTTGGCCAATTTCAGGCTTTGCCCTTGGTAGTTTGAATTTCCGCTTTGGCCATAGAGGCAATCGGGCCGCGTGGCCATGCGTTCATATTTGAGCCAGCCGACAAGCTGCCCGTGCTCGAGAAGAAAGGGCACGTCGTGCGAACGGACTTCCAAAACGCCGCGGCTTCCGCCCGCTTTGCCGGTGGCAGAATTCCATCCGAAACCTGGGTCGAAAAAGCCCGCGTAATGCACGCGGAATTCGCCAGCCCGCGTGTCGTAGGGAAGCATTTCCGCCGCGTAATCCGGCGGGACGCCGATGGCCTCCTGCGTCATTAAAATATAAAAGCGGTTCGGGTCGAGAACCAGCGAGCCTTCCTTCTGGTTCGTCACCGGCTCCCAGAAATCCATTGGATCGTAATCGCGGCGCGAAAGATCGATGCGCCCCGCGTTTTCTTTCGAGCGCCAGCCGATAATCTCATCCGCCTTGCCGTGGCCTTTCAGGTCGATATGAAAGGGCAGGCGGCCTTGACTAATCGGCTCGCCGTTGCCGGGAATATTATGAGAGTCGGGCACGATCTGCCCGCCGTGCACAAGCGCGTCCCATTCCTTTTCTGGAATAGGGGCGGCGCGGCCGCCGATAAAGCGAAGCTGGTTCAGGCGCGCGCCCGCATGCACGACGATGCTGAAACTGCGAGGCGCGATCTCCACATAGAGCTGTCCCGAATAGCCTTCCGGCACTTCGTCGAATTTCGTTGCGCCGTCGATAATCAGGCGCGTCAAGATATCGAGCCGTCCGGTGGAGCTTTTCGGATTCGCAAAAGCTGAATGCCCCTCGCGTAGCTTGATGGATTCCATCAAAGGAACGACGTAAACTCTGTTTTTCTCAAGCAAAGCGCCTTTGGCGGCGTTGAGCGGGATTTTGTAATCCTCGCACGCGCCATCAAGCTGGCGCATTTTTTCCAAAACGCTTTTGCCTCGCCCAGGGAGGAAACTCGTCGCAACCGGATAGGCATAATCGCCGAGCCGCAGATCGAGGCTCGCGGGCTGGATCTGATCGTCTTCGATTTCCTTTGTCGCCGTGATCTCACCCGCCCGAGCCATACCGTGGATCGCTTGGCAGGGGAAGATGCCTGTGCCAACGGAGGAATCGTTCGTGAGGTAGATTGGCGGCTTAATCATCTTTTCCAGTTTATTTAGATCCGCTAATGGCTTAACGGGTAATGCGAAGAAGGGCAAGAGCGCAAAAACCGCTTTCCACAGGAAAGACTAAGACTTATTTCACCCGAAAGACGCAAAAATCTTCATCCTACATCAAACACCCATCCTGCAAATGCAGATTGCGTTTGCGGAATTTGCCGACAAGGTTGTTTTGGTGCGTCGCCAGAATGACGGCGGTTCCCAATTTATTGAGTTCGTCGAATAGATGGAAAAGTTTGAAGGCGGTTTCCTCATCGACATTGCCTGTCGGCTCGTCGGCGAGCAGAAGCCGCGGCTTTGTGATGACGGCGCGGGCAATGGCCACGCGCTGTTGCTCGCCGCCCGAAAGCTCCGCCGGATACGAGTCCATTCTCTCGCCCATGCCGACCCATTCCAAAAGCTCTTGCGCATGGCGTTTGATGTTCGTCTCGTTCATGTTCGTCAGGCGCAGCGGCAGGGCGGCGTTCTCCCACGCCGACAAATGGGGGATAAGCCGGAAATCCTGAAAGACGATGCCCAATTTGCGGCGCACTTCGGCGCGCTTTTCGCGCGTAAGGCTGGCGAGGGATTCGCCAAAAAGCGTGACTTGACCTGCGCTTGGCGTTTCCTCTTGATAGATAAGGCGCATAAGAGAGGATTTTCCCGCGCCGCTTGTGCCTGTAAGGAAACAAAACTCCCCATCGTCCATCATGAACGTTATATGGTTCAAAATGTTACGTTTTGGCGCGTAAGAAAGGCTTACGTTCTCGAAAGAAAGGAGCATATCGTTCCGTTAATCATATGATTCCGTTGCCCCCATTCTAAAGGCTTTCTATATATCTTTCCATGATCCTTGAGTGCCCATCATGCAATGCCCGATATCTTGTCCAGATCGGCCTTTTTGCCCAAGGCGGTCGGCAGGTGCGTTGCGCCCGTTGCAAACATGAATGGTTTGTTAAACTTCCGACTTCCATAGATGTCGTCATGCCTCCAGATCCGCCAAAAGAGCCACCGCGGCCTTTTGCGACGGATTGGCCGTCAGCCTCGCCTGCGGAGGACGTTTCCCCGCCGCCCTTGCCGCCGATGGAAGCGACGCCGAATTTGCCCGCCGTTTTCGATAAATGGCGCATGCCCAAGAAAATAGCGCGCATTGTTATATACGTCGCGCTTGCGGGAATGGTTTTATTGCCCTTCGTCATGCGGCATGAAATGGTCAAAGCCTATCCGGCCATGCGCATGATTTATGATTCGCTCGGTTTTAAAATCGTGCCCCTTTGGGACGGGCTTGTTTTTAGCGATGTGAAGTCCGAGCTTAGATACGATAGCGGAACGATGAGATTGTTCGTAGCCGGAAAGATAACGAATTCAACCAGCGACGTGCGGATACTGCCAAGCATAAAAGCCCGTGCGCGGGGAGCCGATGGCACTGTTATTCAAAGCTGGTCTCTTGAGCCCCCAGCGGCTACTATCGGTCCCGATGCTTCTGTTCCGTTCCATACGGAGGTTGCAACGCCGATGGAACATACGATAGAAGACGTTAACCTTGAATTCTATCATCGGGACGAGAATGACGGAAAATAGCGACCCGCAGGCCCCTGCCTTGCAGCGCGTCCTTGTGGCGGAAGACAACCCCGCCGTAAGGGAGTTCATCGTGCGCTCGCTGGCGTCAGTCGGCTATGCGGTTACGGCGGCCATCGACGGCCAGCAAGCGCTGGATATGCTGGCAGGCGACAAATTCGACGTTTTAGTCAGCGATATCGTCATGCCGAATGTCGATGGAATCGCTTTGGCCATGAAGGCCACGCGCCTTTTTCCCGAACTTAAAGTTGTGATGATTTCCGGCTATGCCCAAGAGCGCATGCGCGCCCACAACCTCGACACGCTGGTGCACAAGATTTTGGCGAAGCCGTTTTCTCTGGAAGAAATTTGCGATGCCGTGAAAAACGCGCTCGCCATGCCCTCTATCGTTCCTGTTGTATGAGAATATGATGAAGCAGAAAATCCGCAAAGCCGTTTTTCCCGTCGCCGGTTTGGGCACGCGCTTTTTGCCCGCGACGAAAGCCATGCCGAAGGAGATGCTGACGCTTGTCGACCGGCCTTTGATTCAGCACGCTGTGGACGAGGCGCGCGCCGCCGGCATCGAGCAGCTTATTTTCATCACGAGCCGCGGGAAAGGCGCGCTTGAGGACCATTTTGATCTGAATAACGAGCTGAAACGGGTTTTGGAGTCGCGCAACAAAACGCAGGCTTTGGCCATTCTGAAGTCCACGAATTTGGAAGCGGGGCAGCTTTTATTCACGCGGCAAAGCGAGCCCTTGGGGCTTGGCCATGCCGTATGGTGCGCGAGAAACCTGGTTGGCAACGAACCTTTTGCGGTTTTGCTGGCGGACGACGTCGTGCTTTCGCCTAAGCCTTGCCTAAAGCAGATGATCGAAGCGTACGATGAAACGGGCGGCAATATGGTTGCCGTCGTCGAAGTGCCGCGTGAGCACACGAACCGCTACGGCATTTTGGACGTTGAATCCGAAAGCGGGCGTTTGGCCAAAATTTGCGGCCTTGTGGAAAAGCCGGAGCCCGCGAAGGCGCCGTCCACGCTGTCTATTATCGGAAGGTATATATTGCAGCCCCAGATTTTTGACGAGCTTTCGGCCAAGCGCATCGGGGCAGGGGGCGAGATCCAGTTGACCGACGCCATGGCAAAATTGATCGGCAAGCAACCCTTCCACGGCTTCCGCTACGAGGGCACGCGTTACGATTGCGGCGACAGGCTTGGCTTTATCGAGGCGAATGTCGCATTCGCTATTGCAAATCCCGATTCAGGCGACGCCGTTAAGGCGGCAATTAAGAAACTTGTCGGATAAAAGCCTTACGGATTGAGGAAGAGGTATCCGGCCTTCATGCCATGACCGCTGCGCATAGAGGCATGCCATATTTTTCCGGCGCATAGTTTCAACTCTTTTTCGCTCAACGTGGCATAGGCAAACGGTTTGCAAAGCTCATGCGCGTTCATCTGCCACCTAAACTTGTCAATTGCTCTAATCACGACAGGATTTCGAACGGTTCGCGACAGTTTTATCAGCCGGCACGCATTAACGCTTGTGGATAGCAGTTTTGAATTGATGCTTATGCTTTTCAGGATAATGTTGGCGAAAGGCAGGGAAAAAGGCGCTAAGACAGCCGCATCAATCAAGCCCCAAAAAGCGGCTCCTGCATAGTCGCGCTTCTTGAAAAGATTATACGAATGAACAAAGGGAAGGCATCCAACTACCGCATTGAGGAGGTGGGCGTTATCTTTAATAAATCCTTTATAACTAAATGCGCTCATTGTGCGCTTCCTGATAATTGCTCATAAAAATCAATTTTATTATACGATAAAAAAGGATAGTTCGAATTCAATAAAATTTGTTTTACTGCACTTTAAGCCGTTAAAAAAACTCTTAAATCAATGAGTTGCCAATTACTTCGGTGGTCTTGGTGAAAGTAAAAAGCGCGACCTTTGAGAGATCGCGCTTTCACCATATTTACCGGTCAGTGTTTTATGAGTTCGCCTTGGCCGTTATTGTCCTTTAGGGGAACAGCTTCGGCTTCGGCGTTTTCATCCCATTCAATCGGAACGACGGGGCGGACAAGGGCGTGTTTCAGCACTTCGTCGACCGTGTTCATCAAAAGGATGTTCATGCCTTTTTTGACGTTATCGGGAATTTCCGTCAGATCCTTCTCGTTTTCCTTCGGGATTAAAACCGTTCGGATTCCGCCGCGCAATGCCGCCAGAAGTTTTTCCTTTAGGCCGCCTATAGGCAGAACGCGCCCGCGCAGCGTGATTTCGCCCGTCATAGCCACATCTTTGCGCACCGGAATTTTCGTAAGGACGGAAACGATGGAGGTGACCATCGCTACGCCTGCGCTAGGGCCATCTTTCGGCGTCGCCCCTTCGGGCACGTGCACATGGATATCGCGTTTTTCAAGCGATGGAGGCTTCAGCCCCAGCGCGATGGCGCGTGCCTTCACATAGCTTTCGGCCGCCTGCACGGATTCCTTCATCACTTCGCCCAGCTTGCCGGTCGTCGTGACCTTGCCTTTGCCGGGCATGCTTACCGCTTCGATGGTCAGCAATTCGCCGCCGACTTCCGTCCAGGCAAGACCCGTCGTGACGCCGATCAGGTCTTCCGGCTCAACCTCGCCGAAACGGAACTGCTTAACGCCGAGATACTTTTCAAGATTCCGGCGGGTTATGTGGATGCCTTTCGTCTTGCCGGAAACGATTTCCCGCAGCGACTTCCGCGCGAGGCTTGAGATTTCCCTTTCCAGATTTCGGACGCCGGCTTCCCGCGTGTAGTAGCGCAAGATGTCTCGCAACGCGTCCTCGGAAATCGAAAATTCGCCCTTCTTGAATCCGTGCTCCTTATGGATTTTCGGAAGAAGATGGCGCTTGGCGATTTCCAGCTTTTCATCCTCGGTATAGCCCGAAAGGCGGATGATCTCCATGCGATCCAGCAGCGGCTGGGGCATGCGCATCGTATTGGCCGTGCACACGAACATCACGTCCGAAAGATCGTAATCGACCTCAAGGTAATGATCGTTGAACGTGCCGTTCTGCTCGGGGTCAAGCACTTCAAGAAGCGCCGAGGTCGGATCGCCGCGCCAATCGGTGCCCAGCTTGTCGATTTCGTCCAAAAGGAATAGGGGATTCGACGATTTTGCCTTCTTCATGCCCTGCACGATCTTGCCCGGCATGGAGCCGATGTACGTGCGCCGATGCCCGCGAATTTCGGACTCGTCCCGCACGCCACCCAGCGACATGCGCACGAAATTGCGCCCCGTCGCGCGGGCTATGGATTTACCCAGCGAGGTTTTGCCGACGCCTGGAGGGCCGACAAGGCACAAAATGGGGCCTTTGATTTTGTTCTGGCGCTGCTGAACGGCCAGATATTCAAGAATGCGCTCCTTGACCTTGTCGAGGCCGAAGTGGTCCTCGTTCAAGGTCTTTTCCGCCGCTTTCAGGTTGCGGCGAACGCGCGTGCGCTCCTGCCATGGGATGCCCAAAACCCAATCGAGGTAGTTGCGAACGACCGTGGATTCCGCAGACATCGGGCTCATGCTTTTCAGCTTTTTTAGCTCGGATTCCGCCTTTTCGCGGGCTTCCTTGCTTAGGCTCTTTTCGGCGATGCGCTTGGCGTAATCGTCGGTTTCGTTGCGGCCGTCTTCGGTTTCGCCCAGCTCTTTCTGAATGGCCTTCATTTGCTCGTTCAGATAGTAGTCGCGCTGAGTCTTCTCCATCTGCTTTTTGACGCGGGTGCGGATTTTTTTCTCCACTTGCAGAACGTCGATTTCGCCTTCCATGTGGCTAAAAATTTTCTCAAGCCTCTGGTTGACGGAAGCGATTTCAAGCAACGCCTGCTTTTCGGGAATCTTTAAGGCCAGATGCGCTGCGACAGTGTCGGCCAGCTTTGCCGGATCGTCGATTTGATTGACGGTGACCAAAACCTCCGGCGTGATTTTCTTGTTAAGGCGGATGTATTGGTCGAATTGGCCGACGATGGCGCGCGCCATGGCGTCAAGCTCGCCGCGGTCTTCGGTGAATTCATCCAATGGCTCGGCGAAAGCCTGAAAGAAATCGACGTTTTGCGTGAACTGGGTCACCTTCGCGCGATGATTGCCTTCGACCAGAACCTTGACCGTTCCGTCCGGCAGCTTCAAAAGCTGCAAAACGGTGCCGATGGTGCCGATTGTGTAAAGATCTTTGGCGGTGGGGTCTTCTTGCGTCGACGTTTTTTGCGTCAGCATCAAAATCTGCTTGTCGTTCTGCATCACGTCTTCAAGCGCGCGCACGGACTTTTCGCGCCCCACGAAAAGGGGAACGACCATGTGCGGGAACACGACTATGTCGCGCAAGGGAAGTATCGGATAGAGAGCGCCTTCGGTTTGCGTTTCCATATTCTTCCTTTCAATTTTTGCTTTGCTCAAAGTCAAATATGGGGGTGAAATGGCAATGCATCAAGAGTTCCACGCTTATTTCATACGCCTGAAGGTGACCATACAGGGGCAAGAAAAACAAGGATTCGCAGGTATTTGTGAATATATCGCTAATGGAAAGAAATTGCTCGTACCGCCAGTGCTTCGCGATAATTGCGTAAGCGATACTAAATTAACATGAATATGCCCTGAGCGTTTGGTTGCGATAGGGTGCGAAAGGCATACTAAATCATGTGCGGAAAAGCCCCCGAATCCCGAATCCTAAATCCACCTATTCTTTCTGCCATCTGATTCCTGTTCTCTTCTTCTGCCTATATGTCCACGTCCCTCGCGAATTTGGCGTTTTCCTGAATGAATTTGAAGCGCAGCTCCGCTTTGCGCCCCATCAGACTTTCGACCAAAGTTTCCGTTTCCTTGATCTCTATTTGGCTATCCTCTTTGTCTTTGGCGATGACGACGCGAAGAAGGGAGCGCGTGGCCGGATTCATCGTCGTTTCGCGCAGTTGCGCGGGCATCATTTCGCCGAGGCCTTTGAAGCGGCTGATTTCGATCTTGCCGCGTCCGGTAAATTCCTTTTTCAGCAATTCTTCCTTGTGTTCGTCGTCGCGGGCGTAGCGCGTGGTATTGCCCTGCGAGATGCGGTAAAGCGGCGGCTGGGCCAGATAGACCTTCCCTCCGGAAATCAAGCCGGGCATCTCGCGGTAGAAAAACGTCATAAGCAGCGAAGCGATATGCGCGCCGTCAACGTCGGCGTCGGTCATGATGATGATGCGCTCGTAACGCAGCTTGTCGAGCCTGAATTCCGATCCCATGCCGCAGCCGATAGCCTGCGCCAGATCCTGCAATTCCTGATTAGCGCGCAGTTTATCGGCCGTCGCGCTGGCGACGTTTAGAATCTTTCCGCGCAGAGGAAGAATGGCCTGCGTTTCGCGCTTTCGCGCCTGCTTGGCCGAGCCTCCGGCGGAATCGCCTTCGACAAGAAAAATCTCGCTGCCCTCCGCCGAATTTTGCGAGCAGTCCGCAAGTTTGCCCGGCAGGCGCAGCTTCCGCGTAGCTGACTTTCTGGCCAAATCCTTGGCTTGCGACGCGCGCGTGCGTTCCTCCGCCCTGAAAATCAATTGATCGAGCAAGCCTTTGCTGGCGGCGGCATCGGCCACCAGCCAATGATCGAGGTGATCCTTGACCGTTTGGTCGACAAGCCGGATGGCTTCGGGCGTGGCCAGCTTTTCCTTCGTTTGCCCTTGAAACTGCGGATTTTTGATAAACAGAGACAAAAGCACCACGGCATTTCCGAACGCTTCGTCCCCTGAAATTGCGGTCGCGCGCTTGTTTCCGATCAATTCGCCGTAGGCGCGAAGGCCGCGCAAAAGCGCGGACCGCATGCCGCTTTCGTGCGTGCCGCCTTGGGGCGTGGGAACGGTGTTGCAATAGGAATGGCAGCTTCCTTCGCCGTCCAAAGGCCATGCGACAGCCCATTCCACGCGGCCTTGGTTGTCGGGCAAGTCGGCTTCGCCGTAGAACATTTCCTTCGTCAGCGTTTCGCGTTCTTCCAATGTCGAGGCCAGAAATTCCGCCAAGCCGCCCGGAAAATGCAGGACGGCGCTCAGCGGCGTTTTATCTTCGCCCTTGATCAGCGAAGGATCGCAGCTCCAGCGAATTTCGACTCCGCGAAAAAGATAGGCTTTCGACCTCGCCATCCGATAAAGCGCCGAAGGTCTGAAATGCGCTTTGGTGCCGAAAATATCGGCGTCGGGTTTAAAGGTGATCGTCGTGCCGCGCCTGTTGACCACGCCTGCTTTCTTCAGCTTTCCCTGCGCCGCGCCGCGGCTGTAGTTTTGCGCATAAAGCTGCTTGTCGCGGGCGACTTCGACGGTCATATCCTCAGACAGAGCATTCACTACAGAGATGCCGACGCCGTGCAATCCGCCAGACGTTTCGTAGACTTTATTCGAAAACTTTCCGCCGGAGTGCAGAGTCGTCAAAATGACTTCAAGCGCGGATTTGCCCGGAAACTTCGGATGGTTATCGATGGGTATGCCGCGCCCGTTATCATGTACCCTGACGACATTATCGGGCTTCAATTCGACTTCGATGAACGAGGCATGACCGGCGACGGCTTCGTCCATCGCGTTATCCAGAACTTCCGCGACCAGATGATGCATCGCGCCCTCGTCCGTGCCGCCGATATACATTCCTGGGCGGCGGCGAACGGGCTCTAGGCCTTCTAGAACCTCGATATCATGCGCGCTATAGGCGCTTTCTTTTCTTTTTGCGTTGGAACGGAACAAATCAGCCATAGTGTTTCTAGTCTTTTCAGAGTGTTAGGGTAAAACCAAGCCTTATGTAGCCTATCGTTTTGTTTGTACATTCGAAATAATTCACATGCCTAGTCATTCCCGCGAATGCGGGAATCCATATTTCTTTCAATAAGATGGATGCCCGCTTTCGCGGGAATGACGCGTGTCATTATTTGGCACGACCATAGCACGATTCGCCTCCTATAAAGGGTTGCTCTCCTGCGAATCAAAAAGTTGTGGATAAACTTCCAAATATGCCTGTTTTTTATGCATGCACGTGCGGCTTGACATTTTTAAATGTTAATAAATCGTAAATACATCAGCATCTTATTAACCCAGATTTAGATGCTATCCACAATTCATCCACAATATATGGTGTTTGCTAGAATCGATTCGCTGTCCGTGGTATGAGAATTGCCGTTAGGCCACAATATCTAGTGGCGAGCACTCAAGTATCAGGGATTTGTTTCGAGATCGCACCGATTTTGAGCATTTCTCCCCGCCAACAAACCGCCAGGGAGTTAAGAAACATGACATGGACCGAGCAAAAAATCCAGATGCTCAAGGATATGTGGGGGCACCACAGCGCCAGCGAAATTGCCGATCACATTGGCGGGTTAACGCGAAATGCCGTTATCGGAAAGGCCCATCGCTTGAAACTTTCAGTTCAGAAGGCGTCGCAGTCGCCCGGCGTCGGTCTGCAATGCGCCGCAGGAAACATGGTTTTAAAAACCACGCGCAAACGCATGGTGATGAGGCATTTACCTATCACGCCATCGCCACAGAACGCGCCCGCGCAAAGGCCTTTGCCGACGGCAAAAGACATTTTCCGCTCGCTTGAAGGCATCGGCGGCTCTATTCGCAGCGAGGGCATCGCGATGACGAAGGCGGGCGAACGCCATTGCCGCTGGCCCATCGGCGATCCCCGTTCTCCCGATTTCCGCTTCTGCGGATGCACGGCGCACGAAGGCTTGCCGTATTGCGTCGATCACGCTCGCGTCGCGTATCAGAACGTCAGCCGCCGCACGCGCGGTTCGTCCGTCAACGAGGAAATCCCGCATATCGAGGAAAAAACCCCGCCAAAGGGAAGAGAGTAAGCGAGCATTCAGGATTCGGGGGGAGGAATAGGATTGCCTATTCCTTCCTTTTTTCTGTTGAGCCGTTCCGCCCGTCCCCGCGAAGGTGGGGGTGACGTGTAATCCAACAATTACATAACTGGCGATAGTCAAAGAAAGGAACGGGCTATATTCCCTGAATCCCGAATCCCGAATCCTATTTCCATCTCATCACGACTTGCGCCGCTTTCATGCCCGAGCGCAAGGCGCCTTCGATAGTTGTGGGCAGGCCTGTCGCGGTCCATTCGCCCGCGATGGCGACGTTTTTCCATCCCGTATAAGCCGGAGGGCGTATTCTATTCTGGTCGGGCGTCGACGCGATGGTGGCGAATTTCTCAAGGAAAATCCTGTGCTGCGGCACAAGATCGGGGTCAAGTTGGAACAGCGCCGCCACTTCCTCCCAGATCAGCGCGGCCATTTCGCGGACGGGAACGGATTTATACCTATCGGCGCAGCTGATGGTCGTCGATATCACGCCGTTGCGGACGAAAATCCATTCCGAATAGCCGCCGATAACGCCCGTGAAGCAGTCGTCGACAACCGCGTTTTCGATGCGGAAGTGCGCGCTGATGATGGAGCGGAATTTCACGGGCGTCATGACTTCGGGCAAAATCTCGCGCAATATCCAAGCGGGCAGGGCGATCACCACCCAATCCTGCGATCCCAGTTCGACGGAGGCGCCGTTGAAAACCAATTCGCGCACGACATCGCCTTCCCACAAGATCGCGCGAAGGCGCTGGTAGTATTTGATCTCTGCTCCGCGGTCGCGCAGCGCGTTAAGGCAGGGAATAACGAACGTTTCCGACAGGCCGATCTTGGGAATGATGGGCACGCTCGCGCGCCCGCCCACGCCGAAACTCTGCGCCAAAACGTTGCGCAACAATCGCGCCGAGGCGATTTCCGGCTCCGTGTTCAAAGAGCCGATGATCAATGGCTCCCAAAAGCGTTTGTATAAGGCGTTGTTCGGATTGACGAGATTGGCAAGCGTATCGTTTTCCCGCGCCGACAAAATCTTCGCTGCCGAAAGATAATCAAGCGGCTTCGTTCCCGGAATGCGGCGTTTCTTGTCGAAAATCCACCAAGGGATGGCGCCCTTGCTCAATTTGATCGTCCATCTTTCGCCTGTAGTAAAATCGACGAACGGAAAAATCGGCTCGCCCGGGCCCGTCACCGTATCCAGCGCGTTCGTGAGGAAAAGGTAATCCTGAACGGCTGTATTGCCGGAAAGCACCAGATGGTTGCCGTTATCGATGCGGCAGCCAAGATCGCGATCTAAAAAAGAGCGGCATCGCCCTCCCGCAAAAGGCGCGGCTTCGTAGATCGTGACTTTTTCGCCCGCAAGCGCAAGCTGAAGCGCGGCGGATAATCCCGCTAGCCCTGCGCCGATCACATGCACATGCCGCTGCGTCATGAGCATAATCCCTTAACAAGCAGCCAAAGTTTCTCGATACGCGAAAGACCGACGCGGTTTTTAGGCTCGCGCCAATCGGCCGCCAGCAGTTTCTCGAAAATCGCGCCATAATAAAGGCGCATAATGCGCGCAGGGAGCATGGCGGCACGGGGGCAGCTCTTCATAAACGCATCGGCCTGCATATAATGCTCAAGCGCCAGCGCGGCCAAATCGCGGCAAACAGGAGCAAGGCTGGAATTCTTTAATATATCGGTGGGGTTTCCTGCGATTATCCCATTCTTTTCAAGCAATTCCCGTGGCAGATAAAGCCGCCCTCGCGCAGCGTCTTCGGCTAAATCGCGCAAGATATTCGTCAACTGGAAGGCGCGCCCCAGATGATGCGCGACATTCGTGGCGATTTCGCTCGCGTCGCCGAAAATACGCACCGAGACGCGGCCTACCGCGCTGGCCACGCGGTCGCAATAGGTGTCGAGCGTTTCCAGATCAGGCGCGACGATGGCGATAGCGTCCATTTCCATGCCGTCGATGATTTCAAGAAAATCCTTTTCCTTCAGATCGAACGCCTGAATCGCGGGCAAAAGCGCGGCGGTAATTTCATCTGTGGGCTTGCCCTGAAAAACATCCGCGATGCGATGGCGCCACATCTGCAACTCGCGCCCCGCAATTTCCGGCGACGGGCTGTCGTCCGCCACGTCGTCCACCGCGCGGCAAAAAGCGTAAACGGCGTACATGGCGTCGCGCCGCGCTTTCGGCAAAACGGTCATGCCCGCGCCGAACGATGTGCGCGACGCTTTGACTTTGGCTTTCACGGCTTCAAGCGCTTCGGGATAGGAAAGGGAGGTCATGCCCACGCTCTTAGCACACCCGTTACCGTCCCGCAAAGAACGGACGCCTTGCCAAGTTTCACATCGTCGCACAAGGGATCGCGTTTTCTCAGCAAGGCCACAAGCCGTTCGGCAAGGACGCAAATGACGGAAACCTCGGCCTTCAGGCGCAGATCAGGTATCTGCGAAGGAAAACGCCGCGCTTCAGCAAGCAGGGGATCGACCTTGTCCAGCATCGCCTGGAACGTATGGCGCAAGCCTTCCGGCGCGGCTTCGCGCGCAAGATCCGACGGGCCGGCATGGTTCGCCGCCAGCAAATCCATGGGCAGGTAGACGCGATCAAGTTCGCGATAATCGTTGGCGCAGTCCTGAATGTGGTTGATGACTTGCAACGCGTTGCATAAAGCGTCGTTGGCTTTCCACACCGCCTCGCCGATGCCGTGCAAGGCCAAAACATGCCTGCCGACAGGCGCGGCCGAGTAAGTGCAATAATCGATCAGGTCGTCCCAATCGCGATAGCGGAGCTGGGCGGCGTCGCGCTTGAAGGCCTTGAGGAGGTCGAGGCTATGCTGCGGCGAGACGCCCGTTTCGCGCAGGCTTTCGCGCAAAACAACCGCCGAAGGCACGTCGATGTCGTTTTCGTCCAAAAGGCAGGCGGCGAATTTGTTCAGGCGAAAAATTTTTTCATCCGGCTCCAAAAGCGGATGGTCGCTGATGTCGTCGGCGTCGCGGGCGAAATTATAAAAAGCGTGTACGTGTGGACGCAGATCGCGCCGGATCAAAAACGAGCCGACCGGAAAATTCTCGTTATGGCGGTTCTTGCCGCTAGCCTCATCCGGCGGCTCGATCATGCCTGCGCCCGTCCCTTCCATTGGCCGCCCTTTCCCTTATGATAAAGCCGCGCCGAATCCACGGTCGCCGCGACATAAACCAGCGCCGCAGCGGGCAAAGTCAATGCCCACGCCCACGGCAAATCATAGAACCTGATCGTGGGAAAATATACAAGCGTCATGATTAGATACGCCGCAAAACCGGCAATCAGGCTCCAAAGCGAGGGCGCGTAAAGGAAAAGCAGGGGCGGCATGAAAAACAAAAGAGTCATGCCTAGAACCGTTCCCGCGAGAAGAAGCGGGGAATAGCCAAGCTGGGTATAGGCAGTGCGGGCGATCATGCGCCAGACATCATTGATGCGCGAATAAGAGCGAAGGCTGTCGATATCATGCGTCAGGGTAAGCTCGACGTTTCCGGCTTCGCTTTTGATAAATTTGGCGAGGCTGCAATCGTCGATCAGGGCGGATTTGATACGCTCTAAACCGCCGATTTTATCCAGCGTCTTCCGGCGCACGAGCATGACGCCCCCGGCCGCCGCGGCCGTCTGATCGTACATGTTATTCGCTCTGCGGAAAGGATAGATCATCGCAAAAAAGAAAACGAAGGCGGGGATCAGCAGCTTTTCGGCGAAAGCCGTGCAATTCAACTTCACCATGCGCGAGGCCAGATCGAGCTTCCCTGCCTCCGCCGCCGCCACAAGCTCGCTCAGGCTTTGCGGCCTATGGCGAATGTCGGCGTCGGTGAAAAGAACCATATTGGCCTTGCTTTGGCCAAGCCCCACGTTCATGGCGGCGACTTTACCTGCCCACCCTGTCGGAAGATCGGGCGCGGATACGACCGTCAGCTTGTCGGCCCTGTCCTGTCTTTCGGCGATTTTGTGCGCGACGGCGGCAGTGCCATCCTTGCTGTGGTCGTCCACCAGAATAACGCGCCATTCGCCTTGATAATTTTGTTTCAAAAGCCACGGGAGAGTGAGCGGCAGCATATCGGCCTCGTCCCGCGCTGGAACTATGATATCCACGGACGGCCATGCGGCAGGCGGTTCGGCCTTGGCGGGCAAAAGGGGAAGCCAAAACTGGCCATGCCAAGCCGCGAGGTATATCCACGCAAGAAGGGCTATAAAACCAAAAAGGGAAAATAGGAACATCGGGCGAAACCCCTTTAACCTTAGGAGAAGGCGAGAAATAGACGTAAAGAATAAACTACCCCCGCAGTTTCAAAACCTCAACAATTAACCATAAAGTTCTGTTTGAAGAAAGTTCTCCATTTGATAGCCTCCAAAGGCACTATTCATTCAAAGGAGGCAAACGTGCATTTTTGCAGCAAGGACGATTTAAGAAAGATCAACTCTCATAACGTGGGCGAAAAGCTTGCGGATTATTTCGACGTTCTCGACAGGACGATGCAGGACAAGCATCATTTCCTTTTTATCGAAGGCACTGAAGAGGCGAGCGCGTGCACGATCATTTTGCCGCGCCGCGATTCGCCTAGTCTTTTCATGCATGTTTTAAATGGCGTTATTCAACTTGACGGGCGAAAAACTCTCGTCGCGGCGTTGGAATCAGAGAACACAAAGGAACACATTGTCGTTTCAAATATATGCGGCACTTTCGACTCCGAAATCCGAGCCGCTTATCTTGCCAATGACAAGAATGTGGTAGGGGACTCTTGCGCCCTAACTTCGCATGGCAAGAATTTGCTCAGAAAATTGGTCGTGAACAAAAAGCTGGTCGGTCTGTCCCAAATGATGCGCCCGGTCGAGAATCTGCCCGAAGTCATGGATCGTTACTTTGCCGCCGCTTTCGGAAACGAGGCGGTGCCCGAGGTTTCAGTCGCGCCGCAGCGGCAGGTGATAGCCCCAAAAACGAGCATTCGCCCTGCAGATCGCAGAGAGCCGCCGATGAGGCTTCGGGAAGGATTGCAGTGCGAATAGAGGGGCTGTACCATTCCCTATGCCTGAAATCCTTTCTGCGCGGAATCTGAAAGAGCTGCCTTTTGTCCGTCACGCCTTTTTCACGCGCGCGTGGGGAGATGTGTGCTTTGCGGGAGGCGGCATGCCGCCCCATGCCTTGGAAACCCGCGCGCGCATGGCGGCGCATTTGGATATCGAAGCTCAACATTTTTTGTTCTGCCGACAAGTCCACTCGCCCGACGTCGTGACGGTCGCAAAGGCTTGGGAGCCGGAAAACGCCCCCATGGCCGACGCGATGGTGACGGATAAGCCCTTTCTCGCGCTTGGCGTTCTGACGGCGGATTGTGTGCCGGTTTTGCTTTCGGCGCAAGACGGTGCGGTTATCGGCGCAGCGCATGCGGGTTGGCGCGGCGCGCTTTCGGGCATTTTGGAAAATACGCTTGCGGCGATGGAAAAGCTGGGCGCAAAACGTGGGGATATTCGCGCGGCGCTTGGCCCCAGCATCGCGCAGGAATCTTACGAAGTCAGGCCCGAATTCCCCGCGCCGTTCATCGCGGAAAACGCGGATAATCAAAAATTTTTTATTCCCGCCAATAGGGCAGGGTATTACCAATTCGATTTAAAAGGATATGTGGCGGCGAAATTGCGCGGATTGGGCGCAGGCTCAGCAGAAATCATATCCGCCGATACCTGCGCCGATCCGAAACGTTTTTACAGCCACCGCCATGCTATCCTTGGCGGCAAAAAGAAAAACGAAGGGAGATTGGTGTCAGCCCTTGCAAAGATCGTGTAAAGAACGTGGGTATCCCTTCTTATATAAAGGATCAAGGGGTCCTCTAAGGGCAGCAGTTGCAGCCAGAGGATCGTATGGAAGTCCATCTTCTTTCCATTCTATACATTTCGTAGCCATATTGGCTTTTTCCTTCAGGTATTGGTCGTCAAGCACTTCCGCTGTACGCTTAAGAATTTCATATATATGTTCTCCATATGTGGTTTTGGTTGGTAAAAGCGTAACCTGATTTTGTTTAGGGAAGGAACTGTCTGTATTGGTTTTCGGGTAATCCGTTCTGTGGGCATCGAATTCCAATACCACTAATTCTCTTGCCATTTTGGCAAAGCTATTATTTCTATTTACACGATTGCTTTTTATTGTGGCTCTTTTTTCCACATGGTGTAGATTCAGTACCATTTTATTCTCCGTTAGTGTTTTTCTCGAAAAAGGCTATCTCCCACAGTCATCCGGGCCTTCGCCTACAATGAGGTGAATATTGTTCATCTCACCATGATTTGTCTATAACCGGATGCGCATTAAACAATATTTTATTGCCGAAAATGCGCCTTTTCAAAAAAAAGCAGTTTTATTTCGGTTAATTCGGGTCAGATTAATACCTTGAATAAAAGAGGCGGGTATGCTCAAAAACAGCCCACAAAACGCGCTTTGGACAATCAATGACGGCTCAATCCCATATTCGCAACTTTTCGATCATTGCCCATATCGACCATGGCAAGTCCACGCTCGCGGATAGGTTGATTCAGACTTGCGGCGCTGTCGAAGCGCGCGAAATGCGCGAGCAAATGCTCGATAACATGGATATCGAGCGCGAGCGCGGCATTACGATCAAAGCTCAAACTGTGCGCCTGACTTACAAGGCGAAAGACGGGGAAACGTATCAGCTTAATTTGATGGATACGCCCGGGCATGTGGACTTCGCCTACGAAGTCAGCCGTTCGCTGGCGGCTTGCGAGGGGTCTATTTTGGTGGTGGACGCCTCGCAGGGCGTCGAAGCGCAAACGCTCGCCAATGTTTATCAGGCGCTCGACAACAACCACGAAATTATTCCCGTTTTAAACAAAATCGACTTGCCGGCCGCCGAGCCGGAGCGCGTGAAACAGCAGATCGAAGACGTTATTGGCCTCGACGCTTCGGACGCCATTCCCATTTCCGCAAAGACCGGCCTTGGCGTATCGGACGTTCTGGAAGCCATCGTTACGCGCTTGCCGCCGCCCAAGGGGAATGTTGACGCGCCGCTTAAGGCCTTGCTTGTCGATAGCTGGTACGACGCTTATCTGGGCGTCGTGGTTCTTGTGCGCGTTGTGGACGGCGCGATCAGGAAGGGACAAAAAATCCGCTTCATGGTTACGGGCGCGGTGCGCGATATCGACCGCGTCGGCATTTTTACGCCCAAGAAAATCGAAACCGGCGAATTGAAGGCTGGCGAAATCGGCTTTATCACGGCTGGCATCAAGCAAATCAGCGACACGAAAGTAGGCGATACGATCACGGACGATAAAAATCCGGCCGCTTGTCTTTTGCCCGGATTCAAGCCTTCCGTTCCGGTGGTGTTTTGCGGCCTCTTTCCCGTAGACGCCAACGATTTCGAGCATCTACGCGAATCCTTGGGCAAGCTCGCGCTTAACGACGCCAGCTTTATGTTCGAGCCGGAAAGCTCGGTCGCTTTGGGCTTCGGTTTTCGCTGCGGCTTTTTAGGGCTGCTGCATTTGGAGATTATTCAAGAACGGCTTGAGCGCGAATTTAATCTGAATCTCATCACCACTGCGCCGTCGGTTATCTACAAGGTGCATTTAACCGACCAAACGGTTAAGGAGCTGCACAATCCCGCCGACATGCCCGACCCCGTGCGCATCGAGCGCATCGAAGAGCCGTGGATCAAGGCCACCATTTTAACGCCGGACGATTATCTGGGCGGCATTTTGGCTTTGTGCAACGACAGGCGCGGCGAGCAGGTGGAGCTGACTTACGTCGGCGCGCGCGCGATGCTGGTTTATAAACTGCCGTTGAACGAAGTGGTGTTCGATTTCTACGACCGATTGAAATCCATCAGCCGCGGGTACGCCAGTTTTGATTACGCGCTGGACGCCTATCGCGAAGGCGATTTGGTGAAAATGTCCATTCTTGTGAATGCCGAGCCTGTGGACGCTCTTTCGATTATCGTCCACCGCGCCAACGCCGAAAAGCGCGGGCACATGCTGTGCGAGCGTTTGAAGGATTTGATCCCGAGGCATTTGTTTAAAATCGCGATTCAAGCGTCGATTGGCAGCCGTGTCATCGCGCGGGAAACCATCTCGGCCATGCGTAAGGACGTGACCGCGAAATGCTATGGCGGCGATATTTCCCGAAAGCGCAAACTGCTTGAAAAGCAGAAAGAAGGCAAAAAGCGCATGCGCCAGTTCGGGCAGGTCGAAATTCCCCAAACGGCCTTCATCGCAGCCTTAAAGATGGACGATAAGTAAGACAGATGCCAGAAGACAGATGTCAGATAACAAGGCATAGGAAAGCAGTTTTTCAGTATCAAAAAAATCCTTCTGAAGCGCATCAGCCATTAATACTGGCGTCATCCCCGCGAAAGCGGGGATCCAGGCTGACTTTCCACAAGAACAATCCGTCCAGAATTCATCCCTCACTTCCCCCCATCATTCTGGACAATTTGCGCGTCAATACCACAAGAAATGTCAGCGCGGATTATTCGCGTCGTAATTGTTATTCCCGAATTCTATCCGCCATTTCTTTTGATAGTCAGCCTGGATTCCCGCTTGCGCGGGAATGACGCCGGTTATTATTGCGGCGATAGTTTGCCCGAGGATGATGCCCAATTTATGGCTGATGCGCTTCAGAAGGATTTGTGTCCCTTATAACTGATCACTGATCACTGATTGCTGCCTAACAATACCCTTCCGCCTTAAACCACGCGATGGCGTCGGCAAGGGCGTCGCGGGCGGGGCGGAATGTGTATCCCAATTCACGCTGTGCCTTCGATGACGAGAAGTACATTTTCTTTTCCGACATGCGCAGGGCGTCCAACGTCAGCATCGGCTGCCATCCAGTCGCCCGGGCGATCATTTCCATGACAAATGCGACCGGATAAAGCGGCGCGCGCGGAATCCTGATTTTCGGCGCGCGCCTTCCTTGAAGATCGGCGACGGTCGCCATGATTTCGCCAAGCGGCATATTCGCGCCGCCGAGGATGTACTTGTCGCCGATTTTGCCTTTTTCAAGCGCGAGCCAGTGGCCGTGCGCCACATCGTCCACATGGACAACGTTTAATCCCGTATCTACATAAGCGGGCATTTTCCCGCCCGCCGCGTCGAGGATAACGCGGCCTGTGGGAGTCGGCTTGATGTCGCGCGGCCCAATGGGCGTCGACGGATTGACGATGACGGCCGGCAGTTTGTGATGCGTAATCAGGCGATAAATTTCCTTTTCGGCAAGGTATTTCGACTGCTTATACGCGCCGACCATATCTTCATAATGGACGGGGGAATCTTCGTTCGAAGGCGTGCCGTCCTTGTTCAGCCCGAGCGTGGCGACGGAGCTTGTGTAGACCACGCGCTCCACCCCCGCCGCCACGGCGGAAAGCATCAACGCGCAGGTGCCTTCGATGTTCACGCGGTTCATGTGCGCTGCGTTTGGAACCCAGATTCGGTAATCCGCTGCGACATGGAAAAGATTCCTGCATCCTTTGAGTGCCCCGCGATAGCTTTCAGGTTTTTCCAAATCGCCTTCGATAATTTCGACATCAAGTCCTTTCAGATTGCGACGGTCGTTCCCCGGGCGCGAAAGGACTCGCAGGGCATGGCCTTTAGACAAAAGCACTCGGGCTACTGCGGCGCCGACAAAACCGGTCGCACCGGTGAGGAATGTGGTTTCGGTCATTATTATCCTCGGCCTTTTCTAGGTTGCGCGACTTTGGCGCCGACGCGGACGGGGCGTTCGGCGAAGCCGCCAAGGCTTATCATGCGGTCGTAGATGACGATGGCTCCGGCGATGCCGACGTTGACGCAGAATTTTGTCGGGATTTTCACAATATGGTCGCAGCGCTTGACCATTTCGGGGGAAAGGCTGCCTTTTTCAGGCCCCAGCACATACGCGGCGCGCAACGGGTGGCGGAAGCTGGGCATATCGATGGAGTCGTCGATCAGTTCCACGCCTACAAGAGAGCAGTCTTTCGGCAACGTGAATTCTTCGATGCTTTTATATGCATAGAAGGGCAGGTGAATGTCGGCGTGGGAGGTGTCGGTCGATTTGATTTCGGCATAGTTCACCGATGCGCCGACCGTAAAGAAAAAACTCGCGCCGAAAGCGTGCGAGGTGCGCACAAGGTTGCCGAGGTTGAAGCCTTTGTTGATGCCTTCCGCGCCGATGGCGAAATAACCGCGCATTATTCTATGTCTCCTTTTTGACCCCTCACATGCAAGGGAAGAGGAAAGATGATATTTATCTGGAAAATCGCATGTTTCACGGGAATAGCCAAGAATAAAGCGGCTTTATAAATACGGAAAATATTTTCTGGATTAACGGGATGCCATGCATTAGAAAGCGCTTCCTGAAGGAAGGATGGATCTCCGCTTTCACGGGGATGACGCTCTTTTGGATGCAGTTACATAAATAGGTTAAGGAGCATAAGCATGCCACAGGCAGCAAAGGCAAAAGAGGAAGTAGGCGGTATTTCAGGAGAAAGATTGCGCACGATCATTCAGCGCATCGAACGGCTGGAAGAGGACAAGGCAGCCGTTGGCGAGGATTTGAAGGAAGTCTACGCTGAAGCCAAAGGCGTCGGTTATGATACCAAAATTATTCGTAAAATCGTGAGTTTGCGCAAAATCGAGATCGACAAGCGCCGCGAGACCGAGGAGCTTCTGGATCTCTATATGTCCGCCATCGGCATGGAGTAAATTTGTCCTTCGCGCTTTCCAAAATTCTTTGGGCGGTCGTCGCGCCAGGAACGATGCTTACCCTTTTGCTGGGCGTCGGCTTGCTTTCCATGGCGTTTCGCCCGCTTGCGAAATTCGGAAAACGCCTATGCTTTTTGGTCTTCCTTTGCTTCGCTTCGATTGCGGTGTTGCCCGTGGGTAACTGGGCTTTAGCGCCGCTTGAAAATCGCTTTGCTTTCGATCCGCCCGAGCATATCGACGGCGTTATCGTCTTGGGTGGCGATGAAAGAACGGACATCACCGCCGCGCGGAGCTATCCGGTTGCGCTGGATTCCATGAGAAGGTTCGCGACATTCGGCGATATGGCCAAGCGCTATCCCGACGCGAAGCTGGTTTATGCCGGAGGTTCAGGTCTTTTAAATCCCGACAAGACGCTGCTGGAGGCCGATGTAGCCAGCCTGATCATGGCTCAGATGGGCATTCCGGTCGAGCGGGTTATTTTTGAAAAAGAGTCCCGCAATACTTTTGAAAACGCCGTTTTCTCTGCCGCTCTCGTCAAGCCCGAAACGAACGAAAACTGGCTTCTGGTCACCAGCGCGTGGCACATGCCTCGCGCGATGGGCTGTTTCCGTCAAGCGGGCTGGAACATTTATCCTGTTCCTACGGGTTATTTTACGACAGGAGATTACCGCTTTTCCTTTCTTTTCCGCTTTGACGAGCAAATACGCGCTTTAAGCTATGCAAAGCGTGAGTATATTGGCCTTATCGCTTACTGGCTGATGGGCAGAACAGACGCCTTGTGGCCCCAGTAAGAATTCCTTTAGGTTTTCGATCTAGAACAAACGAATGGGATGCCCGCTGATCCGGGCATGACGGGGGAAATCGGGATGCCCTTCATTTGGGAAAACAGAAAAACAATGAGCAGACGGCAAGGCGCTTGCAAGTTAATTTCTTTGTCCGCCGCTATTATGGTTTTTGTCACTGCGTGTGCTTCGGCGACGCCTTTAAGGACGGCGCCGAATGCGTCATGGCTGCAGCAGCTTCAGCAGCAGGCGATCAGCGAGGGCGTATCGCCGGCGGTCGTTCACGAAGCGCTTGATAACTTCAGGCCTAATCCGCGCGTGATCGAGCTTGACCAAAGGCAACCGGAAAGCACCATTACTTATGACACCTACAAGCAAAGAACCGTCACAGCCAGCCGCATTCGCAAGGGCGCGGAATTGGCGCGTCTTTATGCCCTCCCTCTGGCCGAAATTGAAGCGCGCACGGGCGTGCCGCCGCAAGTCGTCGTCGCGCTGTGGGGAATCGAAAGCAGCTACGGCGAAAACCCTGGCAATTTCGAGGTCATCAATTCGCTGGCGACGCTGGCTTATGAAGGGCGCCGGTCGTCGCTCTTCCGCAAAGAGCTGATCAATGCTTTGAAGATTCTGGAGCGCGAGAACATGACCGCCGATCAATTGCGCGGCTCGTGGGCGGGGGCGATGGGGCAATGCCAGTTCATGCCCTCGACGTATTTGAGATACGCCTACGACTCTCGGGGCGACGGCAAAAGCGACATTTGGAACGACCCGATGGATGTTCTGGGCTCTATCGCGAATTACCTCGCTGCAGAGGGGTGGAAACGCGGCCAGCCTTGGGGCTATGAAGTGAGAGGGCAGGTGCCTTTGTCAGAAGTGGGCATGGAGCAGAAACGTCCCGTTCACCAGTGGGCTTCGATGAATTTGGTTTCCAAGGTCGGCATGGCGTTGCCGCATAGCGATCATCAGGCTTCGCTTGTCCAGCCCGGCGGGCAGGAGGGCCCCAGCTTCCTTGTTTACGACAACACGCGCGCGCTGATGCGCTGGAATCGCTCCACCTATTTTGCCGTTTCCGTTGGCCTTTTGGCGGACGGCATTAAGGACGGGGCACAAATGGGGCGGTAGAGCGCGGATTCTATCAAATCCAGACTTATTACGCTTTTGCTGAGTCTGCCCTAACCCCAGCCCCCAGCCCCTTAATTTTTGTTAATAAATATGGTGTAGCCTGATCGCCCATCATGGAGGCATGAGTAATGTCATATCGCGCCGTTCGATCTTCTTGCCGCCGCCTTGGCTTTACGCTGGTCGAGGTCGCGATTGTGCTTGGCATCTGCGGGTTGCTTATATTCGGGGTTTATTCCGCTATGAGCTCGTCGCGCAGTTCGCACATAGCGGAGGAAGTGACAACCAATCTTGGCCAAGTCGTCGACAACGTGCGCAATTATTACGCGCGCGGCGGCTCAAGCGACAGCGTCACCGGCAGTAACTGTACCGCCGCTGGTGCGAATACCAGCTTTGAGGAGCTTAATTTTGCCACCGGAATTTTTCCTCAGCATATGAAAAAATTGTTTGAGGATAATATAGTAGACGTCGGTGTTTGCGACCTTCCGGCCGGAACGCCGCGTGTCTTTGTGCATTATGCGCGAATTCCTTCGTACGCCTGCCATAATGTCGTTGTGGCGGCTTCTTTCGCGGGCGTGGATATGGAGCTTTCCAAGGTCGTCGTCTTCGGGGATGCGACAAGCACGTTTTTTATCGACGAGGCGGTGGGCACATCACTTCCGGCAAATGTCGATGCGGATTCCAGGCATATCAAGATCAATTCGCCGTTGCTCTTTGAATCGTGCCCAAATGATCCCGCGAACGCCTTTCTGACGATAGATTTCTATTACAAATTGAGGCCATGACATGAGAGCCGAAAAATTCAAAAAAGGCTACACGCTTGCGGAAATGGCAATTGTGCTTGCCGTGGCAGGGTTTCTTACGGCGAGTATCTGGGCGGCGGCTTCGTCGGCGCGGGCAAGCAAAAGAATCGCGCAAACCTCTCAGCAGATCATGACCGTGGTGCAGCGGACGCGGGATTATTATTTAGGAGCGCAAACAATCGAAGGGGCTGCATTTCAAGATCTCATTGTTCCCCTTTTCCAGAGAGACGTTTTCCCTGCCGAAATGAAAGCCAGATGCGGGGGGGCTTTGTGTCTCAATTCCGCCGTTTCGGCCGATCCGACCGGCGCTTTCAGGATGAGAACGGGGCAAACAAATAGCCACTTCAGAATAATTTTGATTTCTTTGTCGCGGGAGGAGTGTGTCAATCTATTGTCTAATGCAGTGAATTTCCGCGACCAAACCCTTGGCGTCGATGGCATATGCGTCGGCACGTCCGTTAACCGTTGTATTGCTGATACAAATTTGGGCACTAATCCTTGGCGCTTGATCGACTCGACCACAACGCCCGGTGTTCGTTCCATCGCGGGCGGAGAGACGGTGATGGGCATGTGCGGCGCGCTGCCGGATAATAATTTAAATCAAGTCGGCTGGGACTTCAATTTGCGGAAATAGCGCCGCCCGCTGCGCTAAAAATTCACTCCACCGTTACGCTTTTCGCCAGATTGCGCGGTTGGTCGACATCTGTTCCTTTGGCGACGGCGATATAATAGGCGAGAAGCTGCACGGGCAGGGCATAGAGAATAGGCGCGACGGCCGAGTCGACCAAAGGCATCTCGATGCTGCGGAAAACCTTGGCGCCGACGCTTTCAATGCCCTTTTTGTCCGAGAATAATACCACTTTGCCCCCGCGTGCGGCCACTTCTTGGATATTGGAGGCGGTTTTCTCATAAAGCGCGTCGCTGGGCGCGAGGAAGACGACCGGCATGGCCTCGTCGATCAAAGCGATGGGGCCATGCTTCATTTCACCCGCCGGATAGCCTTCGGCATGGATGTACGAGATTTCCTTCAGTTTCAGCGCGCCTTCCATCGCCAGCGGATAAAGCAATCCGCGGCCGAGATAGAGAACGTCGCGCGCGTCGCTCATATTCTGCGCGAGTTCCTGAAAACGGTTTTCGGCGCGCAGGACGAAATCGATTGCAGCAGGAAGGTCGCGCAAAGATTGCAAGATTTCAGCGATGCGCGAAGGGGGCAGGGCGCCGCGCTCTTGCGCCGCCGATAAAACAAGGCAAAGCAAGACCGCAAGCTGCGTCGTAAAGGCTTTCGTCGAGGCGACGCCTATTTCCGGACCCGCAAGCGTCGGTATCACGACATGCGAAGCGCGGGCAATGGAGCTTTGCGGGACGTTGACGATTGATAGTATATTCTGCCCCATCGATTTCGCGTAATGCAGCGCCGCCAGCGTGTCCGCCGTCTCTCCCGATTGGGAAACGACAATCGTCAAGCCGCCATCGGGCATGGGCGCTTCGCGATAGCGGAATTCCGACGCGATATCGACTTCCACGGAAAGCCGCGCAAGCTGTTCGAACCAATACTTGGCAACAAGGCCGGTATATGAAGCCGTGCCGCACGCGATGATGGTGACGCGCGAAATTTCTTTCCATTTAAAGGGCATTTTAGGCAAATTCATCCTCCCGTCCGGCGCGACAAGAGACGCGAACGTATCGGCAATGACGGCGGGCTGCTGGAAAATCTCTTTCAGCATATAATGGCGATAGCCGCCTTTGCCGATGGTATCGGCCGAAAGACCGGTTTGATGGATTTTGCGCTCGACGATTTTGTCCGAAGCGTCGTGAATGATAATTTTATCGGGATAGATTTCCGCCCAATCGCCTTCTTCCAAATATGCAATGCGGTTCGTCAGCGGCGCAAGCGCCATGGCATCGGATCCAAGGTACATTTCCCCTTCGCCGTATCCAAGCGCGAGCGGACTGCCGCGCCTTGCGCCGATGATCAAATCACCGTGCCCTTGAAACAAAATCCCCAAGGCGAAGGCGCCCTCAAGGCGTTTAAGAGCCTTGGCCGTCGCCTGTTGGGGCGTCAGGCCTTCGCGCAAATTGACGCTGATAAGATGAGAAATCGTTTCCGTATCGGTTTCCGAAGCGAACGCGCAGCCTCGGGCTTCAAGCTCGGCGCGAAGCTCGCGGTGATTTTCGATAATGCCGTTGTGCACGACGGCGACGCAATCCGTCGCATGCGGATGGGCGTTCGTTTCGTTAGGCTTGCCGTGCGTCGCCCAGCGGGTATGCCCGATGCCGATAGTGCCGGAAAGCGGCGTTCCGTTCAGGCGAGAAGCGAGGCGGTCCAATTTGCCCTCGGCGCGGCAAAGGCTGATGTCGCCATTCACAAGCGTCGCAATACCGGCGCTGTCGTAGCCCCTGTATTCCAGCCGCGTTAAACCGTCCAAAAGAATTGGCGCGACGGCCCGCGCCCCCACCATACCGACAATGCCACACATTAGAATGCTGCTCCTTTAAGCCATGCCTTTGCCTTGGACTGTAGCGGGACTTTAGATCATGAATTTGATAATGGACAATATAGGGTTGAGGCGGCTTTGGCGAAGATTCAATTTTAGCGACTGGATGTTACCAGATCGCTACCCTCTTGAATCTGGTGCCGTTGGAGGGATTTGAACCCCCGACCTTGGCTTTACGAAAGCCCTGCTCTACCTCTGAGCTACAACGGCGATAATACAAATCAAGCGTCGAAACGCTCATGCATAGCAAATTAAGTTCAGCAAGCGACAGGCTCCTCGCAACCGCTCGTGACCCAAGGAGTCATTTCATTGGGTCGTTGGTATTATACCTAACAACCAATGAATGTATCCACGCCGCGTGACTTCACTCCTGTCACTTGCTAAGCTGAGCCTTTGATATCCATAGCATATTCAGCTCAGCAAGTGACAGGCTCGTGACCTAAGCAGGTCATTTCATCGGCCGATTGGTATTAAAGGCTTAGGGCGTTAACGTCAACTTCATTATGGAAACAAGCGTCCAAACTTGATCATTCCCCCGAATTATTAAGCGGCGCGGGAATGTTAAGATAACGCATGCGCTTCATTTCCTGCCGCCCGCGTGTAACCGTATCTAAAATCAACCCGCAGGTGAGGCACAGAAAGGCGACGATCATGAGCCCCATCGACAAAACGGCCGTCGGCAAGCGGGGGACAAGGCCGGTATTCAGGAATTCGATAAGAATGGGGATGATCAGGACAGAGGAAAAGAAGGCGAACAAAGCGGCGCAAGCCGAAAAAAACTGCATCGGTCTTTCTTCCTTCACGAGGACGACGATAGTCCACAAAATCCTGAAGCCGTCCTTAAAAGTGTTGAGCTTGCTGATGGAGCCTTCAGGACGATCTTTGTAGGGCGTCGGGACCTCGCTGATGGGCATGCGCAGTTCAAGGGCGTGAACCGTCAGTTCCGTTTCCGTCTCGAAACCCGCCGAAAGCGCGGGAAAACTTTTGACATAGCGGCGCGACAGAACACGATAGCCCGAAAGCATGTCGGATAGACGGCTTCCGAAAATCCACGAAACCATGCTGGTAAGCAGCCAATTGCCGAAGCGGTGCCCCAAGCGGTAGGCTTCCTTGATGTTGGTGACGCGCGCGCCGTTCACCATATCGAGCGACTCGCGCCGCAGGAGGTTGATCATTTTCTGAGCCGAGGGCGCGTCGTAGGTCGCGTCCCCGTCTACGAGAACATAAACGTCGGCTTCGATGTCGGCGAACATGCGGCGCACGACGTTGCCTTTGCCTTGCAAAGGCTCCTGACGCACGATTGCGCCCGCTTGCCGAGCCACGGCGACAGTGCGGTCTTTGGAGTTGTTGTCGTAAACATAGATTTTCGCGCCCGGCAAAGCGGCTCGAAAATCGGCGATAACGGATGCGATGGCGGCTTCTTCGTTATAGCAGGGGATAAGAACGGCCGTTCTGGGCATGGGCTGACCTATAGCTTGGATGCTGGGCACAGGCTTAAGGATTTATCATCAAAAAGCCTGTCCGTCACGCTTTGGCAGCCTTTGGTGTCCAATTTAAGGCCGAAATGGGACAAAGCCTCGTCACCGACGCCCAGTTGCCACGAGGGGATAAGCATCATAAAGCGGCCTTGCGCGGCTTTTTGCGCCTCCACGCGCTCGCGCAAAAGCCTATTGATTCCCTTGTTTTGTTCAGGGCTGGAGAAGTTGCTTTGTATGCGCACAAAGCGGATTTCAGGCGGAAACAGGGGGACAAGGTGGGAATAAGGCTCGAAACCGGCCATAAGGATCATAAGATTGGATGTATCGCCCAGCGGCGGAATTTGCGCCTGCACGAAGGGCCCGTCGAGCCATGCATAGCGCCGATACCAATTGCCGGGCTTAACGGAGCCCGCGATAAGAATAAGGATGAAGCAGATGATCAGGCGGCGTTCGACATTTTTGATGGGCGCAAGGCCAATGGCAAGGACGATGAGCAAAGGCGCGATCATTTCCAGCGTCACGGCATAGCGATAGATGGAAAACATGGCGAGCCAAACGATATAGGCGAGCGCAAACGCAAAAAGGAGATAGCGCGCGCCGTAGGGAACCGCCAGCGCGTCTTCGGCTTTCTTATTCCGGCCATAGGCAATGCGTAAAAGGGCGCAGAGGGGAAGCAAAACGTATAGTATTGTAAGCCGCCAGTCGCGCCATTCGATCTCGCCGACGCGATAGGGGCTATCGGCGAAAAGGAAGGGCATAAGGACATAATCGCTTAGGCTATGCGGCGCGTATTGGATGTCGCGCGCGCTAGCATGCGGCGCAAGATCGGATTTAAAGATATTATTAAAGTAGGGGAATAGCGGGCTTCCGAAGTTGGCTTGAAGGAAAGCCGCCCAATAACCCAAGGTCGTCGCGCACCCGATAAGGACTCCAAGGCCGAAGGCGAAGCTCAGCAAAAAGCCGCGCTTCCATCCGCCGCCGCAGAAAAGCAGCGCGCCGCAAAGCCCGACGGCAAAGACAACAGCGGGAAGTTTCAGGCCGAACATGATGCCCGAAGGCAAACCGAAAAGAAGGGCGAGGATGAAAGCGGTTTTCGCTTTATCCTTTTGAAGTTTGCCAAGATACCGCACGATAAGCGCGGCGGACAAAAACGTCCCGAGGCTTGTCATATTATCCCCGAAAGTCGTGCCGATTTGCGCGATGCCGCCTCCGCCCAGCATGCCTAAAGCGGCCAAAGCGGCGCAAACAAAGACTTTCTGCCGCTTGTTCGGGATAATCAGAACGGCATGCGCAATCATGAAAAGCAGGATGAAATTGAACCCCTGAACGAAACCCAGCGCGAAGCCCGCCGCTCTTGCCGGAACATGCATCGCCAGAAGATAGAAAGGCACGTCCATCAGGGGATTGTAGAAGTATGGCGTTTGCGACGGCAAAAGGTCGATGCCGTAGCGGTTCGTCAAAAACGCATAGGCGTTATAAAAATGGTAATTGCGCAAATCCCAGTTCGCGTCCTGCCCCAGATAGAGGGCGAGCAAGCCGAAGGCCACGGGCGCGAGGCATAAAAGGGCAATCGCCAAGCCACGCGAACGGTGGTTTTTGGGGGGGAGGAAAGGCAGGGAGAGCGTGTGGTTCATGGGCAGAAAGTCTTATCGCATTCAGGCGCGGGAGTCATTAATAGAAAAAAGATGGATCCCCGCATTCGCGGGGATGACGCAAATATTGTTCCTAAATCTTGAATCCAAAATCCAGAATGCCGAATCCAGCTTTACTTTACATTCGTGCCGGAAAGCAAAGGCGGGGCGGAAAGGGAGGAGCCTGCCCCTTGGCCGGACATTTCAATCGCCGGACTGGAAGAGGAAACGGACGGCGACACAGGCGCGACCGGCGCGGCGTTGACGGATGCGTCCACGATCATGCTGCTCATGTGCTGTTTGATGCCCGAGTCCAAATGTTCGCCCAAATCTTTCATCAGGCCGTTCAGCATCGCGTAATAGGCTTCCTGCTTTTCGAGGCTCGTGGGATTTTCGGGCAGGGTCAAGACGCGCGTCGCATCCGCGCTCGCCATGGCATAGCCTTCGCGCCCGCTGGCCTCGATAGAAACCTCGGCGTGGCCGATGTACTTCACGCCTTGATGGCGCGTCAAAAGGTCGTCAAAAAAACCGTCCTTTTTGACGGATATGGGCTGCGCGACGAGCGAAGCGTCTTTGATAAGGACAATGGCGTTGCCCGTTTGTCCGGCGGCTTGCAAGCGGTCGACCGCCCACTGCTTGATGGCCTCGGCAATCGTCGGGCTGAAGCTGTTTGCCTTAAAGACAGAACTCGTTTGCGCGCCGCTGCGGTCGGCCAGCGAGACGGTTTTCACATCAAGCGCGATTTTCGGCAGCCTCGGCTTTTCCGTGGAGGCGATAGGGGGCGGCGCGTCGCCCGCGCAGGCAGCAAGCAAAAGCGCAAAACTAAAAGCGGCGACGGCGTTCTTAATCATCAAAAAGGCTCCTAAATTCATGAAAGGGGCGGCATGTGTATGGTTAATCCGGATACTAAAGGCGACTTTTGAAAAGGAAAGAAGAAATGTGCCCATAAGAATAATTTTAATCTTGTTGGTGCGAAAGGAGTGAAATATTTTGTCGGGATGCATTTATGGAGTTTTTTTATGCGATTTTCAGACCTAAAGGATAGCGTTTCGACGCTTTCTTTATGCGCAAAGACAATGCCGGAAAAGACCTTGCTGTCAGGATTATGGGTTGCTACGGCTCTCTTTTTGGCCGGAAGGGCGGGCGTTGCCATGGCTTCTGGGGATTATGCGCCTATGGCACTTTCTCTGTTGGGGACTGTTGTTGTTGTTCCGATAGCCGAAAGGCAGATCCAGACGATCCGAAGGACGCCCCTTTATATGACTGAACCTGCCTGATACGAGGCAATCTCCCGCTAAAAAGCATTGCATTAACTATATTAGGGTGAAAAACCGTGAAAAAGCTCAGAAAAAGGGCTTTTAGCAATATTTTTTTAATTATGCAGGAACCGTTTTTTAAGGTATTTCCGTTAGATAGATTAGATTGCTTATTCATTGGTTGATGGAATGTATATCGGCATTGATCTTGGCACATCGAACAGCGCGATAGCTGGCATCGTCGGCGGCAAGGCGCGTGTTTTTCACCCCGCCGAAGGCGGCGAGGTTTTGCCTTCCCTCATCTATTTCGACAAGCGGGGGCATCGCCTTTATGGGCGGCGCGCGCACGATCAAGCCCTTGTCTCGCCCGAAAACGTCGCGGCGGGATTCAAGCGATTGATGGGCACGTCGACTCCGATTGAAGTGAAAGGGGTCGAGCAAACGTTGACGCCGGAAGAATGCTCGGCGGAGATTATCCGCCAGCTTGTGGGACAGGCGACCACCGAAATAGGCGGCGAGAAGATCGAAGGCGCCGTCATCACCATTCCCGCGTCGTTCAATCAGATGCAGTCCGAGGCCACGCTGCGCGCCGCGAAACTGGCAGGGCTGGAACGCGTCGATCTTTTGCAGGAGCCCATCGCGGCCGCGTTGGCCGCTATGGAGGGATCGAAACGCTCCGGCTATTTCATCATTTACGATTTCGGCGGCGGCACGTTCGACGCGGCTATTGCTCAAGCAACGAATGGGGATGTGAAGATTATCGCGCATCAGGGCATCAATATGCTGGGCGGCCGAGATTTCGACCGCATGATCGTGAACGAGATCGTGCGCCCATGGCTGGCCGAAACTTTCGATTTGCCGGAAAATTTCCACCGCGATCCCAATTATCGCCGCTTGATACGCCTTGCGCAATTGGCGGCCGAAAAGGCCAAGATTGAATTATCCTCGAAGGAGGACGCCTCGATTTTCGCGTCCGACGAGGAACTGCGCATCGTTGACCAGAACGAGATGGAGATGTATCTGGACGTTTCTTTGACGCGCGCGCGCTTCGAGGAATTGATCCGCGACCCGATCATGCAGACGATCAGTCTTGTGCGCGATCTTTTGACGGAGAACAACATTGGCCTCGAAGAGGTAGACCGCATCGTTTTCGTCGGCGGGCCGAGCCGCACGCCATTGATCAGGCAAATGGTGTCGCAGGAACTCGGCATCGCGGCCGATATGAAAACGGATTCTTTGACCGCCGTCGCCGTCGGAGCGGCTTATTATTGCGAAGGCCGCGAGTGGGACGGCGAAAATATCAGCAAGCCGAAGCCCAAGGAGGCCGAAGCGACAGTGCCGCAGGAGTCCCGTGTTTCCTACGCCTATACCGCCCGCACACCCGCCGAAAAAACGGTGGTGACTTTACGTGTCGAGGGCGAAGCGCCAAAGGATCGGCATGTCAAAATTACAGGCAATAATTGGGATTCCGGCGTTTTGCCCTTAACCGACAGCCTGACGATACTCGTGCCGCTTCCCGAAGCCGGAGATCATCGTTTTGTCGCCCATGTGCTGGACGCCAAGGGGGAGGTTTTGGCCCAGCATGATCAGGCTTTGACGATCACGCGGCTTGTGGCCACGGCAGGGAGCATCCCCGCCGCTCAGACCGTCGCCGTCAAGGCTCTGGCCCATGCCCAGGCGCAGGAAAATGTCTTAACACCGCTCGTAAAAAAAGGCGATACGCTACCCGCGAAAGGTTCTGTTAAATTCGCCAGCGCGCGCACCCTTAAGGCGGGGCAGGCCGGGCATGTGAGCTTCGAGTTGTTTCAGGTCGAATATCCGGAACGCATAGACTTGAATCTTTGCGTCGGCGTTTTCCGCGTCGGCGGCGAGGACTTGCCGGAAGAATTCGCGCTTGTTGAAGGCGCTGAGCTTGTTTTCGATTGGCAGATGAGCGACGGCGGCATTCTTCAAGCCACCGTATCAATCAGCATGGACGGCAAGACCCTTGAGCTTAAGGCGCCGCGTTTTTACGCGCCGCAAGCCGGGCAACTTTCATTCGCAGGCGAGGAGGGCGCGCAATTCGCCACGGCGATCTTGCGGCAGGGGGACGAGGAATGGGGCGATCTGGCCGCGGCCGTCGGCCCCGATGGCGGACCCGAATTGCAACTTCTTAAGATGCGCCTTCAGGAACAAAACGAATTGATGCAGGAATCTTCGGGCGATGCGGAAGTTTTGCGCCGCGTTTCCGAGGAAGCCCGTTTCGTGCGCCAGGATATCGCGAGGCTCGGCAAAAAACATCGGGCGGCCTTGTTGCAGAGGCGACTTGGCAAAATGGCGGCCGTTTATAACCGCATCGTGCGCAAATCCGCCGGCAAAAGCGAAAACGAGCGTTTCGATAACCACGCGCGTAAAGTTCAAGAGATTATCGACGCCGGAAAGCCCGCGGCATTGGACGATGCCGATTTGCATTTATCCGAGATGCGCGATGTTTTCTTCGCCGTGGCCTGGCGCGATCGCGATTATGTTTCGACTTGGTTCAAGCGTCTGGCGGGCGAGCCTTTCCTTTTTCCCGATCAGGACGAATTCAAGCGGATGGTGAAGGAAGGCATGGCGCTTGATCCTGCGCGCGATGCCGACGCGCTTCGCGAACTTGTTCGGCGCATGCTGTCCGCGCGCATCGCCCTAGGCGCCAGCGACACCGCCAATGAATTGGCGACCATCGTGAAGGCGAAGTAATAACGACGTTCGGGATTCGGGGAAGGAATAATCCGCGCTGGCATTTTTTGTTTTCAACGCAGCCTAGATTCCGGACAAATTTGCTTCGCAAATTTTCCGGAATGACAGCTTTTATATATATATCTATCTACTGGCACAATCGGCGGGGTTCCGGAATGACAGCTTTTCCTCTTCTGAATCCCCAGCCCCTAACCACAGCCCCTACGACGAATAATACATATCGAATTCAATCGGGTGGGGCGCTATGCGGTAGCGGTCCCACTCCTCGCGCTTGAGGTCGAGATAGCTGTCGATCAGATCTTGCGTAAAGACGCCGCCTTTCAGCAAGAAGTCGTGGTCTTTTTCCAAAGCCTTGATCGCTTCGTCTAACGAGCCGCAAACCGTCGGGATTTTCGCCAGCTCTTTCGGCGGCAGATGATACAAATCCTGCTCGGCGTGTTTGCCCGGATCGATTTTGTTCTTGATGCCGTCCAGCCCCGCCATCAACATCGCCGAGAACGCGAGATAGGGGTTGGCCATCGGGTCGGGAAAGCGCACTTCGACGCGCTTGGCCTTCGCGTGGCTGGCTACCGGAATGCGGCACGAGGCCGAGCGGTTGCCGACCGAATAAGCCAGAAGCACGGGCGCTTCGTAGCCCGGAACAAGCCTTTTATAGCTATTTGTCGTGGGGTTGGTTATGGCGTTCAGAGCCTTGGCGTGCTTGATGATGCCGCCGATGTAATACAAGGCAGTTTTCGACAAGCCAGCATATTCCTTGCCCGCGAATAGCGGCGTGGTGTTTTTCCATATCGACTGGTGCACATGCATGCCAGAGCCGTTATCGTCGATGATGGGCTTTGGCAGGAAGGTGGCCGTTTTGCCGTAAAGCGCGGCAACGTTATGAATAACGTATTTATAAATCTGCATGTTATCAGCGCATTTCAAAAGCGGCGCGAATTTGAGCCCCAGTTCATGCTGGGAGGAGGCCACTTCATGATGATGCTTTTCCGTCGCTACGCCCAATTGCTTGATGACGGAAAGCATCTCGGTGCGCAGATCCTGCGCGCTGTCCACCGGATTGACGGGGAAATAGCCGCCTTTTGTGCGCGGGCGGTGGCCCGTGTTGCCTTCGGGATAATCGCGCCCGCTGTTCGATGGGCTTTCCATCGACTCGACCTTGAAGAAGGTGTCCATCGGCTGGTTCGAAAAGCGCACGTCGTCGAAAACAAAAAATTCGCATTCAGGGCCAAAGAACGCCTGCGTGCCGACGCCTGAAGTTACAAGATATTTCTCCGCCTTCTTTGCAACCGAGCGCGGGCATCGCGCGTAAGGCTTGCCCGTTTCGGGATCGTGGACATCGCAATAGACGGCGATGGTCGGCTCGGCATAAAAGGGATCGAGAACGGCGGTTGCCGTGTCCAGCATCAGGGTCATGTCGGATTCATTGATCGCTTTCCAGCCTGCGATCGACGAACCGTCGAACATAAGGCCTTCCTTGACCGCTTCGTCGTCGATGGTGTCAATGTGATGGGTGACATGCTGCAATTTTCCGCGCGGATCGGTGAAGCGCAGATCCACATAACTAGCGTTATGCTTATGGATTAAATCGAAGAGAGGATTGGATTTAGCCATTTTGTTCATTGTCCTTATGGGTCAGAGGGCGCGCCGAAACGATAGTCGCCTGTCGCAAAAAAAACGATAAGAATCAGCGCACAAATTTTCAGTACGCTACGGCGCGGCGCGGGAGACGTTGAATCAAGAATTGTGACAGTTATGCTTTTGCGCGTTAGGGATGGGCGGGGGCACTTCGCCGCGCGGCGAGCGCGAAAGATCATATGTTAATGAAACAAAAAGGCGTAACTGCTTGACAAACTTGCTCTCTTTAGGTTATCGGTTTTGCTATGGCGATCTGATTGCAAACCGCACGCTCGTGTTTAATTCCTATCGCAAATCATAAGTTGGGGTGATAAAGAATTGCCCTCTCCCGCAAGAGGAGAGGTAAGTGACTTTTATGGCGGTTGTAGCTCAGTTGGTAGAGCCCTCGGTTGTGGTCCGAGTGGTCGCGGGTTCGAGTCCCGTCAACCGCCCCAGTTTTTCTACACATTTTTTAAGTGACTTGCTCCGCGTGAATTTCATATTATTTTTGAGAATTATTTCGGGAGGATTTATGCAAATTTTCGACAAAGCTAATAATTATGGAATAGAGCCGAATACGCCTGCTTATTCTCTTTGGACAAGCAACGGCTCGGCAAAAATTTTGTGCGGCTTTGTTTTTACGCATTTTCCAGGATTTGCCAACCTCTGCGCGCCGTCTCTTTTTAAACTTCCACCGGATGCCCGCGTTGCGAATTCGGATAGGATTTATCGAGTGGAGAAATATGAACCCGGCGCTCATTCTTTGACGCTGAAGTCCGGCATCAACACGGCTATTGTGCTTCCTTATCGTTCTGATGCCGTCAAGCGTCCCTATCATGAGCAAGCCGATGTGTCGCAAAGACAGAACAGTTACGTTTACGTTCTTAAAGGAGGCTTGACGCCGGAACTGGCCATTCACATAACCAGTCCTGTTCGTTCAGACGAGCCGTTTCTGACGCAAAAGCAGTTGAAGGATCTTGTGAAGCTAAGATTTTAATAGAGAGAGACTATCAGGCGCTTTTGGGGGCCTGCGCAGGGGACTGCTTGGCGACAGTGGCGGCGATCATTTTCTTCACCTGATCGACCGTGAGCGGCGCTTCCATCGGGCCGAGGTCGTGATCCATATCCAGATCAATCGTGATCATTGCCTTGTTGTCCACTACAGTAAACGCTTTCTTTCCGTCACGCGGCAAAACGATGTTGTTTTCGATAAGGAACAAAATGAGCGGCTGCAAAACATCGCCGCCTTTGAACGACAGCTCGATATTGTTGACCGAATCCCCGTAAGTCGCTTCCACTTTGACCTTAATCTTGCTTTCGTCGCCCGCTATCGGCGTGCAGGAAACCAATTTGCCCGAAGGCAGAAACTGAGGCGTTTTGCGCGCGAAAGACTGAAAGGCCGTTATAAGCTCTTCGGTCGTAAAAATAATTTGGCGGATTTCATAAACCATATGAGACTCTCCGACTTAACCAAAAGCCTGCATGGACTTTGACGGCTAAAACATACGTATAGAGTATATAGGCAAAACGATAACTTTTGATTAAATCCCATAGTTTCTAAGGGGTTAATATTTGGCTTTATTTAACAAGTTAAAGAGAGTTTTGTCGTTTTTTCTGCTATTCTCATTAATTATGAACAACATCTTAATTCGGGATTTGAAACATGGCCGAGCGTTCTGTTCGCACTGAAAAGGACAGCATAGGTTCTATCGAAGTGCCCTATAGCCGCTATTGGGGAGCTCAAACTCAACGCAGTCTGCAAAACTTCCGCATCGGCACGGAAAAAATGCCTTTGCCGCTCATGCATGCTCTAGGGGTTGTGAAAATGGCGGCCGCTATGGCGAATGTGCAGCTTGGCCTTTTAGATGAACAGGTGGGCAAAGCCATCGCCGAAGCCGCGAAAGAAGTCGCCATGGGGCGGCGCGACGATGAATTTCCGCTTTCCGTTTGGCAAACTGGCTCGGGCACACAAACGAACATGAACGTGAACGAGGTTGTCGCCAACCGCGCCATCGAACTTATGGGCGGCATTATGGGAAGCAAAATTCCCGCACATCCCAACGATCATGTGAACAAGGGGCAAAGCTCGAACGATTGCTTTCCGACAGCTATGCACATCGCGACAGTGATGGAGATCGAAAATTTCCTTATCCCCGCTTTGGAGCATTTGCATGAGACGCTGCGCGTGAAGAAAGAGGAATTTCGCGAGATCGTCAAAATCGGCCGCACCCATCTGCAAGACGCCGTGCCCATGACTTTAGGGCAGGAGTTTTCCGGCTATGCCGCGCAAGCGCGTCTGGGGATCGAGCGGGCGCGTCATGTTTTGCCGCATTTGTATCCTTTGGCGCAAGGCGGAACGGCCGTGGGAACGGGGTTGAACGCCGATCCACGTTTCGACGATGCTTTTATCGCCCACGTTATCGATATCACGAAAAAGCCTTTCGTTATCGCCGAAAACAAATTCGAGGCCTTGGCAAGCAACGACGCGATGGTCGAAGTTTCGGGAATGCTCAATACGCTGGCCGCTAGCTTCATGAAAATCGCGAACGACATGCGGCTTCTGGCTTCGGGGCCGCGCTGCGGTATCGGCGAAATCACGCTGCCTGCGAATGAGCCTGGATCGTCGATCATGCCAGGGAAGGTTAATCCGACGCAGGCCGAAGCCATGACGATGGTCGCGGCGCAGGTCATGGGCAACCATGTGGCCGTAACGATAGGCGGCGCAGGCGGGCAATTGGAACTGAACGTTTTCAAACCGATGATTATCCATAACGTTTTGCAGTCTATTCGTTTGCTTGGCGATGCGGCGCGCAGCTTTGCGGATAAATGCGTGCGCGACATCATGCCGAACAGAGAGCGCATTCAGGAACTGGTGGAAAAGTCTTTGATGCTTGTAACCGCATTGACGCCCATTATCGGCTATGACAAAGCGGCGATGGTCGCCAAAAAGGCTTTTGACGAAAACAAGACGCTTAAAGAAGCCGTTTTGGACATGGGGCTGATGTCGGCCGAGGAATTCACGAATCTTGTAAGGCCGGAGAGTATGGTGTGACGAGGTTTAGAGCATTTTCCGTTCAGGTGTGGACGTCACCCCCCGCGCAGGCGGGTATCCCGCCTGCGAATCCTTCTTCCATTCCCCATATTTCCCGTTAATCTGGGCGCATGAAACGCTCGATCCGCATCGCAGGTCATAATACAAGCCTGTCGCTCGAACCTGAATTTTGGAATGAACTGAAAGAAATCGCCGCGCGGCAAAGAATTCCGCTGGCGGAACTGGTCGCGCGCGTCGACGCGCATCGTAGGCAAAATCTGTCGAGCGCGCTGCGCCTTTACGTTTTGAAAAGCCTGAAGGAGCGGGAATGAGCTTTTCCATCGGGCTTGATATCGGCGGGACGAAAATCGCAGGCGCGATTTTTAACGGCGAAGGCCGCGAACTCTCCCGCGCCTCTGCGGCGACGCCAAGGGCTTACACGGAAATTCTTGATATATGCGGCAGCATCGTAACGCAGCTTGAGGAAAACGGGTCGTCCGATTCCATCGGCGTTTGCGGCCCCTATGCCGATGAACATATGTGTTCGAACATGCCCTGCCTTGTCGGCAAAGATTTACGCGCGGATTTAAACGCAAGATTCGGCCGTCCCGTCGCTATCGAAAATGATGCCAACTGCGCTGCGCTTGCCGAAGCATTGGAGGGCGCGGGCAGGGGATATAGATCTGTCGTTTGCGTCATTTTGGGGACGGGAGTCGGCTCAGGCTTTGTAGTGGATGGTAAAATCATGAGCGGAGCGAATGGCATTTGTGGCGAGATCGGCCACTTGCCCTTGCCCGCGTATGAAGATGAGGATGGACATTGCTTGCCTTGTAACTGCGGTCAGAAAGGCTGCATCGAGACTTTTATTTCCGGCGGGGGTATTTCGCGCCTATATGAAAACCGGACAAAAAGGTTTCTCGACGCGCGGCAAATAGCCGAGCGCATAACTGCGGGCGAGGCTGAGGCGCTGCATGTGATGGATAAGTATTGCACGCTTGTTGCGAAGGCCATGGTTTCCGTTCTTCATACTATCGATCCGGATATAATTGTGGTCAGCGGAGGCTTGAGCGCGTTGCCCATTTATGAGGAAGTCCCCAGGCGCTGGGGGCAGTATGCCACGCGGCGGAAGATAAAAACGCTTTTCAAGCCCGCCATGCTGGGCCCGATTGCAGGCCTTCGGGGCGCAACACTGCTTGGAAAATAATTTGAGGGGGGATATATTGAGTGGGCAATTAATAACTTTTCGGAGCCAGCAAGTACTGCGACAGCCAACCCCTACGCTTACCCCTCGCGCAAGGGGAGAGGAAATTCATTCTTTTGGCAAAATTACTAGGACGGATTCCGCTTTCGCGGAAAGGACGCTGATGTTAAGGTGGCGTTCCGCGCTTTGCCATCTTTTGGCGGAAGGCTTGTCTTTGTTTTCTTTTTGCAAAATGACCGTATCCCGTTTTGAAAAGAGTGTCGTTTTTTTCGCGGTGGCTGCGATGCTTGCCGGGTGCGGCTCGACGCCGGAAAAGGGGCGTTTGGGCAGGGGCGAGGCCATTTATAAGGTTGGTCAGCCGTACCAAATCAAAGGCGACTGGTATTATCCGAAAGAAGATTATAGCTATGACGAAACCGGCGTCGCTTCGTGGTACGGTGACGACTTTCATGACCAGAAAACCGCCAACGGTGAAATCTATAATAAGAACGAATTGACCGCCGCACACAAAACGCTGCCTATGCCTTCATTGGCGCGCGTGACGAATTTGGAAAACGGGCGCTCCATCGTTGTGCGCATTAACGACCGCGGGCCTTTTTCGGGCGCGCGCATTATCGACGTTTCGCAACGCTCGGCGCAGCTTTTAGGATTTGAAACCAAAGGCACGGCCATGGTGCGCGTTTCCGTCCTCTCCGACGAAAGCAAGGCGATTGCCGACGCCATGCGCCGCTATGGCAGCGAGACGTCAGTCGCCCAAGGGACGCCGACCGCGCCCATACAGCCCGCCGTTCTTACGCCCGCGCCTGTGGCCGTCAAAAATATCGAGCCCGTCATCACGACGCCGGAGACGCATCGCGAGCTTGTGGAAACCAAGCCCGTCCCCGTCGTCGTCCAGCTTCCCGTCAGCGGGAACAATCGGCTTTATGTGCAGGCGGGCGCGTTTACCGTGCCGGAAAACGCGCAGAAGTTGAAACAGTCGCTTTCCCGCCTTGCCCCAACGACCATTTCAACCGTTTTTGTGAACGGAAAGCAATTCTATCGCGTGCGTCTTGGCCCTGTGCCTGATGTCGAGCATGCGGACGAACTTTTGAACAAAGTCAGGAACGCGGGCGTTGCGAACGCCAGAACGGTTGTGGAACAGGGGAATTTCTAAATTGAGAGCGGGAATCCTTGAATCGAAAATATGTCTGAACAGGAGAAGATGAGAAAATTATGACAAAGCCGGTTTCTGTATTTGTTTTTGTTCTTTTTGCATTTCTTTCCCCCATTGCCTCGGCTCAAACCGCGCCGCCTTTGGAAATCGCCGCGAAGCACGCGTTTTTGCTCGACGCGGCGACCGGCGCCGTTCTTTTCGCCAAGGACGCCGACGCGAGGATGCCGACTTCGTCGATGAGCAAGATCATGACGATGTATGTGGTTTTCGAAGCCATTCAAAACGGCAAGCTGAAGATTGATCAGACTTTGCCCGTAAGCGAACGCGCATGGAAACAGGAAGGCTCGCGCATGTTCGTGAACGTCGGCGAGCAAGTAAAGGTGGAGGATTTAATCCGCGGCGTGATCGTACAATCCGGCAACGATGCTTCGGTGGTATTGGCCGAGGCTTTGGGGTCGGGGTCAGAGTCCGCGTTTGCCGAATTGATGAACGCCAAAGGGGCCGAGTTGGGATTGAAAGACAGCCATTTCATGAACGCCACCGGCTTGCCGGACGAGCAGCATTATTCGACGGCGCGCGATCTTACGATGCTCGCGACCGCCATCATGCGCGATTTCCCCGACTATTATCATTATTTCGCGGAAATCGATTTCACCTATAATGGCATTTCACAGGGAAACCGCAACCCTCTGCTTTACCGGAACATGAATGTCGACGGCCTTAAGACGGGTCATACCGAAGCGGGCGGTTTTGGGCTTACGGGCTCCGCCGTTCGCGACGGACGCCGCTTGGTTTTTGTTTTGAACGGCATGAAAGATATGCAGGCGCGCGCCGACGAATCCGCCAAGCTGCTCGACTATGGCTATCGCGAGTTCGGTCTTTATGCCGTCGCCTCGGCGGGCGATGTGATAGCCAACCCCGCCGTGTGCCTGGGAACAAGCGCGAATGTTCAAATCGTAGCCGGGCAAAACGCCGCCGTGACTTTGCCTCGCGCCGCGCGCGACGGGTTGAAGGCGGTCGCCTCGTTCGACGAGCCTGTCGCCGCGCCAATTCAAAAAGGGCAGAAGGTGGGCGAGCTTGTGATTTCCGCGCCCGGTATAGAGCCGCGGGCTATTCCGCTTCTGGCGGCGGCGGATGTGGAACAGGTTGGCTTTTTCTCGCGCATTTTCCAGAAGATCGGGGTGTTGTTGGGGAGGAGATAAGGTTCAAAAAGATGGATCCCGCTTTCGCGGGGATGACGCAGCAGTAATTGCCCATCAGGATGGTACAGATGGCAAAAGGAAAATTTATAACCCTTGAGGGAGGGGAGGGGGCTGGAAAATCTACGCAGGCCAAAAGGCTTGCCGATTTTCTGCGCGCCGAAGGCATCGAAGCCGTCTTGACGCGCGAAGTCGGTGGCACGCCTTCGGCGGAAGCCATCCGCGATTTGTGGCTGACGAAAGGCGAGGATTATTGGGATTCGCTTAGCGAGCTTTTGCTTATCATGGCAGCGCGGCGCGAACATCTTGTGAAAACGGTTTTTCCGGCTTTGGCGCGAGGTACATGGGTAATCTGCGACAGATTTGTGGACTCCACGCGCGCCTATCAGGGGATCGGCCTCGGGTTGGGGCTGGATGTTGTTGACGCTGTCTATCGCGTCATTGCGGGCGATTTCGAGCCGGACCTGACTTTGCTGCTTGATCTGCCCGCCCCGGAAGGCCTGTCGCGCATGAACGCTCGCGGCGGGATGGACGACCGCTATCAGCAGAAACAGATCGATTTTCATAAAAAGCTTCGCGCGGCCTATTCGTCGTTGGCTGGGCAATATGCGGGCCGGTTCAAGGTGATCGACGCCGCGAGAGACGAAGCCAGCGTGGCGAAGTCCATCGAAGACGCGGTGCGGGAGCATTTTAAACTATGACATCCGCAAAGCTCTTTATCGGCCATGCCTCGGCGCTGGATGAATTCAAAAAAGCGTTTGCTTCTGGTCGCATGCCGCATGCATGGCTGATAACCGGCAGCGAAGGGATCGGCAAGGCGACGTTCGCCAAGCACGTGGCACAATTCGTTCTTTCCGAAGGCGCGGGGGATTTGGGAGAGCTTGACCCGAGGCGCAATGCCGGAAAGCAGGCGGACGCGGAATCTCATCCTGATCTGATGATCGTTCGCCGTCCTTTCGATGAAAAATCCGGCTTGCCTCGCGATATCATTCCCGTCGAGGAAGTTCAAAAAATTCCGCCGTTTCTTCATCTAACGGCCAGCAACGGGGGCTGGCGCATTGTCATTATCGACGAGGCGCACGCGCTGAACAGGCATGGGCAGAACGCCATATTGAAAGCCGTCGAGGAGCCGCCCAGAAAAACGCTTATCTTGCTGACGGCGGCGACGCCAGGCGCGTTGTTGCCCACAATTCGTTCTCGCACCCGTCACTTGCCGCTTTTGCCGCTTGGAGCTGCGGAAATGCGCGCGCTTCTGGCGGAAGCGGCCGCCCGCATTCCCGCTGAAGATATCGAGTCCGTTATCGAGCTTGCCGACGGGAGCATCGGCTTCGCTTTGAAAGTTATTCGCGCCGACGCGCTTCCTTTATACCGAGACATGGCGGCTTTGCTCGATGCGATGCCGAAGCTGGACATCGCGGGCGTTCATCGGCTTGCGGATCAGGTGTCGCGCAAAGCGGATACCGAGGTCTATGAAGTTTTGAAAGAGCTGCTCCTCGCGCGCTTGCGCGCGGCCGCGCAGAAAGAAGCGCGTAATTTTCCCGAAGGCCGGGCGGATCTTGCGCTCAGCGTTTGGGAAAAGACGAAGGCGGTCTTCGCCTCAGCCGAGTCTTCGAATTTGGATAAAAAAACGGCCTTCGTCACCGCGCTTTGCGGCATAAGGGATGGAAGATGAGGAAATCCATTAGCTGATTTTGTAATTGTTGAATCAGCGGGCATATGACGGCTTAACAATAAATTAAACGCCATAAACCCTCTTTCTGATGCCTGTAATCTGGCGTCTGCCCTCTGTTACCGTTTCGTGTATTTTTTCGCAGGCATTTTGAACGATTGGTAAGGACGTAAAGTGACTTCCTGCGAGCCGCCGCCGCCGCGCCACACAAGCCGCACTTCGTCCGCCGTGACCTCCAAAACCTGCAAATCCTCGCGCAGCGTGTTCGGAGTCCATTTCTCGTTCTGCAGCCAGAAAGCCCAATCGTCCGGAGCGTAATAAATTACCGCGCCCAGTTGAATTTCTCCTTGCCCTGCGGGCGCGCTTTGACGCGCCAGCTTTTCCGCTTCCCGCGCTTCCTTCTGGGTAAAAAAAAGCGACGTTCGCGGCGGCGGCATATAGCCTTGCGCAAGGGCAGTGGAAAATGCAGAAAAAATTCCGGCCAGGCACGCAAATATTGTTGGAAACTTGCTTTTTTTCATCGCGCCCCCTTGGCAGGATTTTGAACCGCGCCGTTAGAGACCCAGTCCCCGCTCGCCGTCAGGCGGATGTTGACGTTTGCGATAGGGGCGTCTTTCGCTCCAACCCTATCAAGCGACAGTTCGCGGATCATCACCGATCCCTGCAACTGCGCCATCATTTCGTCCAGAAACGCGAAGGCTTCGATATCAGTCGGGGCATCCGCTGCCAAAGACCAGCGGCTTTCCGACACCTCCTGAGCCCCGCCTGTAAGAGTTTCAACGCTTTTTCTTTGTTCCGGAGAAAAAGAATAACTGAAACGTGTCAATCGGGAGTCCGCCGCAAGCCGCTCTAACGTTTGCGCGGTTTGAAAACGATCCGCCGGCGCAAGGTATCTTTCGGCTTCGGAAACATCTATTTCCGTTCGCATGCGTTCGGATTCTGCGATGTCTCCCTCAAGCTGCTGCAAGGCTTTAACCGTTTTTTCGTTTTCCTGCCGGAGGGACGATAGCCGCTTTTCGGCTTTTTTCTGCGCGATGGAAAGAACCGTGGCATGCCCCAGCGCAATGGCAAGCGCAAGCCCCAGAAGGCCGATCCATAGCTTATGCGGGCGCCAATCGATCATGGCGTTTTCCTTTGAATCAAAATGTCGCCGATGGGGTCGTTCTTTGGCGCGTTTGTCGAGGCCGCAACGGTTTCTTGCGGCAGAGAGGGATAGGGCGGCTTCAAAACGGAAACGTCGTAGTCCGGCATAGCCTTGGCGATGCTTTTGGCGGCGTCCTCGAAGGTCGCAGCAGCGGACGCCTTGTCGTTCGCGTCGTCCGTCAAGACGCGCAAGGAAACAGTCAGCGTCTCCAGCGCCGCGCTTTCATCGTTCTTCCATTTCAATTTGACGGGGCGCGAGTCTCCGTCCATTCCACCGGCAAGGGCGTTTAGGCTTGCCCATGGATATAGGCCTTTTTGCTCGAAGATCCGCCGCTTTTCCAAAGCCTCTCGCAAGCGCGCCATAGGCGCGGTCAAGGGCGCGGCGTCAGCTTTGGCGTTTTCAAAGGTTTTCTTCGTTTCAGCCAGCGATGCCGCGACTTTGCGCGCTTCGGAAAGCGTGGCGATCAAATCTCCCGCGCTCCAAAGGGCGGAGCCGACGGCCAGAAGCAGGCAAGCCGTCGCCGCGCGCATGCCATGGGAGCGAACAAGCCGCGAAAGCCAGGCTTCCCGCATATCGGGAAGCATCAGGCGCAAAAGGGGGCGTCTTTGCGCAGCGATAAATGAGCCGAATAGAACATCGGACGACGGATCGTCCGGTTTTGGCGCAAGGGAAAGGCTTAAGGTTTTTGCCGCGCCGAAGGGGGACATGGAACGAACGGATTTCAAGGGCAAATTCTTTATAGCGGGCGTCAGATGCCTATCGTTCGGCAGGAGAATCAGAACGCTCAGCTCTTCCGCATGATTCATGCCGTAGCGCGATAAATAATCGAGGCTGGCCTTGATGTCCCGCGCAATTATTTCCGTCTCGTCGCCGGAATCCGCAGGCGGCAAGGGCGTCAGGCGCGTGAATACAAGGTCGTTTTTAAAAGTAATGATTTGCCGAAAACCTCCCGTTTTCTGGCGGCTGATCATCATCGCCCAGCCGCTTTCGGCCTCGGGCATCAAAGCGGCCAAAAGGCGCGCGCCTTCGACTGGCAAAAGCGCGATATCGGGCAAACGTTCGCGGAAACGCGCAACCCATGCGAAGATGGCGTTGCTTTCGTGCGCGCCCGCCATAAGGATGCGGTTAGGCGTGTTTTTAAAGGGCAGAACGGCCGCTAGTTTTGCGGCGGGAAAGGCTTGTTTTAAACGCCGTTTTGCCAACTTGGAGCGATCGAAGAAATTCAGCCGCGGCAGATCGTCGTTGCGGTAATCTTGCGCCATATTGTCAGCGACAAGCGTAAGACGAGCCTCGGGGTAGCGAGCCAGAAAAGCGGTCAGTTCCTTCGCCCCGCGCTTGGCGTCGGTTGGAACGAAAAACGGCGCTTCGGCGATTTTATGGGGAACGGCCACAAGACCATCGTCGCCGATCATCAAAACAACGCGTTGGGAAAAGAAAGCGCGCATCATAAACGCCCTCCCAAAACCGACAAACTGCCGTAGAGCGGGCCTAACACCGCAATGACGGTCCATGCCAGAATCGCGCCTATCGCCAACGTCAGGCAAGGCTCGAGAAGGCCGATGAAAGCGTCGAGGGATTCCATAGCCTCGCGGTCGTAAGCGGCGGCGATGTCGTCAAGGCTTTTGCCAAGACTGCCGCTTTTCTCGCCTGTGCGCAAAACGCCCAGCGCGAAAGCGGGCAAGACTTCGCCAAGAGCGATGGACAAAGACGCGCCGGATGTGAGCCGTTCCTCCGCTCTTTCGATGCCGTTTTTAAGGGCTTGATTGCCAAGGGTTTCCCTCGCTTGCGCAAGCGAGAGGCGGACGTCGCACCCGCTGCGGAATAGAAGCGAAAAGCTGTTCGCAAAACGCGCCAGCGAAGCCTTCATCAGCACGGGGCCCACCATAGGAAGTCGCAAAAGAAGCCGGTCGCAAAAAAGAGCCGCAGGCGGAAAAAAACGGCGCGTTATAAAAAGACCGGCGACGCTTATGCAAGTAAGCCACAATAAGGTTCCGCCGCCTGCGCTCAAGGCCTCGGAAAAGAATATCAGGGCGCGGGTTGCGAAAGGGGGATGCGCTTCAAGGCCGTTCAAGAATTGCGCGATTTGCGGCAAAACCATCGACGCCATAAATCCCACCGCGCCTCCCGCCACCAGGAAAAGAAAAAGGGGATATCTTAGCGCGCGGCGCAGACGGTCGTGCGTTTGCGCCGAGCTTGAGGCATAACGGGCCAATGACCCGAAGACCGTTTTCATGTCACCGCTTGTCTCGCCCGCGCCGATCATGGCAATGTAAACGGACGAAAACAGGCGCGGATAGAGCGCGAAGGATGCCGCGATGCCTTTGCCGTTCGCAACGGCTTGCGCGATCTGCGCCAAGGCTTCCGCCAGAACGACGTTTTCGGTCGCGCTTTGCGAGTCGCGCAAGGCTTCGGGGAAGGAAATTCCGGCGCAAAGCATATCCTGCATGCGCGCAAAAAAAGACGCCGCATGGCGCGGATGAATTTTGCATGAACCTAAAAGCGCGGGCATGGCTCTTTGCGCGACTTCGCGCGCATGGATCAGCTCCAGCCCCGATTGGCTCAGGTAATGGCCTAGTTCGTTTTCGTTGGCGGCGGCCATTTCGCCGCGGGCGATGCGTCCCGAGGCATGAACAGCGCGATAGGCGAAGGAGGGCACGGATCAGGCCTCCATTTCAATAAGCAGCTGGATCCCCGCCTGCGCGGGAATGACGGCATAATTTAAAACAATTCTCATGCTCGCCTCGTCAGGTCTACGTTGCGGCGAAGTTCGTCGAGGCTTGTCTCATGGCGCAGAACCTTGGCGATACCGTCTTCCGCCATCGATAAAAAGCCTTCCTTTACGGCTTGCTTGTGGAGCGCCTTTCGCGGAGATTCCTTTGCGATCAGTTCCTCGATTTCCGGCGTTATGCGCAATATTTCCGTTACCGCCATTCTTCCGTGATAGCCTGTATGCGCGCAGTGTTCGCAGCCTTGCGCTTCAGCAAGAGCCACGGGCGCATCAATAACGCTTTGCGCTTCGGCAAAGCCAAGCGCAGGAGAGGGCAGGGCGCTTTCCTTGCCGATACCGAGAATTTTTGTTTCTGTTATTGTCGGGGGGCGGACGCGCTTGCATTTCGGGCAAAGTTTTCTCACAAGACGTTGGGCCAAAATACCGCCTACGTTTTCCGCCATCATGCGCGAGGACAGGCCTAGGTCGTTCAAGCGCGGCAACGCGCCGAACGAGTCGTTGCAATGAAGCGTCGAAAAAACCTGATGACCCGTCATAGCGGCGCGCAAGGCCATGCGCGCCGTGTCGTCGTCGCGGATTTCGCCGACGAAAATGATATCCGGCGCTTGGCGTAAAATGCCGCGCACGCCTTCGGCGAAGCCCAGGCCTTGCTGTTCCTGAATGGCGGTTTGGCGGATCATGTCGAACTGGTATTCGACAGGCTCTTCAAGGGTCATGATGTTGACGTCGACGCTGCTTAGCCGCTTCAGCACGGCGTAAAGGGTCGTCGTCTTTCCGCTTCCCGTCGGGCCGGTGACAAGGACTATTCCTTCGGGCCGCTCGAGAATATGCTCAAGGCGCGCCAATGTCGCCGCGCTGTAGCCGAGCTTGTCGAAAGGCAGCATCGCGCGGCGGTGATCGAGGATGCGGATGACGATGTTTTCGCCTTGCACGGTTGGCATCACGGCCATGCGAAAATCGATATCGGCGTTGCCGATTTGCATGTGAAAGCGGCCATCTTGCATGCTGCGCGTGTCGGCTATGTTCATACCTGCCATGATTTTGAGGCGGTGCGAGATTTCCGGCCAATGGGCGCGATGCAGCGCGTGTTTTTGGCGCAGAACGCCATCGACGCGCACGCGCAGGCGCACGAACGAGCTTTCCGGCTCCAGATGAATATCGGACGCGCCCTCGCGAACGGCGTTCGTCAGAATATTGTCAACGAGCCGGACGACGGGATGCTGCCACGCGCTGTCTTCGCGGGAAAGCGAGGCCGCGACGCCTTCCAGCTCCTGAACGATTTCGTCGAAATCCACGCGCGCATGCGCCGCGTTCTCGATAGCTGCGATAATATCGGATTCCGAGGCGATCAACTGGACGATTTCCACGCGGCGCGGGAAATAGCGGCGCACTTCGTCCATCGCGCCTATATCAAGCGGATCGGCGACGGCCAAACGCAAACACTCGTCCTCGAAGGAAAGAGGCAGAACGCGGCATCGCTCGGCCACCGCGCGCGGCAACCGACCTATCAACTCGGGGTCGGGATCGACGCGTTTCAAGTCGATGAGAGCGCAGCCCGTTTGGGCGGCCAGCGCGCCCGCAAGCGCGTCGTCCTTTAAAAAGCCCAGCTTGACGAGCACAGTCCCAAGCCGCGCCTTGCTTTGGCGTTGCTCATGCAGGGCGATTTTAAGTTGGTCTTCCGTGACATGCCTGTCGCGGCGCAAAATATCGCCAAGGCGAAGCCTTAAGCCTTCTTCGTTCTTGCGCATGGGGATGATTTTGTTCATGCGTCACCACGCCGTGTTGCATGCGCCTGTGCCCAGCATGCTGACAACCCCGTTTCGGTCGGCATATGACAAAATGCCGTCGTAAGCATCATAATCGTTCGCATAGGTTTGGGCATCGTAGAATTGCGTGGACGCATGGCTGCTGTTGCAGCGCGCGAACCCGCCTGTCGCTGAGCAGGCGGCATAGCCTTGCGAGGGAAAGGAAAGGGTGCCGGAAGTAATAGGATCGGCGACATAAGCGCCGTAACCGTTCTTGCCGTGGCTTACAAATAGGACGGCGGCGTATTGCGTGGCTCCCATCGGAACAGTCACTCGGACGCTGTTGGTCTTGGATAGCCCCGAGGCGCAAAAGCCTTTGCTCGATGTGTCTTTGACGCAAAGGCCTTTCGAGGCGTCCGTGGCCGTGCAGATCGCCCAAGGCGGCACAAAGACGGTTCCCGGGCTGTTCGGCAATGCCGTCAACGCTGGGTCGACGCGCATCGTTATCCAATGCCCCCAGCCGTCATGCGCGGTCGATGAAGGTATGCCAAGGGCGACGAAGGGGGGAATGCCTTCGGGCGCGCTGCACGCGCCGCAGGCTGCCCCCGTTCCGAGCTTGCCGAAATTCGCGCCCGTCATGCCTGGGACTGCGGGGCAGGGCAGACAGCCGTTCGCCTGAACATAGGCCGCCGTCGCCAGCATCAAGCCGCGCAGATTGCTTTGGGTAAGGGACATCTGGTTTGCGGATCTGAGGGTCGCGAGCGCGGGCAAAATCGTCATCATCACCAATCCCATGATGACGATGACGACGGCCATTTCCGCGAGCGTGAAGCCGCGGCGCAAGGACGATCCTTTCGCCACTGTGTTTCCTCACATCTTCCCGCACAAAGTATAAGACTTCGCGGATTCATAGGAGGCAGCGACCGTGCCAGCGCCCAGCGCTTCGCCTGCCGTTCCCGTTCCGACCATGCCCATGACGTTGCCCGCATTGCTGACTCCGTCGTCCAGCCGCGAGTCGATGGCAAGCGCGGCGTCGCCCGGCACGCCGTTCACACAGATGACATTCCCTTTCAGCGTATTTGTGCCTGTGAAGGCGCCGTTTTGGAAGCCATAGATGCCGCTGAACGGATTGACAGGCTGTTTCGTGTCGTCGCCCGCGCCTTTGATCAGTCCGGCGCCGCGCAAATGAGACCACAGAAGGCGGCTTTCGTCCTCCGGCGCTTCGCTGTCGAACGCTCCGCCTAACAGGCCGTTGCCGTCGCCGTGCGCCAGAACGCTGCTGAAGCGCGTGTCGGCCTTGGCGTCGTCGCCAGGAAGCGCGCCGTAATTCTGCACATAGGTCTGGAATTGCGCCTCGAAAGCCTGAATGGAATTGACCGCGTTCGTGATTTGCGCGTTTTGCATAATCTGGCGTCCCGTCAAAACCCCGCCGATAATCAGGCCAATGATAACGAGGACGATGGATAATTCGACCAGCGTAAAGCCCTTGTTGGAATTCTTCATGCTACTTTTCTCCGTCTAGGTTGTGGAATCGGGTTCATCAGGTCCCTGCATGGGCTTGAGGGAAGGCTGAGGCATTTTCACGGGGCGCGGATCGCGGTTGTAATACTCGTAAAGCATGCTGTCCGCGCCGTCGGGTTCGGGCTGGTCGGAAATCGTAGCGCGAAGAAGAATGACAAGCTCGCTGACTTTGCCGTCGTTGTCGCGGGACTTGAAAAGATTCCCAAAGCCGTAAATGTCGGCCAGTCCTGGAATGCCTTTGTCCTCGTTGATCGAGCTGTCCTGCATCAAGCCGCCCAGAACGGCGATTTCGCCGGATTTAAGCTGGATAACGGAATCCATCTCGCGCACCGCCAGAACGGGCACCTTCGAATGAATGGGATCCGCGACCCCCGCGATGGCGGCGTTCAGTCCGATGGAGGGGTCGTCAACTTGACCCACGACGCGCGATATGGTGGGGCGAAGCGTCATCGTCACGCGGTTGTTTTCGGCGTCTATCGACGGCTGCACCGTCATGACGAGGCCGACGGGAACGGTATGCGGCGTGCTTGTATAAATCGGATTGGTCGTGATCAATGCGCCCGTGGCGTTTGTGGTCGTCGTGAATTGCGCCTGCGTCACGAAATAGACCTGATTGGTCGCCACTTTCATGACGGCTGTCTGGTTGTTCAAAACCGTCAAGCGCGGCGCGGAAAGAACGCGGGTCGTGCCGAAGGTTTGAACGAGGTTGATCATGCCGCCGAAATTCTTGTTCGCGTCCACGCCCAGCGTGAAAAAGCCGTTCGTGCCGAAAGCGGGCTTGGTTCCGAACGAGGCCGCCGCGCCGATGGCCTGCGCGCCCAAGTCGTGCACGATGCCGCTCCAATCGATGCCGGATTTATAGGCTTCGTCCAGCTCGACCTCGATAATCCGCGCATCGATAAGGACTTGCGCGGAGGATTTTCGCCTCAATTCAGAAAAATAGCGTTCAACCGCCTGATGCCGCTTTTGATCGCTGAAAACGGTGACGATGCCCGCCTGCCTGTCGATGCTGAACGTGGCCTTGGCGGTGCCTTTTCGCGCCTCTCCTGCGCCGAGGATTTGCGCAACGGACTTTTCGGTCTCGGCCCAGAAATTGGCTTCGGAAACCGCTTGCACCTTGGCCGTCGAATTGTTTTCCTTGGCCGAAGCGCTTGACGTGCTGGCGCCGCCGCTGCCGTTTGTCCCGCCCGTCGTCACGTCCACATCAAAGACGTTCGTCGCGATGGACGTATCGCTGGTGGCGCGGCGATGAAGGCTGAGGTAATCGAGGCGATAGGATTTTTGGTAAGGCTCGTCCGGCTCGATGCGGATGAACGCGCCGTCCACGGTATAGCGCAAGTCGGCCATCTCGCAAATGCGCCTTAAAACTTGGCCGAAGGGCTGGTCTTTCGCCGAAAGGATCACAGCGCCTTGCACGCGCGGATCGATTTGCATGTTAAGGCCGGTTTTGGAGACAAGCTCCATCAAAACGTCGCGAACGGGAACCGCTTCCGTCACGTTGACGCTGACGGGCTTGTTCAGCCGCGCGAGAGAGGCTGATTTGTCAATTTCCGGATTTTTGGCGGCGGGTGGGGTTTCCTTTTTCTTCACGGCTTCCCCGCCTCTTTCGCGCAGGGCCAAATAGTCCTCGCGCGAAAGGCCGCCTGTGGGATCGATGGATTCCGTCGCGATTAGCTCGGCGGACGGCGAACACGCCGATATGAATAAAAGGCCTGCCGCAGCAACAAAAAGATTAAAAGCGATCGGCAGGCGCATGGGAACGAAACAAAATGAAAGTCAATGAACACTTAAGTGTGTATTTATTACTATTATAGGTTGCTAAGGTATGCAAAAGCGTATCCCCATAAAATCTGTGGATAAGTCGC
>CAZFCA010000002.1:0-125269 GCA_964517415.1 uncultured Rhodospirillaceae bacterium
TTGTTATCGTTCCGTCAATTCCCCTTGACTCTCAGAAGCCGTCCACACATGACATGCCGCTGGATCTGTCGATGGACACGGAATGACACGCCCCGAGATCTGTCGGAAGGCAACGGAAAAGATACTTCTCCAAGCACAATGAACCGCTCTAAGCGAACAGCGAGCTATCCAAGATCGCGCCGATGGTTTTGGCCATCACTTGCGCGATTTTTTCGCGCTGCACGGGCTGGCAAAGGATTTTTTCATCCTGTGGATTGGAAAGGAAGCCCGTTTCGACCAGCATCGAGGGCACATCCGGCGCGCGCAAGACCACGAAATTCGCGGCGCGCATCGGGCGTTCCAGAAGCCGCCAGTCGCGGCTCACGCCTTTGATGAAAGTCGCGCGCGCGTGCTCGGCGGTGTTGCGCGTCTGGCGGGCGGCCAGGTCCATCAAAATGGCGGTCACTTCCTTGTCGGCGGGGGGCAGATCCATGCCGCCCATCAAATCCGCCTCGTTTTCATGATCGGCCAGATTTTTGGCGAAATCGTCCGAGGCTTTGGACGACAGCGTATAAACCGACAAGCCCCGCGCTCCCATGTTCGGCGCGCTGTCGGCATGGATGGACAAAAACAAATCGGCGCGCGCGTCGCGCCCGATGCGAACGCGCTCGGCCAAGGGAAGAAAAATATCCTCGTTTCGGGTCATTTTGACATTGATTCCCGCGCGTCCCGCAAACGCCTTGGCCATGCGGCGCGCGATATCGAAGGTGATGTCTTTTTCTTTCGTTCCCGTTCGGCTGATCGCGCCCGGGTCGCGGCCGCCATGCCCCGGGTCGATCATCAGCAGACGCGGCGCGCGCGGCTTATGCGATGGCTGAGGCCGTTTGCCGACAGGGGCGGCCATGGCAGCGCCGCCTGCCAGCAAAGACGCGCCCGCCAGCGAGGCCGCGAGGCTTGCCTGAAGAAATTGGCGGCGGGTTAAAAGGGAGCTTGCCATGACGACGTATAACTCTATGATTCAAACGCTTTGTACAATGCTAAATTGAAATTGTGAAGAAAACTTGAAAAATCCTCAGCCCTCTCCCTCCATGCGCATCGCGTTCATCGATTTTGTTTATTTTTACGATGCCGCCCGACCGGAGGCCGACGAGCCTTTGGGGGGCACGACCTCCGCCATTTGCTTTTTGGCGCGTGAAATGGTTAAAAGCGGCATTGCGTGCACGTTTTTTAACCGCGTGCCTGCGCCGCAGGAAGCCCATGGAATCAAAAGTCTGCCGCTTCAGGCCTTGAGCGAGGAACTGGGCAAGGTTCCCTACGACGCCTATATTTTTTGCGGCCGGTGGACGGCCGAGCTGGTCGGCCTTGTGCGCGTCCACACCAAAGCGCCGCTTATCGCGTGGATGCATGAAAGCCTTTTCGCGCCGCCCATGACTCCCGCGCTCGACAGTTTCGACGGCGTGGTCTACGTGAGCGAATGGCAGAAAAAAACCAATCAAGCCGCCGCGCGCCCTAAATGGCAGCAAACCGTTATCCGCAATGCCATGAACCCGGCCTTGCGCGGCATCAGGGAATCCGTTTGGGCGGCGAAGGATAAGCCGCCCGTTCTGCTTTTCGCCGGTTCTTTCGCGCGCGGCGCGTTTCATGTGCCGCCGATTCTTGACAAAATTCGCGCGAAAAAAGCGGATTTCAGCGTCGAGATGTTTTGCAACCTCAACCCCTCGCGCAACGCCGAAAAAGACGCCGTGTATATCGAATGGCTTCGCGGGCAGCCGAACATCGCCCATTTGGGCATGGTCGGCCAGCTTAAACTGATCGAGCGCATGCAACGTGCCTCGGTTATGCTAATGCCCAATCCGTGGCCGGAAACCTCGTGCATATCGCTGATCGAAGGCATGGCGGCGGGATTGGATGTTGTCTTGACGAACAGGGCCGCTTTGCCTGAAACGGCTTCGTATTATGGGCGGCAAATTTTCATCGAGGCGCCGGACGATCCTTTGCGCTTCGATATGTCCATCGATTACGACGCCTTTGCCGAAGCCGTTTTGGAGGCGATGGCCGAGCGCGAAAAGGATCCCGCAAAAACCGAGGCCAAATTGCGCGGGCAGGTCTCTTACTTCCAGAAAAATTATCAGTGGGAGCAGCGCGTGGCGCCGTGGGTCACGTTTATCAAGAATTTAAGCGCTAAAAATCAGCCGCGGGGTTGAAAAGCGCGTCGCAGGACGGCGCGGCGTCTGCGATGAAGGCGCGTTCTTGATGAACGTTCACGCGGTTTTCGGCGATCAATTTCAGCGCGGCGGGATAGGCCTTATGTTCGGCCTTCAAGACGCGCGCCGCCAGCGCATCTGCCGTGTCGTCCTGCAAAACGGGCACGGCCACTTGCAAAATAATGGGGCCGTGATCCATTTCCGCGCGAACGTAATGGACCGTGCAGCCCGTGAGTTTTGCGCCGTACGCGATGACTTTCTCGTGCGTATCAACGCCCGGAAAAGAAGGCAAAAGCGAGGGATGAATGTTCACCAGCCGATCTTGCCACCTTTCGGCGAACCACGCGGTCAGAATGCGCATAAAACCGGCAAGGCAGACTAGCTGAACCCCGTGCTCGCTCAGCTTCGTGTCCAACGCTTCTTCGAATTTTTGTCGGTCGGGGAAGTTTTTGTGGGGGATGACGAATGCAGGGATGTTCGCGTCGCGGGCATGATCCAAGCCTTTGGCGGAGGCTCTGTTCGAAATTACGCAAACGATTTGCGCCGGAAAGCCAGGCGTTTTGCAGGCCGCGATCAAAGACTGCAAATTGCTGCCGCGGCCGGAGATCAAAACGCCTACTTTTAGCATGGCCATACCTCCCCGCTGTTTTCGATGCGCACCGCTTCGCCTTTGTCGCGACTTTCGACAACCCCGATGCGATAAACTTTTTCGCCAGCTTCGGAAAGAATGTCCGTCGCGTGTTTTTCCTGCTCAGGCGAGACGATCACGGCCATGCCGATGCCGCAGTTGAACGTGCGCGCCATTTCATGCGCGTCGATATTGCCGCATTTGGCCAGCCAGCGGAAAACAGGCGGCACTTGCCAAGCCGCGGCGTTGAGCGTCACGCCCATGCCCTTGGGCAAGACGCGGGGAATATTCTCCAAAAGGCCGCCGCCCGTAATATGCGCCATGGCTTTGACGGTGTCGGCCTTTATGGCTTTGAGCATGGCGGCTACGTAGATGCGCGTCGGAGCGAGAAGCGCGTCGCCCAGAGATTGCGAAGGGCTGAAGGGTGCTGGAGAGTCGTAAGAAATCTTTTCCTGCGCCACGATCTTGCGCACCAGCGAAAAACCGTTGCTGTGCGCGCCGCTTGAGGCGAGGCCGAGAACGATGTCTCCGGCCACAATATCCTCGCGCGGCAGAAGGCGTTGCCGTTCGACCGCGCCGACGGCAAAACCCGCCAGATCGTAATCGCCCGCGCCGTACATGCCGGGCATTTCCGCCGTTTCGCCGCCCACAAGGGCGCAGCCCGCTTGGCGGCAGCCTTCCGCGATGCCTTTAACGACCTCGGCGGCGGCGGCGACATCCAATTTGCCGGTGGCGAAGTAATCGAGGAAGAAGAGAGGCTCGGCGCCCTGAACGATCAGATCGTTTACGCACATAGCGACCAGATCGATGCCGACGGTATCGTGCTTTTTGGCGTCGATGGCGATCTTCAACTTCGTGCCGACGCCGTCCGTGGTGCTGACCAGAATCGGATCTTTATATCCGGCGGCTTTTAAATCGAAAAGCGCGCCGAAGCCCCCAAGCCCCGCATCCGCGCCGATGCGCGAGGTCGATTTCGCCAAGGGCTTGATCACATTCACAAGGGCGTTTCCGGCGTCGATATCGACGCCCGCCTCGGCATAGGCATTGCGGGAGGATGCTTTGGAATTGGAATCGGACATTGCAAGAACCAGTGGGAATAAGATGTAAACGCTGGTTAGCATAATTTTTGATGTAAAGGAATTGCCTTGGGATTAGTCTAAGGGCGAACCTTTCAAAAAGCGGCCTGTTATGCGTATTGCTCTTTTTCTTTTCCTGATTCTCTTTGCGGCGGCGGCTCATGCCCAGTCTGTTACGGACAATTTGCCGCCCACGATCATCGAAGGGGAGCCTTCGGACGAATCGCCCGTCGTTAAGGAATTGCCTTCCCCTTCCGCGCCCTCAAGCGAAATTTACACCGTAGCCGATATTACGGCGGACGTGACGGCTGACACTGCCGCGAAAGCCCGCGACAAGGCGCTGATGCAGGCCGAGCGCGCGGCTTATTCGGAGCTTTGCGCCCGTCTCAACATGGCCGACAACGGCGCGAAGATGAGCGACGACGCGCTGGCTTCCCTTGTGCAAAGTTTCGAGGTGCAGAGCGAGCGCGTTTCATCGGTGCGCTATATCGGCGTTTACACCATCCATTTTAAGCCTTCGGCCATTCAGAAAAGGCAGGGCGTTTCCGTTCAGGCGGGGGCGGTTAAAGCTCTTCAAGGACCTGTGACGCATCTGACTGTGGCCGTTCAAACCAATTCCTTGGCTGCTTTCGCGCAAACCAAACAACGGCTGGAAAAAGTCCATCAAGTCGCGCGGGTAGATACCCTTTCCCTAGGGACAGCCGCAAGCCAGATCGACGTTTCCTATAGCGGCTCTTTCGACGACCTTATGGAAGGGCTCGCGGCGCAAGGGCTGGTGCTTGTGAAGGATGCGGGCGGCGGGTGGAGTCTGACGGATACTGCGTTTGTACAAATCGATCAATGAATGCGGTTATTCAGTTTGACTTCACTCGCTCTGTGCCTCGCTTATCGCTTGCTGGGCTTAAACAGGATTCCCATGCCTTATTAAGTTTAGCGAGCGATAAGCTCCTCGCAACCGCTCGAGACCTGTGTGACTCACTTTTTCCTATTGCCGGTAGAACGCATTTATGAGAATAAGAACGGGGCAAATACCGCCTGCGCGGATGACTTGGGGAATAACAACTTCTACGGCAGGACGGCTTATAGTTGCCGTAACGGAAAAAGGCGAAATAGGCCGGATCGCTTTCCTGCGCAGGCGCAAGGCGAAAGATATTTTGATGCAATGGCAAAGGGAATGGCCCAGCACCGCGTTTGTGAAAGGCGCGGATTTAACGGAATTTGAAAAGAAACCTATTGTGCTTATCGGCACGCCTTTTCAGCAAGCTGTTTGGGCTGCCATTGCCGCCATTCCTTCGGGGCAGGTGCGTTCTTATGGCGAGATAGCGCGGCAGATAGGCAACCCTAGGGCGGCGAGGGCTGTCGGCGCAGCCTGCGGCGCGAACCCTGTGCCTTATCTTGTCCCGTGCCATCGCGTCGTGGGCGCAAAAGGGATGGGCGGATTTACGGGCGGGATGGGGATTAAAAAAGCGCTGCTGAAAAAAGAGGAAATCCCTCTTCGATGAAGAAAGATGGATCCCCGCATGCGCGGGAATGACACAGTCTTATTCTTTCTGCCCTCTGCCTTCCGACATCTGACATCCGCCTTCTGCCATCTGCTATGGCAGCAACGGCGACCAGGCGGGGTCGGACGCGTCCGTCGGGGTCGGCATTTGCCGCTCGTTATATCCCGTCAGATCGATGGAATACAAACGCGGGATCGAGCCGCTGCGGGAAGGCGATTGCTTGAAGTACATCAAAACGCGGCCGTTGGGCGCCCATGTGGGGCCTTCGGCATGCCACGCCTCGACAAGCTGGCGTTCGCCGCTGCCGTCCGTGCGCATGACGCCGATATAGAAATGGCCGCCTTGCATCTTGGTAAAGGCGATCAAATCGCCGCGCGGCGACCAGACCGGCGTGCCATAGCGGCCGTTGCCGAAGCTGATGCGTTGCGGATTGCTGCCGTTCGCGCGCATGACGTAAATCTGCTGCGAGCCGCCGCGGTCGGATTCGAACGCGATGGATTGCCCGTCCGGCGAAAAACACGGCGCGGAATTGATCGACGTGCCCGTCGTCAATTGCTGGACGTTACGCGAACGCAAATCCATCGTGTAGATGTTGGAATTGCCGCGTCCATCCGACAAGCTGAAAACGACGCGCTGGCCGTCCGGCGCGAAGCGGGGGGCGAACGTCATGCGGTCGAAATCGCCGAGCACCGTTTGCGTTCCCGTTTCAATGTTGAACAGATACACGCGCGGACGGTTGTTGTAATAGGCCATGTAGGTGATCTGCTGCATGGTCGGCGAAAAGCGCGGCGTGATGACCATCGCGCGGCCGTCGGACAGAACGCGGTTGTTTTCGCCGTCCTGATCCATAATGGCGAGGCGCTTGACGCGGTTGTTCGCGGGGCCGGTTTCGGCGATGTAAACGACGCGCGTATCGAAATAGCCGTTTTCGCCCGTCACGCGCTTATAAATCGAATCTGCGACGATATGCGCGACGCGCCGCCAGTTGTTCGGAACCGTGAAATAGGAAAGTCCCGTCATTTGCTGTTCCGTAAAAACGTCCCACAGGCGGAATTCGACTTTCAGCCTGCCGTCGGGCTGCAATTCGACCTTGCCGACGACAAGGGCTTGCGTGTTCAAAACGCGCCAATCGGCGAATTTGGGCTGGACCACCAGCGAATTAGCGTCTTGCAAAAAGCTGCGCGCGTCCACCGCGCTGAAAAGGCCGGAGCGCACCAGATCGTTGCTCACGACCTGCGCGATATCGCGGCCGTATTGGGCTTCGGAGCTTGAGGCGCCGAAAAAGGCGGGAACAGCGATAGGAATAGGCTCCACCACGCCACGCGTGATATCGACCTTCACTTCCGCTTGCGCCGTTCCCGCGCAGAAGAATGCCGCCAAAAGGGCGAAAATGCCCACGAAAAAGATTGTTCTGGATGGTTTAGAGTTCATAGCATGTCCCTCGGATCAAAAAGAAAATCGATGCGTTTCCATTGTTCGTATTTATCGGGCGCGAGTTCAAGCGGACTGCAGCGGGGATTGTGAACGGCGCGGATCGCGGCGTCCGCGGCGGCGCGGAAGAAAGGATCGCTTGCATAGCGCATTTTGTCAACCACTTCCGCATTCGCGACTGTGCGGTCGGGGTTCACGTCGATCAGCACTTCGACGACCAGGCTTTGCGCGTCGCGGGCGCCGATGGGCGGGTTCCAGCATTGCTCAATCTGTCGGCGCAGCGCGTCTTCTTCGGTGATCGTCAGGCGTGAGGAGAAAGAGGGACCCACGCCGGATTGCGCCTGCGTCTTCGCGTCGCCAGTCGCCGCCGCCCTTTGGGCAGGCGCAGGTTTCATCTTCGCGACGTCTTTTAAAACGCTGGCAAGGGAACTTTGTTGCGCTGCCGGTTTTTCCTCGGCGGGCTTCGGCTTCGGGGCGGGTTTCTGCGATTTCTTGAGGCCTTCGAAAACTTTATCGAGGCTCGGTTCGTCCGCTTTGGGAGGCGCGGGCGTTTTCGGTTTTTCTGGCTCGGCCACCGGTTCGGGCTTCGGCTGAGGCAAGGGAGCCGCCGCCGGCGGGGGATTGGATTCCTGGTTGTCGCCTATGCGCGTGTTGGTGATCTCGGCGATGGTCACGATCTCGAAGGGCACCGGCTCGTGATGCGCGGGCAGGGGCGGAATAAGGCGCGGCAGCCCGAAAATCGTAAAAAGGAAAAGCAGAAAATGAAGCCCCGCCGAAGCGGTCAAGCCCCGCGACAAGCCGTGATCATTGACTGTGGGAACGTATCTCATCGAGAGGAGCGGCCCTGCGGCAATTCGGCGACAAGCGCGACTTTGACAAATCCGGCGGAGCTGATCGAGCCCATGACTTCCATGATTCGGCCATAAGCGATGCTGCGGTCGCCGCGCACGAAAATCCGCGCTTCGGGATTAGAGCCGGTAATCGCCTTCAGTTTTGGGATAAGCTCTTCGGTGCGCAGGGCTTTATCTTGCACATAGACGCGGCCGTTCGAGTCGATGCTGACGACCAAAGGCTCTTTGTCTTGGCTGACGGTGCGCGCCTGCGTTTTCGGCAAATCGATAGGCACGGCGACGGTCATCATCGGCGCCGTCACCATGAAAACGACGAGCAAAACCAGCATGACATCGACAAAGGGCGTCACGTTGATTTCCGAAACCGGACGGGAAGAGCGGCGCCGCGGACCGCGCCCGCCGCCCGCATGCATCATTTGCGCCGCCATCCGGTGTCTCCTTCCGCGCCCGTGGACGCTTTCGCATCCTCGAGATTGCGCGATAGCGTTGTCGTGAAGTCGTTGGCGAAATTGTCGAGCCGCGAGCCGTAGCGGTTGATTTCCGTCGAAAACTTATTGAAGGCGGTCGTGGCGGGTATGGCGGCGATCAGGCCGACAGCGGTCGCCAAAAGCGATTCCGCGATGCCGGGCGCCACGACGGCAAGGCTGGTGTTTTGCGCCTGCGCAATGCCGATGAAGCTGTGCATGATGCCCCAGACAGTGCCGAAAAGGCCGATAAATGGCGCGACGGAGCCGACGGAGGCGAGAAAAGTCATCCACGTTTCGACCATTGCCATCTCGCGCCCGATGGTGACTTGCAAAACGCGGTCGATGCGCGCCATCACGGTGCTGCGGCTCGCAGGATTGGCAAACAGGCCTTTGTCTTGCGCGCTGCGCCATTCTTTCATGCCGGCAACAAACACCGCCTGCATCGGGTCGGTGGGGCGGCGCACTTTGTCAAAAAGCACATCCAGCGAACCGGCGGACCAAAAGCGTTCCTCGAAAACCTCGGCCTTTCCCTTTAGGCGGCGCACTTTGCCGATTTTGTCAAAAATGATCGCCCAAGTCAGGACGGAAACCAGCAAAAGGGAGGCGATAATGATTTTTCCGACGATGTCCGCGTGGCCGAAGAGCCCCATAAGGGACATATCGTTGGATGAGATGGACCCTGCTAATTGCAAGGCATTAACGGAAGTGACTGGCGAGGCATCCATGAGATTCTAACGGCTAGAGGTTTCAGATTCGCATCCGGTCAATAAAGGGCATTCGCTTTAGAAAAACAAGGTTTGAAATAGGATAAGAGCCGGATTTTCTAAGGGAACAAGCCGTCTGAAGTCTATTGTCCAAAAATCTGGCGTAATTGGGGCGGTATGCGGGTGGGTTTGCCCAATTGGCTGACGGCGACCAAAACGACGTTTATTTGAGCATAAATCTTGCCGTTACAGCTTACAATCTGCTTCATCGTGAGGCTGGCGTTGCGCACTTCGGCTATTTCGGTTTGGATATCAAGCAGATCGTCTAGCCTTGCGGAGGCCAGGTAATCGATTTCGGCGCGCCTCACGACAAGAAGCAAGTTATAATCCTTTCTGACTTGATGGAGGTCATAACCTAAGCTGCGCAAAAATTCCGTTCGGCCGCGCTCCGCGAACCTCAGGTAATTGGCGTAGTAAACAACTCCCTCGGCGTCCGTGTCTTCGTAGTAAACGCGGACTGCAATGTGTTGGGGCGCGGAAGGGTCGAATTTAGGCGTCGCTTTCGTCATCTGTTTTTTCCTGTAATGCTGGAAACCAATCGCCTTGTCTTCCGGCCGGAAGGCTAAGGCCAATATGCTTATAGCCCGCTTCGGTCAGCATGCGTCCCCTTGGCGTTCGCTGGATAAGCCCTTGCTGAATCAAATAGGGCTCCACGACGTCTTCCAGAACGTCCCGCTGTTCTGCCAAAGCCGCCCCAAGCGTTTCGACGCCCACAGGCCCCCCGCCGTAATTGTCGGCGATCAGGCGCAGGTATTTCCTGTCCATCGCGTCGAAGCCCAGGCGGTCGACCTCAAGGCGCGATAGGGCGTCGTCCGCCGCCTTGGCGTCTATCGAGGCGCATCCCGCCACGGAGGCGAAATCCCTCACGCGGCGCAACAGGCGCCCCGCCACGCGCGGCGTTCCCCGCGCGCGATGCGCGACTTCGGATGCGCCGTCGGCGGTTATGCCCAGCCCCATCTTTTCGGCCGCGCGAAGAATGATGATTTGCAGTTCATCCGGCGCATAGAATTGAAGGCGCAAGGGAATGCCGAAACGCTCGCGCAAGGGGCGAGTGATTAAACCGCTGCGCGTTGTCGCGCCGATAAGGGTGAAGGGCGGCAAATCGATGCGCACGGAGCGGGCGGCGGGGCCTTCGCCGATCATCAGATCGAGCTGGAAATCTTCCATCGCCGGGTAGAGGATTTCCTCCACCTGCGGATTCAGGCGGTGGATTTCGTCGATGAACAAAACATCGTGCGGCTGGAGGTTGGTCAAAAGCGCGGCCAGATCGCCTGCGCGCGCGATAACGGGGCCAGAGGTGCCCCGGAAATTGACGCCAAGTTCGCGGGCGATGATTTGCGCTAGCGTGGTTTTGCCAAGGCCTGGCGGGCCGAACAGGAGCGCGTGGTCGAGAGCTTGGCCGCGTTGTTTGGCCGCCGTGATAAAAATCTTGAGATTCGAGCGAAGCGTCTCCTGTCCCGTAAAATCGTCAAGCATCTGCGGGCGCAAGGCGACATCGGGCGCGTCACGGGGCTGGGCGCTTTGCGCGACAAGGCGGTCAGGCATGGGCGTCATGCGGCGTTTTCCTTCCGGCTTAATTCGGCAAGGCTGGCGCGGATCAGGGCGTCCAAGGCGGCGTCGGGCTGGTGTTGATGCGCCGCCGCTACGGCTGCAAAGGCTTCGCTTCGCCGATAGCCAAGATTCAACAATGCCGAAAGGGCATCGTTGACAATATTGGAAACGGCAAGATCGCCTTTCTGTTTTGCGGCGAGGGGCGTGGCGGAAGCCATGAAGGCGGGAACCTTGTCTTTAAGTTCCGTCACAAGTCTTAAAGCCAATTTGGAGCCGACGCCGTCGGCTTCGGTCAACGCCCCTTTATCCTGAGAGGCGATAACGGCAGCAAGCCGGTCGGGAGATATTGCGCCAAGGACGGCCAGGGCCACTTTCGCGCCCACGCCCTGCACGGTGGTCAGCAAGCGGAACCAACTTTGTTCCTCGGTGTCCGCGAAGCCGTATAGATTGATGGCATCCTCGCGCACTTGCGTTTCGATGAGAAGGCTGGCGGCTTCTCCTTTTGCGCCAAGCGCGCGCAGCGTTCGCGCCGAGCAAGCGACGACATAGCCGACGCCACCGACGTCGATTATGACGTGCGAGCCCGAAAGGGTATCTATCCTGCCGCTGAGTTTGCCGATCATGGGATTTCCATTACACCAAACAACCAATGAACGTATCGATATTCCTTAACTTCACTCGCTCTGCGCCTCGCCTGCCACTTACCGTACTGAAAATGTTTGTTGTTAATGCAAAAGCTCAAATACGGTAAGTGGCAGACTCCTCGCAACCGCTCGTGACCATAACGAGTCACTTCACGCATGCTGGTATTAGTTCCCTATTTGTACTCTTTTTGGGATTTTTAGCAAGACGGGGAATAATGGTGGGCGTGGGTTATCGCTACAGCCAAGGCATCGGCGGCATCGGTGGCCAATTTGCCCGAACCGGGCAGCAAAATGCCGATCATCGCTTGAACCTGTCCTTTTTCGGCATGTCCGTTGCCTGTGACGGATTGCTTGATGCGCGTGGCCGCATATTCGGCCGCATGAAGCCCGTTTTGCGCCAAGGACAGAATAGCGCATCCGCGCGCCTGCCCCAAAAGCAACGCGGAGCGCGCATTCTTATGGAAAAAAGTTTCTTCGATAGCGGCTTCGGAGGGCGCATGTTTTTGCATGATATCCGTAAGACCTTCGGCGATGCGAAGCAGCCGCAAAGAGACGGAAAGCCCGGGCGGCGGATCAATACGCCCAGCGGCGATATAGCCCAAGCGGTTGCCTTGCTGGGATATAATGCCCCATCCTGTATGGCGCAGTCCTGGGTCGATGCCGATGATGATGCGGGGAATGTTCATAAAATGCACAATGGCATAGGCGGTTCAGAAATGGAATCCGCGCACAATTCGAAATTCGCCGGCTATGGGCTCTAGAATGGCTATGGGGACGCCGTCATACTCCGCAAAGACCAAATTATGCTGCACAAGTTCGATGTTTTGGGGGCGAATGAGTATTTTTTTGCCTAAACGAAGAGAATTTGCCTCGTTTGCGGTTAAGGCTAGTGTCGGTATGCTCCATAACGCTGCTTTTATAGGCAAAAGGGCGGTTCTGGCCTCGTTTTTTGCGCTTAAACCCTCCAAAAAATCCATTGAAACGGCGTTTTGAAGCGTAAATGGGCCTACTTTTGTTCGTTTTAATTGCTTTACATACCCGAATGTCCCTAATTTCACAGCCATATCTCTAGCTAAGGCTCTGACATACATTCCCTTGCCGCAGGAAACGCGGAACGAAGCGGAATCCTTATCAATAATTTCAATAAGTTCGAGGCTGTGGATGACCACGTCCCGCTCGGCGATGTCTACCTTCTCGCCGCTGCGCGCCAGATCGTATGCGCGCTCGCCGTCCAGTTTAATGGCTGAATAGGAGGGGGGCTTCTGTGAGATTCTGCCTATAAAAGCGGGAAGCGCTTCGCGGATTTGATCGATGCTTGGGCGGTATTCGCTTGTCGAGGTCACTGCGCCTTCGGCATCGTCGGTTGCGCGCGCCTCGCCCCACTTAACGATGAATTCGTAGGCTTTATCCCCTTCCATCACATAGGGGATGAGCTTGGTCGCCTCGCCAAAGGCCAGCGGCAAAAGCCCGGTCGCCAGAGGATCCAGCGTTCCGCCGTGTCCCGCTTTCTTGCCGTTCAGAAGCCGACGGACTTTGCCCAACGCCTGCGTCGAGGTGAGGCCAAGCGGCTTGTCGAGCACAAGCCAGCCATGCGGGATTTGCTGTACGGGAAAGGGCATGAAAACACTTCCAAAAATTGCAAGCGGGAACGGCTTTACTGGATTAATTGCTCTTTAATAAAAGAACGCCAAGGTCTTCTTTGTTATTTACCAGAAAGAATAACTTATGAAAAAGAAATATTCTCTTTCACGCGCGCGTTATTTGATTGAGCTTTTTGTGCGCGTCGCGTTGTCGCTTGCATTGGCGATTGCGGCCGCCAATTACTTCAGAAACGCTTTCCTTGTTCTCTCGGCAGAGGATTTTCTGGCGTCGGGACCGCAAAAAATGGGCTATGCGCTGACGGTTGTTCTGGTGGGCATGAATGCGCTTTGCATTTCTATTCTTTATGTTATGAGGTTGCCGCCCGTTACGCCCTTTGCCGGCGTTTGGCCTTCGCTGGCCGCTCTTTTTGGCGGCTTTTCAATGGCGGGATTGTTTTTTTTCACGCCGCGAGGGGATTTGCCTTTGTGGGCGCAAAGCATCGCCATGGTTTTGGTCGTGACGGGAAACAGTTTGTCGCTTTTCGTCATGTCGGTTTTGGGACGGTCCTTTTCGATTTTGCCGGAGGGGCGGCGCTTGGTGACGCGCGGGCCTTATGCGTTTGTTCGGCATCCTTTGTATTTGGCCGAGGCGCTGGCGACGATGGGCATGGTCATAACTTTCCTTTCCTTTCCGGCGTTCGCTTTGATGATTCTGCAATTTTCGTTGCAGCTTGTGCGCATTTATTTCGAGGAAAAGGTTTTGAAGGAGGCTTTTCCGGAATATAAATCTTATGCCAAGCGGACTTGGCGAATTGTTCCTGGCATTTATTGACGGCTCTTTTTGCGTTTTTCAAAAGGCGGATTCCGCTTTTGCGAGGGATGACGCTATAGGAGATTTTGCCTTCTGATCCCTGCTATCTGCCTTCTGATGCGCTCCACCAGCTTTCAAGGATATTGCCGTGAAGGGACAGGCGGGCGGGGCGCTGGATTCGCGTCCACGAGGCGATGGTGTCGGCGCTTTGGTAATACAGGGGAACGAAATAATGCCCGCGCATCAAAACGCGATCAAGAGCATGGGCGGCCGCCACAAGCTCTTCGCGAGAGGCGGCGTTCGTTATGGCTTGAGCAAGTGCGTCGACGACGGGGTCCTTGATGCCCGCGTAATTCCGGCTTCCCTTTTGATCGGCTGCGGGTGAGCCGAAATAGTACATTTGTTCGTTCCCCGGGGAGAGCGAGCTGACCCATTTGTTCGCCGTCACGTCGAAGTCGAAAGAAGCCAGCCGCGATTGGTATTGCGCGCTGTCCACAGTATGGATGCGCGCGGCGATGCCCAGTCGCTCAAGCGAAGCGGCCCAATTTAGGGCGGTTTTTTCTTCCGAAGGGTCGCCCAGCAATATCTCGAAAGCCACCGCTTCACCGTGCGGCGAAAAAAGCCGGTTGTTCTTGAGGGCATAGCCTTTGTCGCGCAGCATCGCTTCGGCCTTTAAAAGATCGGCGCGAAACTGATCGGCGGAACGCGCGTCGGGCGGCGTGACCGGCTCGTTAAAAATATCCGCCGGTAGTTTGTCGCGAAACGCCGTTAGAAGGCGAAGCTCTTTTCCTTCCGGCTTCGGCGGCGCGACAAGTTCCGAATTCGGATAAAAGCTGTCGACGCGCTTGTACTGACCGTAAAAAAAGTTTCGGTTGATCCAACCGAAATCAAGCGTGTATTGCATGGCGGCGCGCAAGACAGGGTCGGCAAAAAGGGCGCGGCGCGTGTTCAGGATGTAGCCGTAGGCCGGTTCCGTGCGGTGATGCTCCAGCCGCTCCAGCCGCACGCGCTTTTCCCTTGCGGCAGGGAAGTCATAGGCCGCGGCTGCCTTGGCGGGATCGGCCTCGCGGCGCATGTCGTAAAGGCCGGCTTTGAAGGCCTGCAGCGAAACGCCGTCGTCGCGGTAGTAATCGACGCGGATTTTATCGAAGTTGAATAGGCCGCGCTTGACCGGCAAATCCTTCGCCCAATATAAGGGATTGCGTTCGTATGTGATGGAACGTCCGACATCGACCGATGATATTTTATAAGGGCCGGAGCCGATGGGGATGCGCAACGTCGTTTCGTTGAAGTCGCGGTCTTGCCAGTCGTGCTTTGGCAAAACGGCCAAAAGCCCTATGATCAGCGGCAGTTCGCGGTTGATCGCGCCTTTTTCGTCGCGTTTGAAGGTAAATTTAACGCTTAAAGGCGAAAGTTTTTCCGCCGAGGCCACTTTTTTATAATAGGTGCGGTGGTTGGGCCGCCCCTTGTCGCGCAGGGTTTCGAAGGAAAACAAAACATCGTCCGCCGTTACGGGCTTGCCGTCGGAAAAGCGGGCGGCTTTGTTCAGATAAAAAATGATGCTGGAACGGTCGTCCCCGACTTCGACGGATTCGGCAAGTTCGCCGTAAAGCGTGAAGGGTTCGTCCCAGCCGTAATTCATCAGCCTTTCATAGACCAAAGGCATCGTGCCCGTCGCGAGGCCTAGCGGGGGCTGGCCGCGTACGATAAAAGGATTGAGGCTGTCGAAAGTTCCCGTTGCGCCCAGTTTCAGCGTGCCGCCTTTGGGGGCTTGGGGGTTGGCGTAGGAGAAATGGGTGAATGCGGGCGGATAGAGAGGCTCGCCCGTCATGGCAAGCGCTGTTTGGGGCTTGGCGTGGGCGGGAAACGTAAAGACAGAAAAGGCAAAAAGGGCAAGAAGGCCTGATTTATAGAGCATGGATTTACTATTTATCGGGGGGAGAAAATAGGCAAGTTTTTTAAGTAATAGGTTTATATATTTCCTCCTCAGGGAACTAAATCGGATTCCGCATCCTCGCCAATTGTGCCATCAACACCATTCACCCTTTCAGGAATTTCTATAGGTCCAATAGGCGGGGTGCGGAATGTCGGCATCAGAGGCCAGGATATATCAGAGATCTGATCGCTGATCACTGATTACTATCTTGGCGCTTTCCAAAAGGGCGTTATCGAATGTGCATCCGTCCAGCAACGCGCCGGTAAAATCGGCGAAGCTGAGATCCGCGCCCGAGAAATCGGCATCCCTCAAATCGGCGTCCGTGAAATCGGCGAAGCGAAGGTTGGATTCGGCGAAACTTGTTTTCAGGCGCCGATTGTCGCCGAGAATCAGGGAATCGAGGCGCGCGTTTTTGAAGTTGGATCCCGCAAGCGTCGCTTTATAAAAATCGCTGCCCCGCATATCGGCGGAGTCGAACTTGCATTTGCGGAATTCGCTGTGGGACAGATGCGCCGCCTGCATGTTGATGTTGGACAGATCCTGTTCGAACCAGATCGAATTTTCACCCAGAAGCATCGTCAGGCTCGCTTTGGCCAAAGGCGGCGCATTGCGCATGTCGTAGCCCGTGATGTCCATTTGCTCGCCGCGCGTCCCCGACGTATCCAGCCAGGCGGCGTGCGCTCCAAGCAACGCATCGAAGGGACAGGGAAGATCGGCCAGCGTCTTTCCGGCTGGACTTTCCGTCAACGCGCCCGCAAGGTCGATATGCTTCATGCTCGGCGGATCGATCATGGCGCCGACGAAATTCGCGCCTTGAACGTTTACATTTCGCATGTCGCAGTTGGTGAAATTGGCGCCCGACAAATTCGCGCCGGAAAGGTTCGCGCCCGACAGGTTTGCGCCCGACGCCTTGGCGTTCGTCAGGTTCGCATCCTCGAAATTAGAGTTTGCCGCGACCGCGCCCGACAGCTTGGCCGAGCCCAGATTCGCCCCGCGCAGATCGACGTTCCCCACCTCCGCCTGCCATGCTTCGTGTTCGCTGGAGAAGGTGAGTCCTTTCTTGGGATCGTAGATCGCCAGCGAGCCTTCGCGCAGATCGGCCGCCGTCAGATCGGCGTTGGACATAATGGCGCCGCGCAAACAGGCGCCGCGCAGATCGACCCTTTGCATGCGCGCGTTGGAAAAATTCCCCTCGCGCAGATCGCAGCCGAAAAAAACGCAGAATTCAAGATTGGCGGATTGAAGATCCGCCTTGTAAAGAACAGAACCCGAAAAATCGGCGTGCGACAGGTCGGTATTTGCAAAGGATAGTCCCGTCAGATCGTGGCGAACAAGGACGGCCCTTTTTCCGCCAAGCCTCGACTCGCGGTAGAGCTTATGCTGCGCGATGAGGGCGTCCAGGCCGTCTTGGTCGATTTTCGTAAAAGAGGGTTCTTCTTTTGGCATGCCCAGGCTCGAAAGGCTTTGTGTCAGCCGAAATCGGTCCAATACCGTTGCCGCGTGCCGAGCGTTGCGGGACGGTTGGCGCCTAAAATCCAGCAGCGAATGGAGCGCAAAGAGGCCTCGAAGGTAAGCCCGCGCTTTTCCATCGCCCAAAAAATCATCATGACGATGATGACAAGCGTGAACGTCCAAAGACGGGCATGGATGAGGAAGAAAAAGACGGCGAACGCCGCGCGCGCGTCCACCCAAAAAAACCGCGCTGGCTTTTGCGTGTTGCGCCAATGAAGATCTTCGGGGGTGAGCGGCGAGGCCATGGCGTTCTAAGGATGGTTTCAAGCGGATAAGAGCCTAACATCGACTTCTTTCCCGAGTGTTAATGCCTCGTTTAAAAATCGTCAATGGAGAGGGAATCTTCGGGCGTATCGCTTCCCATCTCTCTGTCAACCAGCGCGGCTTCGTCCTCGATTTTAACTTCTTTGTCCGCCGTAAACCCTTTAACCAGAAGCAGATAAGAGCGCCTGTCGATGATGCCGTCCTTGAAGGCTTTGGTGGCTGTTTTTTCCATGGTTTGGCCGTAGCGCTCTAGCAGGCGCTGCGTTTCGACGGTCCATCTTTCAATCGGTAGATCAAGCAGGATCTCGCGCACCGTATCGTCGAAAACCAGAAATTCGCGCAAGCCGACGCGCCCGCCGCCGACTTTTGTGACCAACGCTTGAGTCACGATCATGCGCAAGGTTTCCATCATGGCATAGGCGCGTTCGGCGCGTTCCGCCGGTTCGAAGACGCTGACGATGCGCCGGACGGTGGCCGCGACGCCGATGGTATGGACGGTGGAGAACACCAAATGGCCTGTTTGCCCCGCTTCGATAGCGGCCGTTACGGTTTCGCGGTCGCGCGCTTCGCCGACAAGAATGATGTTCGGCTTGCGGCGCAGCGCGTTGCGCACTCCCGCTGCGAAGCTGGGTAAATGGCGCGGAATTTCCGATTGCGCGACGATAGAACGCGGACCCGTGATGGCATCGTAAACGTATTCAATCGGCGCTTCGTAGGTAAGCATTTTGCCCGCGCCTTGCTCGCGTTCGATCAGCATGCGGCAGCCAGCCGCGAGGAGGGTCGTTTTGCCGCTTCCGGTCGGCCCGGTGACCAAAATCATGCCTTGGCGCGGAGACCAGTTTTGGACAATTTTTTCCTCGACGCCCAATTCATCGAGCGTTGGCGGCAGGTTGGGCAAAGTGCGCAGGGTGACTTGAACGGAATCGCGGCCCTTGCTCAGGATGGCCGTGATGTTGACGCGAAAACGATAACGGGTGTTGCGGTCGGGACGAACTTCGTAGGACAAATCAAGATCGCGCCCAGCAGCCAATTTTGCCAAAGCGTCGGGACCGTAAATCTTGTTCAGGATGTTCGCCAGATCCGCGCTGTCCAGTGAACGGCGAGACACGGGAAAGAGAATGCCGTCCACTTCGATGAAAACAGGCCTGTCGGTTTGCAGGGTCGTGTCGCTGGCGTTTCTTTGCGCGCACCATAAAAGAAGATCGTCGAGATGTTCTTCGTTGACGCGCAGCGGTTCGTTCGGCCACATGCCGATTTTAACCGATAGTTCCCGCGCTTTGTCCGCTAACGATTGGCCGGTGTCCATGTTTCGCTCTTGGGGATGAGGGAGGATTGGCCAGTGATCGTCACGCCCCTGTCGCCGACGCGCATTTCGCTTCCGCCGCCCGTGACGCCGCGGTTATCCGCATAAGCATAAGGCGGGGAAATCATGCCCTGCGCCAAAAGCTCGCGATAACGCACCATGCCGACAAAATTATTGGTCATGCGGTCGAGGTCGGCTTCGAACGTTTCTTCGGCTTGTTTGATTCCCGCTTCCCAGCCCTGCTTGACGTATTCGGCCCAGGCGAATTTCTCCTCCTCCGTTTTTGGCAACAGAATGGCGGGAGGCGGATCGACGCGTCCCCAATCGCGCTCCAGATAAAGCCGCCAGTTGCGCGGCGCTGTGACGATGCGGGCGACGCGGTTGATGCGGTAAACGCGGTCCGCTACGGCGGCATCCTGCCCCGACGAGTTCACGATCACCGCTTGCTGCGCTTCGGAGATGATAGGCGGCTCGATCAGCAATCCCGATGGCGCCGCGATTAAAAGGCGCGAAAAATCGAAGGTTTTGGAGAGGCTGGTATCGTATTCGGCAAGGCGCCTTTGGATCTCGAACGTGCGGAAGGCCAAACCGCCGCGCGCGCCGTAGGATAAGGCGGCTTCGCGCTGGGCGTCGGCGCGAATCTGAAGGCCGACGGCGTTTGGTCCTGCTTCTTCCTCGCCGTCGGGCGCGACCTGCTTTTGCAGTTCAAGCAAAGGCGGCGGAGGCGGCGAGATGCCCATATCCGTATCTGCGGGGATGATTTTGATCTTGGGCGTCTCAACGGGTTTGTTGATGTTGCTTTTTGCGGGAAGCGTGTCTTCGTCCTCCGCCACAGCAGGGAACGCCGCCGCGCACAGCATCAGCGCGGCCAAAACCAGAAAAGACTTTCGCATCGCTTTAGCGCGATTGGTCAAAAGCGGCATAGCGTACCTCGACTACCCCTTCATTTTGATCAACGGCGATATCCGCGCGCGTGCCGGCCTGAAGGCCGATATCGCGTAAGACATGGAGAATAGGTTGTTGATAAGCATCGATATTTACAAGAAGGGGCGTGCCGGGCGCACGGCCTTTTACGCGGAAGCGCAGACCCGCGCGTTCAGCCACGGCGCGCGTGACCTGTTCGACAGGGCCGGACCAGCGCAAGGATATGGGCTGCATCAGATTTTGGGGCGCGCCCTGATCGTCGGTTTGGATCGGGGGCGCGGCGGGAGCCCTGTATTTTTCGATATGGGCGATGGTGTCCAGGGCGCGCGCGGCCTTATCCGCCGATTGGGCCAGCTTAAGAGAAACGATGTCCGGTTCCGTCGCGACAGGCCTTACTTCCGGGTCTTCGCACCCAACGATCAAAAGAGCCGCCGCGGAAACCATGATGATTTTTCGAGCGATAGCCATTTTTCCTACTTCCGACTGATTCGTCGCCTGATGATTCGCCTATCTATAGTCATCACAACGCGGAAATTGGCAAGCACTTTCATTAACGTTAATGTCGAAAAATGATGGGCGTGCCGTTATTGATTCGCCAAACGAGAGTTTTGCTAGAAATCAATGAACGCGACAAGCAAGCGACAGGCTCATGACCTTAGGCGCGGCGCTTCATTCGGCTGGTTTTATTCCTGATGTTTCAGGAAGTAATGGGCGAATCCTGCGAGACATCCGCCGATAAGCAGGACAAGGAACGAGGAGAACCACAGTCTGCGAGACAAAAGCGAAAAGGAGGCGATGAAAAAAAGACTCGCGCCCAATCCGTAGATAACCGTGGCGTTCGGCACATCCTTCAAGAGCCGGAATCCTTTATAAGGCGTTTTTTTTAATGCGGGCTTCGAATCAGATGCTTTGGGATTTTGCGGTTTTTGAGGCGGAATGATCATTGTCGCACCTTCATTTTTGCGCGTAGACGCGAAGCGTAGGGTGCAAAGGGAGATCATGCTGAATAAGGCCTTTGCGTTCCATGGCGGCGATCACTTTTTTGGCGTAAGGGATGCCATGGCGAGGCGTCATGGAATGATAGGCGGCAATGCCTCCGAGAAGGCTTCCGGTGTCGTCCATTTTCTTCCTCAAAATCCAGGCGGCGACGTGGACGTTCACGCAAGGGTTATCCTGAACCCATGCGCGGGCGGTCGGCGCGCTGACGTTCCATGTTTTTTGCAAAAGGGGGAGCCACCGCGTGTTGACCTGCATCGGGCCCAGATCATAGGTGCCGTTGAAGTTGGGGCCGGCCGCTTGGCCGACGCGGCCGCCTTCGACATGCATGATGCCGATCATGACGGGCGCGGGCACATGATAAGTGTTGGCGGCCATCAAAATGCATGCGGCAAAGGCTTTGGTTGTGATCATTCTACCATCCGCCTGTGTCCAAACGCGCGGACTCGGGCACGTCGAGATAAGTCGCCAGCGTGGCCAGCATGGCCATGCGTTGATTAAAGGCTTGCCACACTTGGGTCATCGGAACGATCTGCCCGTGCTGGGCGAAATAGGCGGCTCTTTCCTCTGGCGCCATATACAAAAGGCGGTCGGCCTCGGAGAAATGGGATTCCGTATAGACTTGCCCTGCTGCCTTTAAGACGTTCCAGCAAAGGATGCGCCATTCTTCCGGCGTCGCGCCCGCTGGGGCAAGGGCGCGGGTGACTTGATCGGACGTTTTGACCAGCTTTTCGGCGACTTCGGCCAAAAGCGCGTGTTCCGACCGGCCGAAGGAATACTGTGCCACCGCGCCGACCACAGGAACCATCGCTTCCAGCATTTTGGCCCGGAAAGTGGCGACGGTGTTGGGGAGGCTTTCTTGCCCCGACGGGATAAGAGATTTGAATTTGCTTTGCAAATCAATGGTGATAGAGGCGATATGGCCAGCTTCTTCCTCGCTTATCGGCCTGCCGGACGTTTTATAGAAAGAGCCCACGACTTGGGACGAAGATCCCGCCAAAGCCCATCTGACCCACGCGTCGGTTTGATCCTCGCTGGCGCCCAGCTGCGCCGCCAGTTTTTGGCTGAGCATGACCGTGTTGTCGATGAGTTTGTTGAGAAGCTGGGGGTTGAATCCCCGAGCGGGGTCTTCTTCTTTGTTCTGGCTTTCGCTTGCCGCTTGAATCAGCGGCAGGCCGAGTTCGCGAAAGGCGGCCATTAGATTCTGCATCCGCAACTTGTCCGAATTTTCACCCATTTTGATAGCCTCTTTGAAAAATCAAAGCCTTCTCCGGATTAAAGTTTTTCGGAGGGCTTTTTATTCTATGCGTCTTGTTCCCCCGATGGGCAAGCCCAACAATGCCATTGAAATGGTTAGGAAAAGGTGAATGTTGTACGGGTCAAATGGCGCGCCGACGTTGGTGGATCGCTTGATATAATGCGCATTGCTCGAGGCCATGTCGGCTGGTATAGAGATTCTCCTTCCTTTTCCCGCTATAACTCTTTCTCATTCTTGAGGTTTTTAATGTCGAAACAACCGTCGGATTTTAAGGTTAAGGATTTGTCACTGGCCGAATGGGGGCGGAAGGAAATCGCCATTGCCGAAACGGAAATGCCCGGCTTGATGGCTACGCGCGAAGAATACGGCCGCGCGAAGCCTTTGAAGGGGGCGCGCATTGCCGGATGCCTGCATATGACCATTCAGACGGCTGTGCTGATCGAGACTTTGCTGGAGCTTGGCGCCGAGGTTCGATGGTCTTCATGCAATATATTTTCGACGCAGGATCATGCTGCCGCAGCCATAGCAGCGCGAGGGGTGCCGGTCTTTGCGTGGAAAGGCATGTCGGAAGAAGAATATATATGGTGCATCGACCAGACGATCATGGGCCCGGACGGCTGGCGGCCCAATATGCTGCTCGACGACGGCGGCGATTTGACCAAGCATATGCATGACAAATATCCCGAACTTCTGAAGGATGTTTGCGGCGTATCGGAAGAAACGACGACGGGCGTGCATAGGCTCTACGCCATGAAAGAGCAGGGAAAGCTAAAGATTCCCGCTTTTAACGTGAACGACAGCGTCACGAAATCCAAATTCGACAATATGTACGGCTGCCGCGAAAGCCTTGTGGACGGCCTGCGCCGCGCGACCGACGTGATGCTGGCGGGCAAAGTCGCCGTTGTTTGCGGCTATGGCGATGTGGGCAAAGGCTCGGCCGCTTCTTTGCGCTCGTCGGGCGCGCGCGTCCTGATCACGGAAATCGATCCCATCAATGCGCTTCAGGCCGCGATGGAAGGCTATCAAATCGTGACGATGGAGCAGGCCGCGCCTTTGGGCGATATCTTCGTCACGGCGACCGGCAATGTCGATGTGATTACGCTGGAGCACATGCGGAAAATGAGGGACCGCGCGATTGTCTGCAATATCGGTCATTTCGATTCCGAAATCGAAGTGGACTCTTTGCGCAATTATAAATGGGAGGAAGTCAAGCCGCAGGTCGATGAAGTGATTTTTCCGGACGGCAAGCGGCTCGTGCTTTTAGCCAAGGGGCGGCTTGTCAATCTGGGATGCGCCATGGGGCATCCCAGCTTTGTCATGAGCGCGTCGTTCACCAACCAGACGCTTGCGCAGATTGAGCTTTGGACCAACAAGGGGAAATACAAGAACGATGTTTATATTTTGCCGAAGACGCTTGATGAAAAAGTTGCGCGCCTGCATTTGAAAAAGCTCGGCGCGACGCTGACGCAGCTTTCTGAAAAGCAGGCGGATTATATCGGCGTGCCGCAACAGGGTCCGTTTAAGCCTGATAGATACAGGTATTAGAGCGAGAGAGGGTTTGCCGAAGGGGATTTGGCGTTTGCAGCGGCTGCTCTTGCGTCCCTTTTATTCCTGTGTGCCTCGGAGGCGCCATCAAGAGCCAAGGCTCCCAGAGAAAGGAGGCTGGCGACAAGGACTCCCGAAACAAGCGGATGGTTAGGGAGCGGGTTGGTTAGAAGAAGACCGGCGCCGAAGGCAAGGCTTGAGATGCCAAGTGAAACTTCGCCCAAAACCTCTAGCGCGGCTCTTAAATAATCTTCGCGTGTTCTTAATGTTTTGCTTCCCGCCATTTTGTCTCCTTTCCAGTCGTTTCGATGAAGACGGTTGTACGGGACGAATGTGTCGATATTTTGATAAGTGCATAAAAGAAATTTTTCCGGAATAAAATTTTTCTCATCGCGCCGTTTCAGTGCCGGAATTATTGCGGCTGAATTCGGGGATGCAGGCGGACGAACCGCAGCGCGCAATCGAAGCGACGTTGAAACAACCACACTGCGGTAAGGGAAAAGCAAGAAAGTGACGGACTGAATACGGGGAAGCCGCGAATTATGGTTAATTTTATTTGATGCCTATTTCATTATCGCTCAAGATGTTTTATTCATTTTTATCTATCTCATCGATGCGGTTTCATGGCTCCTTTATCCATCAATTTCGTTCCCTTCGCCGCCTTCGTCGCGGTTGCCTTGTCCGCTATCCTTATCATCGGGCTTTACGCGGGCGTGGATTTGCCGATCTTGGCGTGCGTGATTTTTGCCGGCGCCGCCTTTAGTTTCGCCTGGACGACTTTCGTTTTGGGAAGGCACTTGCGGCGCTTTGGCTCGCAGGCGCGCCATATGCGCCAGATCGCCGAACGCATGCAGGCGATGCTCGCTTCGGTTCCAGAGGCGTATTGCGTTTTTTCGACGCAAGGCATCCTGCGGGAAGCGACGCGGGTCGCTGCTTTGTTCCGCGTTTCAAAAATTGCGCACTTTGAAGATTTGGTGGCGGCGATCAAGGAGCCGGAGGAATTCGTGGCGGCTTTTCGCAAATTGCAGATGTCGGGCGAGGGCTTTTCCATGCCGCTCACCGAGGCCAAGGAAGGGCGGATCATACAGGCGATCGGCTCGCGCATGCGCATCGGGCGCGGCGCGCTGCTGCTTGATATTATATGGTTCGGCGCGGATCAATCCGCGACGAAAGCCGTGGAAAAGGTGAACGCCGAACTGGCGAAGACGAAGGCGCAGCTTGATCGCGCCTTCGCGGTTTTCGATTTGATGCCCATTCCCGCATGGCTTCGCGACGCCAACATGAATATCGTTCGCAGCAACGCTGCCTATGCGAGAGCCTTGGACCTTCCGCAGGATGAAATTTTGAAAGGCCAGTACGAGCTGACTTCGACCACGGCGCGCGGCGGAAGCGGGCGCGCCTTGGCGGCGGAGGCTCAGGAAAAAGGCGCGCCGCAATCGGAACGCCGCCATGTGATTCTGGCGGGCAAAAGGCAGCTTTTGGAAATCACGGAAATTCCTTACGACCTCGGCGAAGAAGGGAAGGGCGTTTTCGGCGTTGCGCTGAACGTCACGGCAGAGGAAGAAAAAGAAACCGAGATCGAGCGCCATACGGCTTCGCAGCGCGAGGTTCTTGAACATCTGAGCTCCGCCATCTCGATCTACGGGCCGGACACGAGGCTTGAATTTTATAACCGCGCCTATGCCCGCCTTTGGCGGCACAACGACGAATCCTTCCTGAACGCGAAGCCCACTTTCGGCGAAGTATTGGAGGACATGCGCACCCGCCGCGTTGCGCCGGAGCAGGTGGATTTCCAGCGATACAAACGCGACCGGCAGGCGCTGTTCACTTCGCTTTTGGAGCCGCGCGAAGATTTGATGTATTTGCCCGATGGAACGACGCTTCGCATCCTTGTTTCCCCGCATCCCATGGGAGGGCTTATTTTTGTCCACGAGGATGTGACCGACAAACTGGCGCTGGAGTCTTCTTACAACACCCTGATCGCTGTGCAGCGCGAAACGCTGGATAATCTTGCGGAAGGCATTATCGTTTTCGGTTCGGACGGCAAGGTCGGCTTGTTCAATCCCGCCGCCGCGAAGATTTGGGAATTGGATTCCGAGTATCTGGCCACAAATCCGCACGTGTATGATCTTTTGGAGAAAACGAAGGAGCTGCAATCCTACAAGGGTGATTGGAACGACTATAAAAAGGAAGCCGCTGCCTACATGCTGGATCGCAATCCGCGCAACGGATGCCTGACCCTTACGAACGGCATTGTCTTGCAATATGTCACCGTTCCGTTGCCGGACGGGGCCGTTTTGAACAGCTACCTCGATATCACGGATTCCATCAAGGCCGAGCGCACGCTGCGCGCCAGCAACGCTGCTTTGGCCACGGCGGATAGGCTGAAATCGGAATTCATCGCCAATGTTTCCTATCAGTTGCGCACACCGCTCAATACGATCATGGGCTTTTCCGAAATTCTCACCAACCAGTACTTCGGCACCCTTAACGACCGCCAGATGGAATACGCCCGCACGATCATGGAGGCGAGTCGAAAGCTGCTTCTTTTGATCAACGACGTGCTGGACCTTGCCACGATAGAAGCAGGGCGCATGGCGCTGGACAAAGAAAAAGCGCCTGTCTCTTCGCTTTTGAATGCGGCCAAGCAGATGACGGCGGAATGGGCGCGGCAGCAGTCTTTAAACATAGTAATCGATTGCCCATCCGATATTGGTTCGTTCGAGGTGGACATGAACCGCCTAAAACAAGTTTTGTTCAACCTCATCAGCAATGCGGTGAAATATACCCCTGCGGGCGGTCGCATCACGCTTGAAGCCCGCCGCACCGATGCGTGGATCGCCTTGACCGTGGCCGATACGGGAATCGGCATTCCTGAAAACGATTTAGACCGCATTTTCGGGAAATTCGAACGTGCGAACGCTCAGGCGAAGCAGCCCGGAGCAGGGCTTGGGCTAAGCCTTGTGAAGAGTTTTGTCGAGCTTCATGGCGGGCGCATGGAAATTACCAGCGCGGAAAACCGCGGAACGCGCGTGACGTGCTACATTCCCATTGAAGCGGCCGAGAAATGAGCCGCGATTTTTTTTTAAGCGATCTTAACGCCACGAAGGCGCTGGCGTCGCGCTTCGTGCCGCTTCTGGCCAAGGGCGATATGGTTGCCCTTCGGGGGGAGTTGGGAACGGGAAAAACGGAATTTGCCCGCGCGCTTTTAAGGGCGATGGGGATTGAAGGCGATATACCAAGCCCCACCTATACGCTTGCGCAGACCTATGAGATCGGCGGCCTTCAAGTTTTCCACTTCGACCTTTACCGCCTGAAGTCCGAGTCGGAACTGGATGAATTGGGGTGGGACGATGCATTGGCGAACGGGATAACGCTTGTCGAATGGCCTGAAAAGGCCGGTGGACGGCTACGGCCGGACAGGCTTGACCTTCATTTTACGCTGGACCGAGAAGGGAAAAGGCGCTGCCGCGTGGAACAATCCGGAACGATGCGAGACGTTTTATAAATCGACGCGGCCGTAGATCGCGAAGGCCTTTGGATTATTTTGCTCGGCTGTCCAAACAGCCAGTTGATCGCCGCGCGAGAAATGCCACCATTCGCTCGGGTGCTGAACGAAGCCTTCGTCATGCAAAAGATCATAAAGAAAAATGCGGTTGGCATGCGCCGCCTTGCCGATGGGGTCTTGCGATTGGGCGAAATGAGCGGGCATGGCGCCGTCCGATGGGTCATCAACGGGGCAGCCCATATCAACTTCTTCTCCGTTTTCGTCGGCAAGCGTCAGATCGAAAGCCGCGCCTGTGCTGTGCGGCGGCGGCGTTTTGGGGTCTTCGCTGGGAATGCCCCAAAAGCGGAAAACCCTTGCGCCGACTTTTTCGCGTTCCAAAGCGGAAAGGTTCTGAGGGTCGAGGCCAAGCTCTTTCGCGTTTTTCTCGAAGGCGAGGCCGACCATAAAGGCCTGGACCGCGTTTGGGCGGTAAGCGTCGATGAATTTAAACGTCCAGCCCGGCTTTAATTTATGCAATTTATGTTGCGCAACGATAAGCGAATCGACAACGGATTGGCGCAGCCTCCAGGGGGAGCTTGTCCCGTAAGGCGCTCCGACCGCGATATAGGGGTGGGGCTCGGCGAAAGCGAAAACACCTTTGGGAAGGGACACCAGCGATTCGCCGCACTCATGGATCGGAATGATATGATAAGGCTTGGAAAACGACATTTATAATTCCGTCGATTGTTATTTGGAATCTTAAAAAAATCCTTTCTGCGGCACAGGGTATGCGGTAAGACTCCTGCACTTCCTTAAGGGCTACCTTAATTCAAGGATCAGATAATGCCAACTTCCTCTTCCGTCGATCCCCTGCACAAGAAGATGAGCAATGCCATTCGGGCGTTGTCGATGGACGCGGTCGAACGCGCCAAATCAGGCCATCCCGGCATGCCCATGGGCATCGCCGACGTGGCGACTGTTTTATGGACGAAATTTTTGCGCTTCGATCCCGAAAATCCGGCGTGGCCGGATCGCGACCGGTTTATTTTGTCGCCCGGGCATTGCTCAATGCTGCTTTACGCCATCGCCTATCTGACAGGCTATAAGGCCATGACGATGGAGGATATCAAGAACTTCAGGCAATTGCACAGCCGCGCGCCGGGACATCCCGAAGTTGACATTGACATCGGCGTTGAAATGACAACAGGTCCTTTGGGGCAGGGAATTAGCCATGCTTCGGGCTTTGCTCTTGCGGAGCGGATTCTCAACGCGCGCTTCGGCGACGATCTGGTCGATCATCGCACATTCGTCATCGCTTCGGACGGCGACATGATGGAAGGCATCAGCCACGAGGCGGGGTCTCTGGCGGGGCACTTGAAGCTGGGGCGGTTGATCGTTTTCTATGACGACAATAAGATTTCTATCGACGGACCCACTTCCCTTTCTTTTTCCGAAGACGTGTTGGCGCGTTTTGCGGCTTATGGCTGGCATACGCAGGCCATCGACGGCCACGACCCCGTCGCCATTGAAAAAGCGACCAACGCCGCCTTGGCGGACGAGAGGCCGTCGCTAATCGCTTGCCGCACCATCATCGGCTACGGCGCGCCGAAGAAGCAGGCGACGTGCGGTTGCCACGGCGCTCCCTTGGGCGCCGAAGAGATCGCGGGCGCGCGCGCATCGCTTGGCTGGGACAGCGAGCCGTTCGTCGTTCCGGACGAAATTTTGGCCGCGTGGCGCAAGGCGGGCAAACGCTGCCGTGGCGAGTTTGATGCTTGGACAGAGCGGTATAAGGCTTCTTCCCTGCGCGCTGAATTCGATAAGGCGCTTTCGGCGGAAATGACGAAGGAATGCCTTGATGCTCTGGTGAAGTTCAAGCAATCCGTTGCCGCCGAAAAGCCCAAGCAGGCCACCCGTGCATCCTCAGGCGCCGTCTTGAACGCCATTTTCCCGCTTTTCCCCGAAATGGTCGGCGGCAGCGCGGATCTGACGGGATCGAACAATACCTGCGCCAAAGGAACGCCTGTTATATCGGCGGGGAATTACGGGGGCCGCTATATCCATTACGGCGTGCGCGAGCATGCGATGTCGGCCTTGATGAACGGCATGGCCTTGCACGGGGGCATTATTCCCTATGGAGGCACGTTTTTTGTGTTCGCCGATTATAGTAGGCCCTCCATCAGGCTGGCGGCCTTGATGCGCCAGCGCGTCGTTTATGTCATGACTCACGACAGTATCGGCATCGGGGAAGACGGCCCTACGCATCAGGCTGTTGAACATTTGGCTTCGGTGAGGGCGATACCGAACCTTCTCGTGATGCGCCCGTGCGATGGCGTGGAGACGGCCGAGTGCTGGGAAATCGCTTTGAAGGAAAAAGCGCGTCCCGCCATATTGGCTCTCTCGCGCCAAGGGTTGCCGACCGTCCGCTTGGAGGCGGGGCGCGAAAATCTGGCAGCCAAAGGCGCTTATGTGATTTCGGGTGGGGACAAACGGGACGTGACGCTTCTGGCCACCGGCTCGGAGGTGGCGGTCGCTTTGGAGGCGCAAGTTAAGCTCGCCGAAAAAGGCGTTTCCGCCGCCGTGGTGTCCATGCCCTGTTTTCTTTTGTTTGACGAGCAACCGGAAGACTATCGCCGAAGCGTGCTCGGCGATGCGCCCCGCATCGCCATTGAAGCGGGCATCCAGCAAGGATGGGAACGCTACATCGGCCATAAAGGCGCCTTTATTGGGATGCATGGCTTCGGTGCCTCGGCGCCGGCTGCCGTGCTTTTCCAGCATTTCGGCATTACGGCAGACGCGGCTGTCGAACAAGCGCTGCAACTTGCCGGAAAATAGTTTCCGCATGTTTTTCGAAGGAACGGGAAAAGATGAAAATCTTTTCTTTCTTGCTCTCTTTCTGTTTTGCGCTTAGCGCATCCGGCGCTTTGGCCAGCGAGGCGCCGCTGCGCGTCGTCAAGCCCATTATCAATGCCGAAGCGGAAGATGCCGAAATTTGTCTGCAATTTGATAAGGCGCTTTCCTCAACCTCGCCCGCGCAGCTTGCGGCCAATTTGAAACTGGAGACGGGCGGCGAGATCGTCCATCCGGCGAACATTGCGGCCGCCGATCAAGCGCTTTGTCTTTTTCCCCTCGACCGCGGGAAACTTTATCATTTAAACATCAAAGGCGCGCCCGGGGCGGGGGACTCTTTGCGAATCGCGCCTTATAAGCTGTCGTTCACTATTCCCGACAGGCCTCCATCGCTTAATTTCACCGGCAAAAACGGCGCGCCTAACGACTTCGGCGCATACGGCCATCCGCTTGCGCTGCGCGCCGTCAACGTCCCGCGCGCCAAAATCGAAGTTTATCGCCTTGCGGAGCCCGGCCTTATGGCTTCCGCATGGCTTAATCGCGCGCAAACGGCGTTGGTTCCCACGGAAAGCGCGTATTTGGCGCGCACGAAGGGTAAAGTGGTGTGGAGAGAGGAGAAGGTTTTCGACGCGATTAAAAACGCCACGAGCGAGACTCGCCTTTCCTTGCAGGAAAAAATGCCCGATTTGGAGTCCGGCCTCTATTTGATCGTTGCCGATTCGGAAAAAACCAAGGCAAAAGGAGCCGCGAAAGGCTTGGCCCCCTTGGCCGCCGCTTGGTTCGTCAAAACGGACGCTTCTATCCGCGCCGTGAGGGACGACACCGGGGTGACTGCGATGGCGTCGAATAAAATCATGGCGGTGCCGAAAGAAGGTGTCGCTTTCGAAGTTTACAGTCGCGACGGGGAAAAGAAAGCCGAGGCGCAAAGCGGCGCCGACGGCCTGGGATACCTTCCTTATTCGGGAAAACTTCGCGATAAAAGCCAAGCGGCCGCCGTGATCGCCAAAGACGCAAGCGGGAATGTCGCCTTCGCCGATATCGAGGATTTGCCGGTTTTATCGGGAAATGGCGCAGGCGGCGCGATACGCGTTGCCCAATCGGCCGTCGTTCCCTTAAGCATGGTCGAGGCTTCCATCGTGTTGCCAGTCGGAAAAAATTTCTCGGAAACGGGCTTTTTGCGCCTGTCAAAAGATGGCGTTTCCTATGCCGACATTCCCGTTCCCCCCTTTGCTTCGACAGCGAAAGTTTTGTTTCATGCGCCCGCAAAGCAAGGTGTTTGGAGTCTGCAGCTTCGCAAGACGGATGGAGCCATCTGGGCGGAAGACAAATTACTTGTGAGCGCGAATCCCGATGCGCCTAGAATCATCGTGTCCTCCCAGCGCGACGTTTTGGCGGGTGACGATCAGTGGTCCGTTTCGATCAAGTCTCTTCTTTCAAGCGGAAAACCCGCCCCCCTTATCAGCGGAAAGATTTATATCGGCTGGCAGAAATTGGACGCTTCGGCTGTCGGGTGGAAGGGCTATGCCTTCGGCGATCCATCGGTTCCGCTTCCGCCTGAATCGCGCGTCGCCGACTTCGTGACCGACCTTGAAGGCGCGGCTACGATTAACCTCGTTTCCCCGCCGCGTCCCGCCGGGCAAGGCCTTTACGAAGCCGTTTTGAAAGTCGTGACGGAGGCGGACGCCGGCATTGCCGTCGCGCCGCCGCTTGTCATACCCGTGCGCCCGCAGGATTTGCTTATCGGCGTCAAGCCCTTGGCGCCCGATGCGCGTTTTTCCCAAAACGGCTTGGCGCAGTTCTCCTTGATAGGTCTTGCCCCAGACAACAAGCCGCGCGACGTTTCCGGCCTTTCCTATCAGATTTACGAAGAAGGCCGCAGTTTCTCCTGGTATCAGCACGATGGCAGGTGGAGCTATAAACCCGAAGCTCAGCTGCGACCCCTTGGCGGCGGCGCTTTGTCCCTGAAGGCTGATGGCAGCACGGTTGTGGAATGGCCGGTGAACGCCGGCAATTACAGAATCGAAGTTCTCGGCGCAGACGGAAAGACGCTTGCCCAGTCGGCTTTTAGCGCTGGATGGAACGCCAAGGGCGCTTTGGCGCAATCTGCGCGGCCGTTGAAGGTCGTTTTGCCCAAAACCTTACAGCCCGGTCGCGAGGCGAAAGCCTTTATGACGCTGCCTGAACCATCGGTTATCAGGGCTGTCGTCGCGGATTCGCGCGTGCGGCTGGTCTTGCATGAATTTCGCGATAAGGGCGTTAGCGCGATTGCGTTTACGCCCGCCGCGGATTGGGGAAAGGCCGTCAGCCTGAGCGTCGAAGCCCTGCCTCAGGGCGGACAAGGCGACGCCGGCCTATTTCGCACGGTTGTTGAAAGCGTCCTTGCCGAGAGCGCGGAAATCGGCGCGGATACGCGCGCGGCGAATCTTGCGCTGATCGTTCCCGAGGATCCTTCGGCGCTTCTTTTGGACAAAAACGCGCCAGCCGTTGTGACGTTCGGCCTTCAGAACAATGGGCCGTTGAGCGAGAAGATCCGCCTCTTTTTGACCGGATCGTCGGGGCTGAAAATCGAGAGCGGAACCGGCAACGGGCTTATGCTCGACAAAAATCAAAGCCTGGCTCTGCCCGTCGCCCTTTCCGGCCTTTCCTATGGGACCAAGGAATTGCGGCTGGAGATCGCGGGTGCGCACGCGTCGCGCCTGCTGCGGGCTTGGCCGTTGGCCGTCATGCCGGAAGAAGAGTCTTTCCAAAGCGCGGATGCGGTGGCGCTGAAGCCGAAGCGCACGCTGAAACAGACGCCCCTGAAGGCGAAGGAGGAATCGGCCATTCTTGTTTCCCGCCGTCCGATGAAAGGATTGGCGGAAATTTTGGCTTTTGTTTTTTATGCGCGTCCTTTCACGACCGAAGAATTGGCGTTGACCGTCGAAGCGTTGAAGACGTGGGAGTTCGCGATCGATCAAATCGGCATGGCTCCTGCGTTTGCTGCCGCTGCGCGGCGTCAGTCCCGGTTTGCGCAACTGTTGGGGTATCAGAATCCGGACGGCGGTTTCGGTCCTTTGCGGGACAGCGAAAGTACGATGGAGGATACCGCCTTCGCGCTTGAGGCCTTGAGCGTCGGTTCGACCGAAAGCGGTGCGGCCGCCAAGAATCTTGCCATCAGCTGGCTTAAACAACGCCTTGCGAACACGTGGTTCGAGGAAAAAGAGCGCAACTCAAGAGCGGCCGCCTACGCCGCTTTGGCGCGCGCGGAGGCGTTGGACGCCGCAAGCCTGCACTATTTTTCAGATGTCAGCGCGACAAGCGCTCTTTCGCCCAAAGCGCATGCGCAACTCGCGGCGGCCTTCAAGAAAACAAAGGATCCAAATGCGGCGGCGTTCTGGATCAAGAAAATGCTTTCCGATCACGGGCAGCTTCGAACGCCTTCTGTATTGAGCGCGTTGGCTCAAACGGATGCGCTTTCTTCGGACGACGTTTTGGCGACGATGGCGGAAACGGCGGAAGGGCTTCATCGCGGCGAGAGGCCGAGCCTGAAGGAGGCTGCTTCGCTTCTGGGCGCCATCGCCGCCAACAATATTAATGCCGGTAAAAGCAAATTGTCGAGCGGTTCCGAGTCGCGGGACTTTTGGAATATTTTCGTTTTGCGCGGCGGCGATCCGGCTTTGCCGAATTATCAAAACGCCGATTCGGATATGCTTTATCTTACGGCGGTTCATCGTTCTGCGCCGGCAAAGGCCGCGCCTCGGGCGGGCGTCGTCATGCGGCGCATCTACCGCATGAACGGAGTGGAGCTGCAACTGCCCGCAAAACCGATAAAGGGGGAAGCCTATCTTATCGGCCTTGAAGGCAAAATTCCGCCCAAGTCCAAGGGCAAGGCGTTGATCGTTCAGGACGGCGGAAACGGCCTTCGGCCGAAGGGATGCGCTTTATCGAAGCAGTTGAATGCTTTGTCGTTCATTCCGTGGTTTACCGCCGCCAACTTGACGAAGACCTATTCGTGCGTCTTTTCAGCGCATCATATCGGGTTCGCGGTGTTGCCGGTTGAAAACGACGAGACGGTCTCGGCTGCTTATTTCGGGTTTATCGACGGCGATCCTGCGACGCTGCCGCTGCCGGAAATGAGGGTTCTTGAATAGTCCCGCAGGGAACGTCGCAATTGCTCGTGACCCAATCGAGTCACTTCATTTTGCCGCTGGTATCACTTCATGCGCGGGGTGGTGTTATATCGTTTCGTTCCTCAGCGGGCGGGACAAGAGGTTTGAGATCACGTCGTCGATGCTGGCTTTTTCCCTTAGGATAAGATCGACGGAGGAGACGACGGGCATATCGATCCCATGACGCCGTGCCAAGCCCAAGGCCGCCGCCGCGGTTGACAGGCCTTCGGCGACGCCGTTTCTCGACGCCATGATTTCTTCAAGCTCTTTTCCTTGCCCCAGCGCGAACCCCAAGGAGGTATTGCGCGATTGCAAGCTGGTGCACGTCAAGATCACGTCGCCCAAACCGGAAAGCCCCATCAGCGTTTCCGCCCGCGCCCCGAGCACCGCGCCTAGCCGAACCATTTCCGCCAAGCCGCGCGTTATAAGCGCGGCGCGGGCGTTTTCCCCCAAAGAGCGGCCCATGGCCACGCCGCATGCGATGGCGAGCACGTTTTTGAGGGCGCCTCCAAGTTGCGCGCCGATAATATCGTCTGTTGTATAAAGGCGGAAAGATGGGGAAGACAAAGCGAGCGCGATTTTTTCGTTTTCACATTCCGAGGCCAAAGTCAGCGCGGCGGGTAGTCCTCGCGCGATTTCCGAGGCAAAGCTGGGTCCGGTTAAAATAAAAACGGGATGATCGGGCAGTTCTTGGGACGCGACCTCGCTCATTAACAAATGACTGGTCAGTTCGATCCCCTTCGAAGCGATGATTAGGGGGACGCGCTTGCCAATAACGGGCGACAGCAACTTGCACACAGATCTAAGATGTTGAGCCGGAGGCGCGAGGACAAGAGCCTGACGGTCCTCAAGCTCTGCCATATCATTTATAATCGATATCGATTCGGGCAGGAAGGTTTTTGGGAGAAAAGCGGCATTATTGCGCGTTTGAGCCATGCTTTCGCCCAGCTCTTTTTCTCGAACCCATAAAGTGACGGCGTGGCCGGATTTGGCCAGCGCGAGCGCGAGCGCGGTGCCCCACGCCCCTGCGCCCACAACGCCGATATTATTATAAGTAGAGGTCATAGCGTTCCTATCTGAAAGCGTCATCATGTACAAAACGACCACTGAACACATTCATATTGCTCGACTTCACTCGCTCTGCGCCTCGCCTGTCCCTTGCCGATTCGAAGGCGCCAAGTGCGCACAAAACGTGTTCAAGTCGGCAAGGGGCAGGCTCCTTGCAACTGCGCGTGACCCAAACGAGTCAGCTCATTGTGCCGTTGGTATTAGCATAAGAGGCACTTTCGTCTCTAGCCAGAGGAAAAATTCTTTGCTAACCCTATACGTTAGGCTATCTTGACCCCGATAGATTGAGGCGGATTTTCATGAAACTTACCCTTACGCGAGACGTTTTGCTGAAGAGCTTGGGCCATGTTCAGAGCGTGGTCGAGCGGCGCAATACGATTCCCATTCTGGCGAACGTGCTGATTCGCGCCACGGCGCAAGCCGTTTCCATGACGGGAACGGATATGGAAATCGAAATCAACGAAACACTCGACGCGCAAGTCGGCAAGACAGGGGCTGTCACCGCGCCAGCGCATACGCTTTACGAAATCGTTCGCAAGCTGCCTGAAGGGGCGGAGGTCGAATTAAGCTCCACGGCTGGAACGCAATTGACGCTTTCTTCGGGGCGTTCGCACTTTAAGCTCGGATGTTTGCCCGTCGAAGACTATCCCGTTATGCCGGATAGCGATTTAAAGCATACTTTCAGCATTTCGGGTTCGGATTTGCGCGCGCTGATCGACCGGTCGCGCTTTGCCATTTCTACGGAAGAGACGCGCTATTACTTGAACGGCATTTATTTGCATGCCGCGAAATCGGGAAAGATCGACGTGTTGCGCGCCGTTGCGACGGACGGCCATCGCTTGGCGCGGGTCGAAATGCCCGCGCCTTCGGGAACGAAGGGCATGCCTGGCGTCATTTTGCCGCGGAAGACGGTTGGCGAAGTGCGTAAGTTGATCGACGAAAGCGCGGACGATATTGAAATCTCTCTTTCCGAGTCCAAGGCGCGGTTCGCTTTCAACGGCGTCGTTATTACGTCCAAGCTGATCGACGGGACTTTCCCCGATTATGAGCGAGTCATTCCGTCGGGCAACGACAAGCTACTGGAAGCCGATACGCGCGTTTTTGCCGCCGCCGTCGATCGCGTGGCCACTATTTCTTCCGAGAAGTCGCGCGCCATCAAGCTGGGCATTTCGAAAGGGCGCGTCGTTCTTTCGGCCAATTCGCCTGAAGCCGGAAGCGCGACCGAGGAATTGGAGGCCAAGTACGACAGCGATTCGATGGATGTCGGATTCAACGCGCGGTACTTGCTGGATATTTTACAGCAGATCGAGGGTGCAGGCGCACTTTTTACGCTGGCCGATTCGACGGCTCCCGCCATTATTCAAGATGTCTCCGACGCCAGTGCGCTTTACGTCCTCATGCCCATGCGCGTTTAACAATATCCTGCCTCAACACATCATCACGGGGTTTATATAATGAGTCAACCGCAGCACTATTACTTTACGTCCGAATCCGTCGGCGAAGGCCATCCCGACAAGGTTTGCGACAGAATTTCCGACACCATTGTCGATTTGTTTCTGGCCGCCGATCCGCACAGCCGCGTCGCCGTCGAGACTCTTTGCACAACGAACCGGATCGTTGTGGCGGGCGAAATTCGCGGTCCTGCCTCCATCACGCCGCATCATATGGAGGAGGCCGCCCGCGAAGCCGTGCGCGAGATCGGCTATGCGCAGAAGGGATTTCATTGGCAATGGGCGGATTTTCATAATTACGTCCATCCTCAATCGACCGATATCGCTTTGGGTGTGGATGCTGGCAGCGATAAGGACGAAGGGGCAGGCGATCAAGGCATTATGTTCGGCTATGCCTGCAGGGAAACGCCCACCTACATGCCCGCGCCGATATTCTACTCCCACAAAATCCTGCGCCTGATTTCGGAAGCTAGGCATGCCGGAAAGTTGCCTTTGCTGGGTCCCGATTCCAAAAGCCAGGTGACTTTGGAATATGTCGACGGCAAGCCGGTCGCCGCGCCGCGCATCGTCGTTTCGACGCAGCATGATGAAAGCATCGATTGCGCCGGCGTGCGGGAGCTTGTGCGTCCGTTTGTGAAGGCCGCTCTGCCTGAAGGATGGTTTCCGGAAGAAAAGCATTTCTATGTCAATCCGACGGGGCGTTTCGTGATCGGCGGCCCGGACGGCGACGCGGGGCTGACGGGACGCAAAATCATCGTCGATACCTACGGCGGCGCGGCACCGCATGGCGGCGGCGCGTTTTCGGGCAAGGATCCGACGAAGGTCGACCGTTCAGCCGCCTATATGGCGCGGTATTTGGCGAAGAATATTGTCGCCTCGGGCGTGGCCGATAGGTGCACGATTCAGTTGGCTTATGCCATTGGCGTATCGGAACCGCTCGCGCTTTATGTTTCGACGCACGGAACAAACCATGTGGACGATAAAGCGCTGGCCGATATTTTGCGGGAATTGGTCAATCTATCGCCGCGCGGTATCCGCGAACATTTGCAGCTTAGCCGGCCGATTTACAAGAAGACGTCGTCCTTCGGCCATTTCGGGCGCGACCCGGAAGAGGACGGGCATTTCTCGTGGGAAAGGCTCGACCTCGTCTCCGAATTGAAGCGGCATTTTAGCTTGTAGGGGCGTTTAATCCCAACCGGCCCGATGAAATGCCTCGTTTGGATCACGAGCGGTTGAGAGGGAGCTTATCGCTTATAAGCTGGCTTTCCGCCTTCGCTAAAGCTACGGCGCAACATGGGCGGGAATGACGCAGGGATATTGAATTATTCCCAGTGGCCTTGTTCGAAGGTCCAGCCGTAATTGTGGCGCACCCAATGCGCGGCTTTCCACACGGCGGTCGGCGTAGGGCGGGCAATGACTTCGCCGGGCATCCACTCGAATTCTCCTGAAGACAGCGACCAATAGCCAGGCCTCCAAATCTCCGTTTGGGGATTTGGAATGACGGGGGGAATTTCATATAGGCCTTGAGGCGGTTCTGTTTGCGCGACGATATCATCGTCTTCCCATAGGCCGCACGCGCCCAGCGACGAGAGCGCACAAAGGCAGAAGAGAAAGCGGAAAACGCGAACAGGTTTCATGTCGCCCCGACAAAAGTTTATATTCAAGGCCTGAAAAGGCGCTGAAGACTTTTTATTATACGTTCTTTCCCATTTCTGAGGGGATGACGGATACTTTAAAATCTTCAATAACCAGATTGGCAAGTAATTTTTCCGCTATTGCTTTGCCGAAATCAAGGGCTTTGTTGCCGTCCGTTTCGTCCAGCTCCAATTCAATGACCTTTCCGGCGCGCACATCTTGTATGCCTTTAAAGCCAAGATTTCCCAAAGCATGCCCGATGGCCTTGCCTTGAGGGTCCAAAACGCCGTTTTTCAGCATCACATCGACGCGTATTTTCATTGGCCAGTCTCTTTTCCAGGGCTAGGGACGACCGCTGTTTCAGGCAATATGCCCAAACGGCGAGCGACTTCTTGATAGGCTTCCTCGACACGTCCAAGATCGTTCCGGAATCGGTCTTTGTCCATCTTTTCGTTCGTTTTGACGTCCCAAAGACGACAATTATCGGGGCTTATTTCGTCCGCCAGCACGATATGCAGCTCGTCATTGTCCCAGAGACGGCCGAATTCCAGCTTAAAATCCACAAGCCTCAGGCCGGTGCCAAGAAAAAGGCCGGAAAGATAATCGTTGATGCGCAAAGACAGAGCCATGATTTCATCGATTTCCTGCGGACTGGCCCAGCCGAAGGCTGTGATATGCTCGTCCGACACCATCGGATCGTCAAGTTCATCCTTTTTGTAATAAAACTCGATAATCGAACGCGGCAGCACGGTTCCTTCGGGAATGCCCAGGCGTCGGGAAAGGGAGCCGGCAACGACGTTGCGGACGACGATCTGAATGGGGATGATTTCAACCTGCCGGATCAGCTGTTCGCGCATGTTCAGGCGGCGCATGAAATGCGTGGGGACGCCGATCTCGCCCAGCTTGACCATAAGATATTCGGAAATGCGGTTGTTCAGGACGCCTTTGCCGGTAATGGTGCCTTTTTTCTTGTTGTTAAAGGCCGTGGCGTCGTCCTTGAAATACTGAACGAGCGTTCCGGGCTCGGGGCCTTCAAAGAGGACTTTCGCCTTTCCCTCGAAAACACGGCGGCGGCGATTTATGCGGAAATTCATCTTATAACCACGAAAAATAACTCCGCCCGTGAGGCGGAGACGCCTCAATATATAGCAAATTGAGCCTTTTATTACAACGCCAATAAGTCTTTGAGATAAAACCCGTTTGTCCTATCTTCTTTCAAAACAGCGGAGGCTCATATGGAGTTCTATCGAAAGGAAACGGATCTTTTTATTCGCCTTGAACCCGGGGAAAGGCTGGTTGATTCCCTGTCCAAGCTCGCGAAGGAGCAGCGTATAGATTTTGCGCTCATTACCTCAGGCGTGGGCATGATTGAAGGGACAGAAATGGGCTTCTTCTGCGTTAATGATAATGCGTACGATACCTACCGCATTGCGGGCGTCTATGATTTAAGCTCCATTTCGGGAAACATCTCCAATTTTAACGGAGAGCCGAGGCCGCACGTTCACATCGTCGCCAATAGACCCGATTTCTCGACGATTTCGGGACATCTGATCGAATGCAAAACGCACATAACGATAGAAATTGGGCTTCGGGTTTTAGAAAACAGCGGGATAGTTCGCAAAGCGGAGGTTAGGCGTCCGGCCACCTTCCTGACGAGGAATGTTTAATATATTTTTCCTAAAATAATGGGGATGCGCAAAATCAAGTGAACGTCGGGCGCGTCGTTCGTTACGCCCGCTTCCACGGTGAAATTCAGGCTCGTTTGAGGCGAGAGGGAATAGGATGTTCCGAAGACAAGGGAGCCGACTTGCGAGCTTCCGCTGCTTGTGCGCGTTGCCGCGCCCCCTGAGACTGTATCCTGATAGGTTGGGAAAACGTAGCTGTGCTTGTAGCCCAAGGAAAACGAGGCGTCGGGATTGATGGCGAAGCCAAGTCCGACAAGCCCGTTGACGGCGTCGCCTGGCTTGACGTGGCCGACGTAGACTCCGTTGAAATCGCGGTTGATGTCGCGCGGAATATCGTAAACATAGCCGATGTTGCCGAAGAGGACGGCGGGATCCGATACTTTGATGGCCGTCAGGCTGCCTTCGATCGTTTGAAAGCCCGTGCCCGTGGGCAGGCGTTTCGCGACATTGTTGGCGTCATAGGGCACGTCGAACGGCCCTTCGGCGTTATTGGCTTTGTAGCGCACATTGCCGATAAGGAACGGCCATCCGGCGCGGCCTTGGTTGAGCTGATAGGCGAGGCCGGCGTCAATGTCTCCAAGGTTGGCGCCCTCTATGGTCTTCGTTTCGGATAGGCCGGTCGTTGTGATCGTGTTCGTTATGGCGTCATTGCGATAGACGAAGGGCGCATGGACATCGACCTCCAACCGGTTTGTCACGCCAAGCCTTAGGCGGCCCGTTTCCTGCACGATTTGCCGGCGCGCCGTGTTGGCCGTTATCCCGCCGACCAAAACTACTTGGGCCAACGCAACGCCGTTGAAGGCGAACACGTTGCGCGTGGTGTTCGTGTATTCAAGCGTGTTCTCAAAGGAAAGCCTTCCCTTGGGAGATAAAACACCGCCGCGATCCGCAAGCGCTTCGACCTGGGGGGGCATGGCTTCGCTGTCGGTAGACGTTTTCCTTTGAGGGAGGGCGTGGAAAGGTTCCGATTTATTCTCGGACGAAGGGTTGTGCGCTTCGGCTACCGGAAGCAAATTCATCGCGTCACTATCTTTGGAAAGCGTGTAGCTGGCGATTTCCTGTTCGCTGTCCCGCTCGGTTTGAGCTAAAAGAGGTGAGGGAAAAAGAAAGAAAAAAGCGACAAGACATGAGGCTTGGATATATGGTGATCTCATTGTGCGTTTCCAAGAAGCAGGAGAAATTGAACCAGGCAATTCACTATTGACAAGTATATTAGTTGTCATTTGTTAAATAAACAACAATCGTGTTTATGCATGCCTTTGAATTTGAAAGATATTATCTTAATCCCAGCGTATGAAGCGCTGTATTCTGTTCCAAAGCCGTGCCGAGAGAGGAGCTTAAGATGTTGATCAGGGGAGGGATTTGATTGAGTTTGAGCGTGAGGCTGATCGTTTGGTTGATGTCGCTGTTGCTTAGCGTATTCAAGACGGCGCTTATTGGAAGGCCTTTGGGCGTTTGATTGAGAATGAGGGCATGGCCTCCTTCGGCGTTCGCGACGGATAATCCCTTTCCTTCGCCGACGATGTTTACGCTTAGATCCTTTGGAATATTTTCCGTGAGCAGGGACGTTGCCGTCGTCGCTTGCAGGTGTTTGTCTAGTGCGGGGGAGACGGTTAGCGTTCGCGTAAAGACTTCCGCGCCGTTCAGCGCCGTTCGGACATTGACGGCGAAATTATAAATTAATCCGGTTTGGTCTATGAACCCGCCGCGTACCTCTTGCATTTCTTCCAGCGCAAGCTGCTTGGCTTCCGATATGACGATGCAGTCCGCGCAGGGTTTCGGCAGGGAATCTGCAGGAACAGCGGGAGAAGCGATGCCGTCCGGCTGCGGGTCGCGTTGAAGCGGCGGCGCGGAAATCGGGAAAACCAGTTGCGGCTGGGAAGGCTCCTGAGAAAGCTGAAAAAAGCCGGTCGGCTGGCCGTAAGCGGGAAGGCTGAGGAAAGGCAACAACAAGCAATGGAAGAGGTTTGGCCGTTTCATGAGCCCCCGCTCCAGTTATTGGCCGCGACCAGTCCCATCATCGTGGCGGGCATGATGTCGCCTGTTTTGGGGAATATCTGCCATGGCGCGGGAGCAAGCGCTGCTGTTTCATTCGCGACAGCGTTTCCGTCGAGAGGCGCTTTGGCGCGCGCAAAACGCCATTCCTTTTTGCTTTGAAAGGCCGCGCGTCCTTTCGATGCTTGATTGACGACGATAAGGGCGAGGCCGTTCCAAGCGGCTGAAAAATCATCGCGGCTGAAGATAAGATTTCCTTTGTTCGGGTCGCCTACTAGCACGCGCCCCTCATCCGTGTTTTTCACGACGACAAAGTGATTATAGCCTTTGGTGTTGATAAGCCCGATGAAGGGAAGGCGATAGTCTTCGATGTCCTTGCTGTTTAGCCTGTATCCCTTGGCCTCAAGGCCGCGCGCGTTCAGGTAGTTGCTCATATCGAGCATCGAAAAGCCTTCGTGCCTGATTTTGTTTTGGTTGCCGTGCAGAAACATCTCGCGAAAGACCTCTTTTTCGGACACCGGTTCATCGTATATGTAGGTCATAAGCGTTGCCACCGCAGCCGATCCGCAGCTGAAGTCCAGAGCTTGCTTCGCGACGGTTTTAAAAGGAAGGTCGCGCCAGCTTGTCAGCTTCACGCGGATGATTTCGCCTTTCTGGCCGTTATTGACCGAAACGCCGGTTTCGCCTGCTTCGTTGAAGGCGAAAGAATCCGCGTGGGGGCAATCGGCGCAGCCCCCTAAACAGAAAAGAGACAGGATGATCATCGAATATAGGGAATGAGTAGGGTGCATCGACTGTTCCTGTTTTGCTTCCGGCGCTCCCTTGGGCTGGTTTTATCGCTGCATAAGAACGCTTATGCTCATGCCCGCGTTGATGGTGGCGTTATTTCCAGTATTCATCACATAGCTGCCGATGCCGTTGCCCCCGAAATTATCGCCAATCGAAATATCGCCCGTGGTCAGGCTTCCGCCTGCTATCACGGAATTTCCCGTGGAGGTTGACTGCAGCTTCTGATTTGAGGTGACGGATGTTGTTGTATAGGCGTTTGTTGTCGTATAGGCGTTGCCGACGCGGGCTTTTTGCATGTCTTCTTCGGCGAGCGCGCTTTTAGCGGGAAGAGGCAATCTGTCGTCATTCGGCGAATTCGCTTTGGAAACGCACGGAAACGTTGAAAGCAGCAGGAGCAAGCCGAGCGCAAATAAACCCCTTGCTTTTGGATGTGCTGGCCAAATCATCTTTCCTCCTCAAGTTAGAATCGGGTCGGCGGTTTTGCCGCCGACCCGACGTCCTTTTTTGCCTTAGTATATCGAGCCGTGACCCGCGACGTTTGTCGCGTTTATGCCCGCGTAATTCAGCCCTGAATTCAGGCCGACGGTGTAGATGCCGTCGCCAGACGTCGTGGCCGTAAGATTGCCCGTATAGGCAATCGCTTGTCCGCCGTCGCCGCCCGATCCGCCAGTGGCGTCGCCGCTGTTCCCGCCTTGCGCGGAAACCGTGACGTCGCTCGCCGTGCTCTTGGCTTTGGCTTCGTTTGACCCATCGTCGCCCGAAAGCGCCACGTTTGCCGCGCCCGCTAATCCAAGCGACGCGCCGAGGGCTAGTGCGCCTCCGCCTGCGCCTGAAGCCGCCGTGCTGCCCGTGCCGCCGGCTCCGCCAACGGTGTTTAGCGTCGCCGAGTTGCCGGTGACGGTTGAGGACAGGGTTTGAGAAGCGACAACATTAACCGTGTTCGTCTCCGTCGAGATTGTCATTGTGTTGTTGGAATTGGCAACGGAAGAATCGGTATTGTACGAACCGATGATGGCCGTCGCTTCGGTGCTGTTGTCTGTGGTTGTTGTCGCGGTGTTGCCAGACGCAACGGTATTTCCGTCAACGCTGTTGTTGGTCGTTGTCGTCGTAGAGTTGTCGGTCGTGGCTGTATTGCCGGACGCAACGGTATTTCCGTCAACGCTGTTCTCGGTTGTGTTGGACGTTGACGTGTTTGTCGTGTTTTCGGCGACATTGGTCGTCGTTGTGGAATTCTCCGTCGTGGCCGTATTGCCGGATGCAACGGTGTTTCCGTCAACGCTGTTCTCGGTTGTGTTGGACGTCGTTGTGGAGTTGTCGGTCGTGGCCGTATTGCCGGATGCAACGGTGTTTCCGTCAACGCTGTTCTCGGTTGTTGTCGTTGTGGAAGTCTCCGTTGTCGCAGAGTTGCCTGAAGCGACGGTGTTTCCGTCAACGCTGTTTTCACTGGTGTTGGTTGTCGTCGTAGATGAGTTCGTCGTTGCGGTGTTTCCAGAGGCAACGGTGTTCCCGTCAACTTCGACGTTTGTACTATTGCTGTTTTCGGCGCTGTTCGTCGTGTTTGTGGTAGAATTGTCCGGTGCCAGGACGTTGTTGTTCGCGTCGCCGCCTGCTTCGATCTTGGTGTCTTGAGCAAACGCGGCTCCGGAAAGGGCGAGCAGCAAAGCCCCTGTGGCGATGGAACCTAAAAGTAACTTTTTCATTTCTCTCCTCCTGTTGTTGGGTTGATAAACGAAGTCACGGGCAGGGGCTGATTAAGCGCAGAGTCGGCTTCATGAAGCCCCCTTGAAGGGAAGAAACAACCATTTCGTGAACGGAATTAAAGGGGTAATTTCTCGCCTTGGTTGCAAAATATATAAACCTAAGTCGTTGTCAACTAATTGATATTACTAAATATTTCTATATGCATTTCTACTTATGGTGGTATGTTTTGACATGGCCCTGAATGCTTAGGGGTCTGCTTTTTATCCCGCGCGAAGAAGGGGGACGGCGGAATCTTTCTCAAAAAGATAAAGCAGCGCGCGGAGGGATCTACCTCGGTCACTATCCAGATGCGGATCTTTGGAAAGAAAAGCGGCCGCGTCGTCGTGCGCGATGGAAAGTAAATCTTTATCACGCGCTAGATCGGCCAGACGAAATTCGCGCAGACCGCTTTGCTTCAATCCCAAAACTTCCCCCGCGCCGCGCAGGCGCAAATCTTCTTCGGCGATCAAAAAGCCATCGTCCGTATCGCGCATCATTTTTAAGCGAGCCTTTGCCGTTTCGATCAGGGGAGATTGATACAGAAGAAGACAGTGGGACTTGGCGCCGCCTCGGCCGACCCGGCCGCGCAGTTGGTGAAGCTGGGCAAGACCGAAACGTTCGGCATGTTCGATAATCATGACCGTGGCTTGAGGCACATCGACGCCCACCTCGATAACGGTCGTTGCGACAAGCGCTTTCGCCTCGCCTTTTGAAAAGCGCTCCATGACGGCGTTTTTTTCATCATTTTTGAGGCGTCCGTGAACGAGTCCCACGGCTTTTTCGCCCAAGACGCAATTTAATAGCGCCGCGCGTTCCGTGGCTGCTGCGAGATCGACGGATTCGGATTCTTCGACGAGCGGACATACCCAATAAATTTGCGCGCCTGTGGCGAGTTGCCTTTTCACGCCGTCAATCACCTCTTTTAGGCGCGCCATATCGATAAGGCTGGTTTCAATTTTTTGCCTTCCTGCGGGCTTGTCCGTCAAACGAGAGACCTCCATATCCCCATAAGCGGTGAGGGCTAGCGTGCGTGGAATGGGCGTCGCCGTGGTCGTCAATATGTTTACGCCGCGCCCTTTTTCCGAAAGCAGTAGGCGTTGGTTGACGCCGAAGCGGTGTTGTTCGTCGACGACCGCAAGGCCGAGATCCTGAAAAACGACGTCCTCTTGAAAAAGAGCGTGCGTGCCGACAACGAGTTTAAGGGCGCCGCCTGCAAGCGAGTCGAGGACGGCTTGGCGCGTAGCGGCGCGCGTGCGGCCGGTTAAAAGGCCGATTTCGATTCCCAGAGGTTCCAGAAATCGCGACAAAACGGCATGATGCTGCTGGGCCAAAATTTCTGTCGGAACCATAAGGGCGGCTTGCGCGCCTGCTTCGACCGCCTGAAGCATGATGAGGAGCGCCACAACCGTTTTGCCCGCCCCTACATCGCCCTGCAAAAGGCGCAACATGCGTTTCGGGTGCGCCATATCGGCGGAAATTTCGGCCAGGACCTGTTTTTGCCCCTTCGTGAGTTCGAAAGGCAGCGCGCTCAGAAGTTTTCGGGTTAAGTCCCCCGTTCCTTCCAAGGCGCGGCCTTTGATTTGTCGGTAATGCGCGCGGATAATCGAAAGCGCCAACTGATCCGCCAGCAATTCGTCATAAGCCAGACGGCTGACGTTGTCGCTAAGCGCGCCTTCCTGAAGGGGGGCGCGCGGTTCATGCGCGGCCAAGACGGCGTTTTTCCACGACGGCCAGTTTCGCTTGGCAAGCAAATGCGGATCGATCCATTCCGGAAGATCGGGCAAGCGGCCGAGGGCTTGCGCCATAGCCTTGCGCAAAAATTTTCCGTTGATGCCCCCCGTTAAGGGATAGACGGGCTCATAAAGAGGAATTTCGGAAGCCCTTGCCACGGGCACGGCGTAATCGGGATGGTTCATGACCCATAGGGCGCGATAGCGTTCCAAAAGGCCGCTGACGACGACGAGGCTGTCGGTGGGGTAGATTTTGCTTAAGTAGTCGTTCTTCACGTTGAAATAGCAAAGCGCGATTTGATCGGTGTCATCCACGCCTACCACGCGATAGGGAAGGGAAGGCTTGCGGGGCGGATTGTGCTCGACAATTTTGAGCGTGAGCGTCGCGATGCGGTCGCGGTCGGCATATTTCAATTTGGGTTTATAGCTGCGGTCGATGACGCCGGTGGGCAGATGCCAAAGAAGATCCAGAATCTTTTCGCCGCAGAGTTTTTTATAAAGCGCGCCCATGCGCATCCCGACCCCTTTAAGGGAAGTGACGTTTGCAAAGAGGGGATAGAGGGCGGATGGGCGCATGGCTTGCTGAAGGTTTTGACTTGAGGATTATAAAAGAAATGGCGGCAAAGCGGGCAGCGAATTAACACCTTTAAGTTCTTTCATATCTTTCAAGAGGTTGCATTCTTCTTCAAACGCCCGCGCAGGAACAATTTTTAGGCCTATTGCGGCCGCCGCGCCTTTGTGCGAAGACAGGCCTCCATTGCTGTCCGAGGCCAGTTTCCGGATTCAATGAGGCATAACATGAACGGCAAAAATCCTTCCTTTTCGCATCTGATTCAGCGATTGAACAGTATTGATGGAAACCATCGCTGCACGGATCCTCTTGTCGGGGAGATCCCTCAGGAGTTTAGGGATATTTTCCGACCGGATTATATGGAAGGCGATCCCCTGTTCCTTAACGGCGCCGCAGGAAAAGCCCTTAAGAATATTTTGATGAACAGGGAATGTCTTGTGTATGACGCCTACGAGCTTTTGGTCGATCCGCCGCGTGTATCTTCGCGGAGGGATTCCCTCGCGACGACTTTCTATACCATTCACCCGTCGCAAAGCAAAATCCCCCTTCTTGAAATCCTTAAGGATCAGGCGAAGGACGAGAAGATGATTGTCGAGAAGCCCACGCAATTAAAAAAAGCGGCGTTCAACAGAAACAGCGACAATGTGCCCATTGGTTGGGTTGTTTTTCCAAAGGACAGGGTTAATGGACAGGCTGCGGAAAACCTTGAGTGCGCGTTGGTTTTTGTGGACCGTGAGCTTTATATGAAAACGAAAGAAATGCTGAACGCGCCGACAGTCGCGCCCGTCGAGCCGCCGCCAGACGGGAATACGAGGTTGCCGTCCGACGCCCCCTCTCCCGGGTAGGCGGAAACTTGTATATTTTTCTCGTTAACCAGTTTACATATCGTTTATGACTATGATCCGTGAATTCGCTCCGGCCAAACTTAATTTGTACCTTCATATTACCGGCAGAAGGCCGGACGGCTATCACGATCTGGACAGCCTAGTCGCCTTCGCGTCCATCGGCGACGAGGTCGCTTTGCGGCCGGCTAAAAAATTCCGGTTCGAGATAACCGGCGATCAGGCCGCGGCATTGGAAAACGAGGACAGCGAGACAAACCTCGTTGTGAAAGCCGCGCGGTCTTTGTCAGAGCTGACGGGCAAGCCGCTTGACGTTCATATCGCGCTGGTGAAAAACCTGCCCGTTGCTTCGGGAATCGGCGGCGGGTCCAGCGACGCGGCTGCGGTTTTACGCGCCTTGGCGCAGCATTGGGGTTTGGACAAAAACGATCCGCGCATCGCCCGCGCCGCCGCGCTGCATGGGCAGGATGTTCCCGTTTGTCTGCGCATCGAAAACACCTATATGACGGCGACGGGCGTCTTGCCGTCGGAAAAGATGCCGTTGGCGCATATCGTGCTGGTCAATCCGGGCAAGGGGTTGCCAACCCCTGCCGTTTACAAGGATTTCCGTGAAAAAGGTGACGCCTTTTCGCCGCTTCGTCGGTTTGAAAAAACGCCGGAGACTGTTGAAGAATTTATTTCGGCGTTGAAGGCCAGGCGTAACGATTTATGTGCGCCTGCGCAGCGGTTGATGCCGGAGATTGCCGAGATCATCGCGGCCTTGGAGGCGTCGGACGAATGCCTTTTGGCTCGCATGTCCGGCAGCGGTGCGACGTGTTTCGGCCTTTATGCCGATGCCACGGCGGCGAAATCTATCGCTGTTCAACTTCAGGCCTATCGCCCACGATGGTGGATTAAGGCCGGGGTTATAAACGATTAGGATTCGAGAACGGCTATGCCCGGAAGCGTTTTGCCTTCCATCCATTCAAGGAAGGCGCCGCCTGCTGTGGAAACATAGCTGAGTTTTTCTATCACTCCGGCAAGCGTCAGGGCGGCTACCGTATCGCCGCCGCCCGCGACGGATAAAACGCCTTTGCCTGTCATGTCCGCCACGATGTTTGCGATGGCGATGGTCGACCGGTCGAACGGCGGAAATTCAAATGCGCCCAAGGGGCCGTTCCAGATAATTGTTTTGCATTCTTTAATTGCGGCGGCGATTTCCTCGACGGAATTCGGGCCGATATCGAGGATCATTTGATCGGCGGGTACGGCGGTTACGGGAACGGTTTGCAATTCGATGTTCGCCTGCAATGCCGATGCGACCGACGCATCGACGGGCAAAAGGATGCGGCATCCGCGCCGATTTGCCTTTTCAGAAATCGCCCTTGCTGTTTCAAGCATATCGGCTTCGTGCAGGGACTTTCCGATGGACGCCCCCTGCGCCGCCAAAAAAGTGTTCGCCATGCCGCCGCCAAGCACGAGGACATCGACCTTTTCGACAAGGTTTTGGAGCAGATCAAGTTTTGTTGAAATCTTTGAGCCGCCGATCAAAGCGGCTACGGGACGTTTCGGGCTGCCAAGCGCGTTTTCAAGGGCTTCAAGCTCCGCCTGCAACAGCCTTCCTGCTGCATGTGGCAAAAGTTTTGCCAATGCTTCTGTCGAAGCGTGGGCGCGATGGGAGACAGAAAACGCATCGTTGACGTAAACGTCGCTTAAAGCCGCGAGCTTGGCGGCGAAGGCGGAGTCGTTTTTTTCTTCTTCGGGATAGAAGCGGGTGTTTTCCAAAACCAAGATGTTTCCGGAAGGGAGAGCGGCAATTGCGGCGGCGGCTTTTGGACCGATGCAGTCTTCGCAGAAGGCGACGGCGCCTCCCCACAGGTTTTCCAATTCCTTTGCGACGGGGCGAAGCGTGTATTTAAGGTCGACCTTGCCTTTTGGCCGCCCCAAATGGGAAAGAAGAACGATTTTCGCGCCTGCGTTCGCGATTTCTTTTAAGGTGGGCAAAAGCCTCGTCAATCGGGCTTTGTCTGTGACGATGCCGTCTTTCATAGGCACGTTCAGGTCGGCGCGAAGCAAAACGGTTTTATTTTTTAAAGGAATGCGGTCAAGCGTCAAGAATGCGGGCATGGCTCACCAAAGATCGGGTTATAAACAACATAGAAGGGAAGCGCACAATATCACCCCTGTTTGTTGTCGTGAATAATGCGCGTTGCAGTCGGAAAGGGAATTTCGATGCGGGCTTCGTCAAAAAGCTGCTTAATACGAAGCAGGAAGAGCCGCTTCACGTCCCATTGCTTGCCTGGGCGGGTTTTGATCCGCGCGCGAAGAGTTATGGAAAAATCGCCCAAGGCTTCTACGCCCAAGACTTCCGCCGGCTCAAGAACGACGCGTTTGAATAAAGGATCTTCCTGAATAAGGGCGCCGGCTTTCCGTATGGTTTCAGAGGCGAGCTCTAAATTTGTATCGTACGCAACGCCGATATCGACCTGAGCGTAGGCGAAGTCCCGAGTCATGTTGGTAATTTGCGAGACTTGCCCGAAAGGAAGGATGTGAAGCGAGCCGTCCCCGTCCCTCAGGCGAATCGTGCGGATGCTTAAGGCTTCGACGGCGCCGCTGAATCTGTCAATTTTAACGGTATCGCCAACGGCGATGGCGTTTTCGGCGACGATGAAGAGTCCCGTCAGAAAATCTTTCACAAGCGTTTGCGAGCCAAAGCCGATGGCCACGCCGACAACGCCTGCGCCGGCGAGCAAGGGGGCGATATTGAATCCCATGGCCGAAAGGCTCATTAGTATCGCGACGCCCGAAAACAGAATAAATATGGAATTCCGGAGCATAGGCAGCAGCGTCCGCGCGCGCGCGGACGCCACCGGCTTTTTGCTGTAGGAATCCGTTTTGTTTAGATGGCGTGCAATCCATGCGCTGAGGGCTTCGTATAAAAGGGTCAGGACAAGGAGCGTGACAGTAATCGATATAAGAGCGCTGAGAACGCGCTGTCCTAAAGGCGCCGCAAAAAAACCAGCCAGATTGAAGCCCCAGACCTCGGCCATGGCGAAAAAGGTCGCGATCCATATAATAGGCCGGAACAAAAAGGATAAAACCTGACGATGCGTCAGCGAGGCATCGCCGCCCTGAGCCTTCCATTTTTCAAGGGCGATGAATCCGAGGCGGGCGGCGAAAAGCAAAAACACGCTGAAAATCGTTCCCCGCAGCATCAGCGCAAGCCCGTTTTCGACACGCAGGAGCGTGATGATGAAAAAGATGACGAGATAGCCGGTTGCGAAATTATGCCAGTTTCGCGCAAGCCTGTTGCGCAAGACGTGGCCGACCTTTGCTTGATCTTTTTCTTCCGGCGAGCCTTGAAGAATGGCCGCGATTTTCGCGCGCGAGCGGAAGATAACGATCACGGCCATTACCGTCAGGACCAAGGCGAAGAAATTCTGGAAGATCGCGATGGAACTCGACGGCAAGCGCAAGACGGTCGCCACATCGATTAAAAAATAGCTATAAACGATGATGAAGCAGAACGCGCTGAGCCAACGGTACGCCGAGACCGCTTGTTTCGTGGGAAGAGGGAACAACCTGAGGTGCGCCGTCGTCGGCGCAAAAGCGAAGCGCAGCACCTGCTGGATAAGATATCCGAGAGAGACCGCGTAAATGACGTTCAGGATAACGAAGCGCGGAAGCCTGAGCACTTCGTTCTGCTCCAACAGGAAAAGGGATCCGCCCAAGAAAATCAAAACCGGGATAAGCCGCAAAAACAGAAGGCCGATAAGAAGATTAAGCCGTCCCGCTGCCGATTTCGGTTTGTTCCGCTTGATGTTCATGCGCAACGGAATAAGGAAGAGAAGCGCGGCTAGCCCAAACAGCAGGGGTGTGCCGACGATGATGAGCAGGTCATGCCCGATGGCGTTCCATAAAGCGATGCGGTGGGAGTCCTTTTGCCGATTCACCCAATCCGTGAAGTCTTTGCCTGCCGTCGCATAATCGGCCAAGGGGGCGCCAGCTTGTTTTGTTTTTTCGATAACTTTCGCAAAGGTATTTAAGAGGCCGGTGGCGAAAGTATCCGATATCTGTTCCTCATTTTCTGCCGGAGGCGCGGCGGATTCCACAAGCGTTTGCAGCGTTTGCCCAAGCTGCGTTGCCAGCGGCGCCATGGGAATAGTCGGCGCGGGTTTGGGCTCGGCCGGCGCGGGCGTTTGCTGCGCGAGCGCGGGCAAAGAGACGGCCAGCAAAGCCGCAAGGACAAGCAACATTCGGGGCAAGCGCATATTTTTCATCGTATCCAAAGGCGTTTAGAGAAAATGATAGGACAAGCCGACACGCAAGGCGGTTTCGTTCGTGCCGCTTGATGGTTCGAAAGAGCCTTTGACAAGGCCGCTTTTTACATAGCGAAAGTGATTAAAATCCATCGACGTGAGGATTTCAAGGCGCGGCGTAATCCCAAAGCCTGCTTTGGCGCCTGCTTTATACACCGCCGCGCTGCCAAGATTAAAGGTATCGCCGTCCGTTTTCATGCGGCCGCCGAATGTGCCTCCGCTCGCGCCATAGAGCGATAGGACAAGCCGGTCGACCGGGGAGACCTGCACAAGCGCGCCGGCAAGCGCTTCAAAATGGTGGTAGCGTTCTATTTGGTCTGCCTGAAGCTCCCGCCGCCAAAAGCGGTAACCCAGGTCGACATAAGGGGTCAATAAAAGTGAATGGCTTAAGACGAAGGCTAGGCCGACCTTGCCTGCGACCGAGGCTATGGTTTGATGCGTCGTCGCCTGAATAGGAACGGAGGGGCTGCTTTGGTAGGAGCCATGATAAACATCATTGCCGTCCGAAAGGGAACCGTCGGCGGCGAGGTAGAGGCCGTTTTGCCCTATGTATCCAGCCCCTGCGCTGAAAGACGGAAGCCAGCCGTGCTGGCTGTTGGGCAGGGGCGTGACCGATTCTTTATAGTTCAGAAGCGATGCGCCTCCCGCAGCCCAAGCAGCGTTATTGGAGGCGTAAATGGATGAAATGTCGGCCGTGGCGGCGCGAGGCAGGGCAAGCAAACAGAAAACGAGGCCGACCAGCCCAAAACGGGGCTTCAGAACAGGAAGCATGCGATTCTCCCTTTGATCGATTCTTTAGTTTCCGACTGTGCGCCAAGAACCGTCGGGTTGCAAGCAGGCGGTGCCGCTGAGGGGAGAGCCATTAACTGTGGCTTTAAAGGTGCGGCAGGTGCGACCCCTGCTGTCCTGAAACGGCTCTGACGCCGATGTTGCCGGAAGCGGCTGCGATGCTGGTTGACTAAGGATTACCGGCGGTAGAACGGTTGTGATCGGGGGCAGGGGAACAAGTCCGGTGTAGACAATGGTTGAGGGTGCTTCGTAAGCGCCTGCGCCAAATCCGTAAATACTGGAGCCGTAATACGGCGCGAAATAAGGGCCGCAGCAGAAACCGAAGCTAAAAAAGCCGCCATGATGATGCGCATGCGCGGGCAAAGCCGAAAGACACAAAAAAATTGCGAAAAGACCTGAAAAAATACGAGACATGGCGCGCCTCCTTTTAAGTATGCCGAAATGAAATCTAAAGCCGCCCATCGGTTAAGGCAAGTCTATGTCAAAATCAGGGCATATGCAAAGCGCGCGCGGGGCCTATGGTTAATATTGGGGCTTATACTAACCCATGCTGCCATTTCATGCTGCCGCGGGTTTAAAGGCGCTTGCTTTATCGCTTTTCTTGCGCATACCGGAGCCTTCTGATTTTTTTTCTACAGAGAGCCGAGTTCTTTGCGAGGCTGCTATGAGGGAAGCCAAAACGTGCGGGCAGTTGTTTCGGCTTGACCATAAGAGAATGCGCACGTTGCTATCCTCCAAACTGATGTAATCGGGTAACAGAGAAAAAAAATACAAGGAAAGCAAAAAAATTTGTTGAATCTTTAGATTTTTCGATTACATCGTGCTTTTACGGAAGCGCACGTGCCACTGGCCCAAGGACGATTAGGCATACCACCTTTTTCGTTCCCCACTGGTTTATGTAACGACGCTTTGCCGCCCGCCGGACTCCTGAAGGGGAATGACGGGATTGTGGTATGCAGCAAAGAGGTTTTTTCGAATCGTACATCTTGGCATTGGGCTCTGAACAACGGTTCGATAATTTTGGTCTTGGTTGCGAGGCAAAGGGAGAAAAAGGGTCGGCGTCAACGCCTTGCGCGTTGGTGTGCATGCGAGGCGCTGCCTTGGCATTCTTCCGTATCCTTTTTCAGCGATGATTTTAGGCCTCGTTCCATAGCCGGCTTTTTGCTGTTGGCAAAACTAACCTATGGGGCTGGCTATGACTTACAAGCAAACCGTTTCCAAAACCGACCTTTTCCTTGGTGCGCCGCGTTTTTCGCAGGCGAAAGAGGCTGCGTCTTCGCCTGAATTGCTTCAATTTGGGAGCGTTGACGCCATGATCAAAGGGCTGCGTCCCACGCAATCCATCCATTGCATGCATCCCGAAAAATTGCACGAAGCCGCGCGCCTATTTATCGAAAATTTTCACGGGCACTCGCTTTATGCCGTTAAATCCAACCCGGACCCATACGTTCTTAAGAAGCTGAACGAAGCCGGCATCAACCACTTTGACGTGGCCTCTTTGGGCGAGATCAAGCTGGTGCGCGATCTTTTTCCGCGCGCGCATTTAGCCTTCCTTAATCCCGTCAAAAGCCGCGAAGCCATTCGCGCGGCTTACTTTGACTATGGCGTTCGCGATTTCGTCATTGATACGCAAGAGGAGCTTGAAAAAATTCTTGTCGAGACGGATTTTGCCAAGGATCTTCTCATCCTCGTGCGCATTGCCATGCCGAAAGGCAGCGCGGCTTGCCAACTGACGGGCAAATTCGGATGTACGCCCGGCGCGGCCGTTGCGCTTTTGCGCGCGGCGGACGCCGTGGCGAAAAAGGTTGGTATTTCATTTCATGTCGGCTCCCAGACGCTTGATCCCAACTCATACAGGGACGCCATTCAGAAGTGCGCGGATGTTCTGTCGAACTCCGGCGTCAAGCTGAGTGTCTTGGACGTCGGCGGCGGTTTTCCCATTCAGGGGCTTGGCATGGATATTCTGCCCCTGACAGCTTATTTTGCCGTCATCAAAGAGGAAATCGCCCGTCTTAAGCTCCCGAAGAGTTGCGAGATTTGGGCGGAGCCCGGGCGCGCGCTGTCCGGCAATTGCTCGACGCTGGTCGTGCGGGTCGAGCTGCGCAAGGGCGATCTTCTTTATATTAACGACGGCAGCTTCGGGAATATGTTCGAAGTTTGCTCCATGGCATGGAAGAATAAAGTCACGCTTTCGCGCCCCCCGAAAAGCCAGAAGCCGCCCAGCAAGAAACTGGTTCCTTTCCGGTTTTACGGGCCTACTTGCGATTCGGTCGATTATATGCCCGGGCCTTTTATGCTGCCTTGCGATGCTGGCGAGGGCGATTGGATCGCTTTGGAAGGCATGGGCGCCTATATGGCCGCTTCGCAATCCCGCTTTAACGGGTTTTACTCCGACATGAAGGTCGAAATCATCCCCGGGCTTTGCGCTGTGAAAGGCAGGGGATTTGGCGCGTCGAAGAAGAAAGTGGTGGAAATTGCCGACTTCTTTCGTGCGTAATCCGGGTTGCGCGCGCTAAATCTTATGCACATAGAAAAAGGATATCTTCGACACTTCGTCGCGTGCAACGCGCACGATCCGAGCGGCTTTGCGCCCTTTTGCATCGACGGCAGGGTTTACGGCAGGATTAAAAAAAACATTATCGATATCCTTGCCGAGCAAACGCCGTATTATGTTCGCGAAGCCGAGGGCGTCGCGCTTAGGTGCGATATCGAAGGTTTCGAAGCTCGAAGCGAGGCGCTTCAAAACACGGCGAGGCTTCTTCAGAAGCGCTATGGCAAAACCTTCTACAATGAAATGTACGGGATTGTTGAAAACTGGGGCGATGCTCCCCTTGCGCAGATAGATCGCGCCGCCGTTCCGTGGTTCGGCGCGCGCGCTTGGGGCGTTCACGTCAACGGCTTTGTGCGCCGAAACGGGGGGCTTTTCTTGTGGATCGGCAAGCGTTCCGCTGATCGATCCTCTTATGCTGGCCAGTTGGACAATATGATCGGCGGCGGCCAGCCCATCAGCTTGACGCTTGAGCAAAATCTTTGCAAGGAAGCGAAGGAGGAGGCGGGAGTAGATGAGGCGCTTGCGTTGACCGCCCGCCCTGAGGGCAGCATAAGCTATACCTTCGAGCGTTCCGACGGTCTACGCGTGGATACGTTGTTCGTTTACGATCTTGAACTGCCCTCGGACTTTGTTCCGCGTAATACGGACGGCGAGGTGGAATCCTTCGTCCTGATGCCCGCGGAGGAGGTCGCCGCGCTGATAAGGGATACAAATCGTTTTAAATTCAATTGCAATATGGTTATTACGGATTTTATGATGCGGCATGGCTATGTGACGCCCGAGGACGGAGAATATGCCGCTCTGCGGCAATGGCTGAGAAAATGAATTGGTGGGCAACGGAAGGAGTTGAGGTGAGGATGCTTCCATCAATGCCAGTATGCACAGTTTCCGCCGACCTGTCCCCTAACCCCTTCCGCAGGGGCGGGGGAATAGATCGCTTGAGTTTTGATCCCAACTCTTTATTCGCGAGGCGTAGATGAAGGAAGTGGAAAGCGAGCCACGGACTTCCGAAGAAACAATCGATGATTACCTGCGGCTTCTGGAGCATCCCGTGAAGTTGCCGGATGTCGGAAGCGGAAAGGTTTCGGCCAAACTGCCTTTACGGGACTCATCGAAAAACGCTGTTCTTCTTTTTATGCCCCATCCCGATGACGAGTGTTTGATGGGCGGCTTGGCTTTGCGGCTTTTAAGAGAAAAGAATTGGCAAGTCATCACTATTGCTTTGACCCTCGGCAGCAACGCCAAGCGGAAAGAGGCGCGCAAGGACGAGCTTTGGAGAGCGAGTAGCGCGCTCGGCTTTGACTGCGCTTTGCCGGAAGAGGACGGCTTTTCAGATGTCGCCGTCACGTTCAGGGATTCCGAGCCCAGGGCTTGGCGAAAAAAAACGGCGCGCGTCGCTGAAATCATAGAGCGGTTACAGCCGCAAGCGGTGTTTTTGCCCCATGCCTCGGACTGGCACCAAACGCATGTCGGCGCGCATGCGCTTGTGATGGACGCGCTGAGGGAAATGCCGCGGGATTTCTTTTCATTCGTCGTGCAAACCGAATACTGGCAGCCCATGGCCGATCCAGATCTGATGGTCGGGCTTGCGCCCCGCGATGCCGCATTATTGATGGCGGCTTTGGCTTGCCATGCGGGAGAAGTCGCGCGGAATCCCTATGACCGGCGGTTTCCCGCTTATTTGATCGACAATGCAAGACGCGGCTCTGAAAAATTACAGGGACAGGGTGCCTCATCGCAGGCGCCGCGCTTGGCCATGCTTTACAAAACGGGTGTTTGGAGGGGAGGCAAGTTTTCGGCTTCCGCGTTGAATAAGATTCTTTATGCGGAAGATTCCTTGGGGGACTTGTTGCAATAGGGCCTAGAATGTCGGGCGGCGGAAAATAACCCTTGACTGCGATTCCCGCGGCTATTCATATAACGGCATGACAGAGCCTCAACCTTCTTTGGGCGCAGCGGCGCCGCGCCCCTCCGGCGGGAAAGAGTCCGGTCTTCCTGTTTCTTCCTTCCCCTTCGTTATCGGGTTAGGCGGCGTCGCCGCTTTATTGATCGCTCTTTTCGTTATTCGAAGCGTTCCGTATCTGAACCTTTTCTTCCAACCGGCGCAGTTGGCTCTGGCCGTGATGATCGTCGCGGCGCTAGGCGTTTTTCTTCCCGAGTTTTTTCTAAGGAAAGCGTATCTGCGCCGCGGGACCGGCGTTTGGAAGGAGGCTTCGCCTTCATGGGAAAGGACCATGACGAAAGCCGCAGGTTTGGCAGGCAGTCTTTTGGTTATCGGTTTTTTGTATTGGCTGTTTCCGGAATACGAGGCGCCTTTTTATAAACCCTATTTTAAAATGCTTTTGACGATTTTGCCTGTCTGGATTCTGCTTGCCGTTCCGTATATCTGGTTTGTCGACGCGCGGATGGCGAAGCCGGAAGACTCTTTATGGCATACCGGGCGTCTTTTTATGGGGGCGCGGAAAGACGCCGATTTGCGCCGCGTTTCCCAGTATTTGTTGGGATGGGTTTTGCGCGCTTTTTTCCTGCCGTTGATCTTTTGTTACTTATGCCAAGGCATGACGAAATTTCTAACGGCGAATTTTGCCGAGATGTACGGATTTCGATCCTTTTACGCTTTTTTCTACGACCTGTTTTTTTTGATTGATGCTTGTTTATGCGCGGGCGGCTATCTTTTTGCGATGAGGCTGACGAACACGCATATTCGCTCGGTTGACAAGACTTTTTTGGGCTGGGGCGTGACACTTCTTTGCTTCGAGCCTTTTTGGACTCTGATCAACGGACGGTATCTGGCCTATCAGTCAGATTATTTATGGGGGAACTGGTTGCGTTCTTCGCCTGCGCTTCACACGCTTTGGGGGCTTTTGATACTGGCTTTGATGCTGGTTTATTTGTCCTCGACCGCCGCGTTTGGCATGCGATACTCTAATTTAACGCACCGCGGCATATTGACGGGGGGGCCTTATCGGTGGAGCAAACACCCGGCCTATATATCCCAAAATATTTGTTGGTGGCTGATCTCTATTCCCTTCATTGTTCACGGCAGCGTTTTAGAGAGCCTGCGCCAGTCCGTTCTGCTTTTGGGCGTGAACGCTCTTTATTACTGGCGGGCCAAGACCGAAGAACGGCACCTTTCGCACGACCCCGTTTACGCGCAGTATGCGGCTTGGATCGACAAAAACGGCTTTTTGGCCTTGTGTCGCCGTTTTTTAGCAGGGGCTTTAAAGCCTGCTTCCGAGGCTAGTAGAAATGTAAAGCCTTGATTATATAGGCGGATTACCAAAATTACCGCTTTGATTGAAAATTAACCTATATTGTGTTAATATGACGAAGCGTGATGGGGTAATATAGTTATATTGTGATTTTTTGTTGCCTTTTATTTATGGCTGTTGAGCGTTTTTGGAGAAGGATTTTTTAATGTCTAGTGCGCTTGAGATAATTGGCTCATCTTCTATTGGAAGAACACCGAGCTCGCCTGCGCCAACTGCGCCACAGAAGGGTGCGCCTTCTGCTCCGGCAGCGTCTGTTTCCAGAACCGTAAATATCGTTCAGGACCCCTCCGTGGGCTTTATCACCGAATATCTGAGCGCGCATAGCGGCGAGATTATCAGGCAGATCCCCTCGGCAAAGACGGTCGCATATCTGCGGCAGGGGTTATCGCCCGAAGGCTTGCCCAGCAAGGAATCCGTGATTGTCTAGAGTTCCGCCGGTTTTCTCAAAGCGCCCGGATGGGCGCTTTTTTTATTGAGCGGTCGGCGCTGGCGTTTGCCAAACGTTTGAGGTTTGTTCGTCGGACATGTAGCCAAGCTGTTTTGATAAGCCGAGCGAATGAATGGCGTTCTGAAGAGCCTTAAGCGTTTCCCTGTCGCTTTGAAGCGCGTCCAGCTGCTGCTTTTTATAAAGATCTAATGCCTCGCAGGCGGCGGCGACTTCTGGTGTTTTATCCGCAACATTTTTTTTCTGCGCAAGCCTTTTTCTTTGTTCCTCGTGGCCGCGTGTTCTGGCCGATTCGGAATCGGTATGGGAGGCTGGCGCGAAGCCTTGCGAGGGAAGAAAGGACATGCGCACGTTAAGGGGATTTTCTTCTTCGTTCTCTTCCTTTTTTGGAGTCATTTTTAGTGAGCTGGGAGACGCCCAGTTTTTATCGGGCAGTAGAAAATCAGGCGAGGTAGATTTTTTTGCGGAGGGAAGCGGTATTTTTTGCCTCTGTTCCGTAGACTCGATTTTAATGTCAAAGCCTTTATCAAGCCCGGGCATGGCCGGCGTTAGAAAAAGGGAAACAGCGGGGGGCGGGGGAGCGGATTCCTCGGCGGGAACATCGGGATCGGGTGCGGCCGCCTTTTTCTGGTCGGGAAACTTCGGCGCGCTATCTTTGGGGGTTTGTTTGTAATTTTCGAAAGCGGTCCAGTTTCCGGAATCGATGTCAAAAGGGTTTTCCGCCCATGACGGGAAAGCTATGGCTAGGCCAAGCATAAATGCCGCCATATAGGGGCTACGCCGCGAAAACCGTCTAAGGCTTGTGGGAGACAAGGGTTACTCTTGTTGTTGGCCGTTAATCCATCGTCCTGCCGCCTGTATAAGTCTAAAGCAATAACACTAATAATATCTGAATACTAAAAGGGGGACTAATAATTGCGCGACAGGGGCGACAATTAAACTGCCGAAAGGCCTTCAATCGGAACCTTATCTGTGCTTCACTCTCCGCATGACAGATAAGGACGCGAAATATTCCGATCTCAACGCTTTGGCAATCGAGGCGTGCAATATGTGGCAGGATCAATTATCCGCCTATTCAAAAGATCCTGCCATGCGGGCGGAATTGGCCCGCTTTCTTGAGCCGCAACGCCGACTATTTGCCGATTGGGCCGCGATGATGCGGCAAGGAGGCAGGGATGAGACACGCTCTTCTGAAACAGGACCAACAAACGCCGCCGCCCCCAACGCCGCGAGTGAGCCCGCCGCTGCGCCCGCCCCATCGAACGGTGCCGACGCATCGGCATCGGGCGTCTCTGCACATGACGACGACCCTTTCCGCATTGCTCAGCTTGCCCTCCGTGTGGCCGAGCTTGAAAAACGCGTCGCAAAGCTCGAATCCCTCGCTCGCGCGGCTGGCTGAATTAAGCGGGATTTACCCTGATCTGGCTTCTTTAGTGACGGGCGAAATGGTTTTGCGCGCTCGCCATTTCATGAACGGCGTTCAGCTATACCTTGCGCATCCGGTTCGTCGCGGCCCTGAGGAGGCGCCTGTAATTTGGCGGGCGGGTTCGACCACGCTGCGTGATTTTGCGCCGCGCGCATTCGGCGCGCCCCCAGTTCTTATCCTTCCGCCGCTTTGCAGCCGATTCACCATTATGGATTTGCAGGGGCATCATTCTTTTGTTCGGTATTTGACAGAAGCGGGATTGCGGCCGCTGGTGGTTGATTGGGGCGCGCCGCAGGACGACGAGGTTTTTTTTACGCTTGACGATTACATGTCCAAGAGGCTCATCCCCGTTTTGCAAATCGTGTCGGTTGCGCAGCCCGCCCATGTCTTGGGCTATTCCTTCGGCGGCGTTTTGGCCGTTGCCTTGGCTTGCCTTTTTCCCGAGCGGGTGCGGAGCTTGGCCTTACTGGCGACGCCGTGGGATTTTCATGACGGATACGAAGCGTTGGGGCAAGACGGCCAAAGCGTGGCGGATAGACTTGCCCCTTGGCTGGCGGAAAACGGCCTTCTTTCCGTTGAGGTCATGCAAAGCCTGAACACAGCGTTGCAGCCCTTGCATGCCTTTCGAAGGTTTTCTTCGTTCGCGTTTATGGATCAGGAAAGCGACGAAGCCGCGCGGTTCGTGCTGACTGAAGATTGGCTGAATGACGGCGTTCCTTTGACGATCCCCGTGGCTCGGGAATATTTCCGAGAATTCTCCGGACGCAATGCCCTCGCGAAAAACAAATGGCGGGTAGGCGGAAAAACAATAGATCCGGTCGGCATTTCCGTCCCTTGTTATGCTGTCGTTCCCGGGAAGGATTCCCTTATCCCGCCGCAATCGGCCATGCCGCTCGCGCAAAGGCTGCCGCGCGCGCTCCGGCACGAGCCCATGATGGGGACTATTGGCCTTATGGCAAGCCCTTACGCGCTTTATCAGGTTTGGAAGCCGCTAAGCGGTTGGATGACGGTGCATTGATTATTTTATAACGCAAGAAACCCCTGCCGCGTCGATGATCTTATAGGCGGGAGGGTTATGGCCGTCGCCAAGGCATTGGATCGCGAACGTGTCGGGCGCGAACGGCGCGGGCATCGAGACGGTTAAGACCTCCCCCAGCTTTGCGCCGCCTTTCACCGGTATCGCCGCGTTGCACAGCGTCAAAGAGGCGTCCGCGCAAGGGAAAAGATTGCAGGAAACCTGAGAGGCGGATTCCAGCTGATAGACGGCTTGACCATTTTGATAAACGCATTTTTCGCGAAACGAAACATTGTGTGGAATCGATTGATCGGCAAAAAGGGAATCGGGAACCGGAACGTCCATAGCGTCGCCAAGATAGGCTCCGGCCGGAACCTTAAGTTTATAGCCGCACAGCGTTTCGCTTGATTCCGCGCATTGCAGGATTTGGCAGTTGACGTTCGATGTGTTGATAAAAAGGCGCGGCGTCGTTCCATCGCTTGGCTGCGCGCATTCGAGGATGACGGGGTCCGGCACATAAGGGGGCGGCATGGGAATGGTCGCCCTTGGAGACGAATAAAGCGTCATCGGAATGGAAAGGCGAAGATTCTTTTTGCATACATAAGCGGTAAAATCGGGCAGGGTGCACGCGGAAAGCGAGAAAAACTGCACGGGCTTGCCGGTGACAATGACGGGCGGCGTGGCGGCTGAGGCGGCTGCGGAAAGGCAGAGAGAAAGAAGCGCGAAGGCCGATTTTATCTTGGTATTGAGGCGCATGTGTTACTCCTCGTTCGGATTGCGGCCGTAGATCTCGCGCTTGCCCGTCGCGGAGGCGGGGCCGATCAAGCCTTCGCGCTCCATGCGTTCCACCAAATTGGCGGCTTTGTTATATCCTATCTGCAAGTGGCGCTGGATAAAGCTGGTCGACGCTTTGCGTTCGCGCAGCACGATATCCACGGCTTTGTCATAGAGATCGTCGCCCGATCCCTCGCTGCCGAAAAGGCCGCCGCTATCGCCGACGCCGCCGCTGCCGTCGTCTTCGGTGACTTCGTCAAGGTATTCGGGTTCTCCCTGAGCCTTCAGGAATTTGACGATCTGCTCGACCTCGGAATCCCGCACGAAAGGCCCATGCACACGAGTGATGCGTCCGCCCCCCGCCATGTAGAGCATATCGCCTTGTCCCAGCAGCTGCTCGGCGCCTTGATCGCCCAAAATCGTGCGGCTATCGATTTTCGACGTGACCTGGAAACTGATGCGCGTCGGGAAGTTGGCTTTAATCGTGCCTGTGATGACATCGACAGACGGGCGTTGCGTCGCCATAAGGATGTGAATGCCCGCAGCGCGCGCCATTTGCGCCAGCCTTTGAATGGCCGCTTCGATTTCCTTGCCGGCGACCATCATCAGATCGGCCATTTCGTCAACGATCACGACGATAAAGGGCAGTTCGGTCAGATCAAGCGGCTGTTCTTCGTAGATGGGCTTGCCCGTTTCGCGGTCGAATCCCGTTTGAACCGTGCGCATCAGGTTTTCGCCCTTCTTGGCGGCTTCGCGCAGACGCATGTTGTAACCGTCGATATTGCGCACGCCCAGCTTTGACATGGCGCGATAGCGTTCTTCCATCTCCCTCACTGTCCAGCGCAAAGCCATGATGGCTTTCTTCGGTTCCGTGACGACGGGGGAAAGCAAGTGGGGAATGCCTTCGTAAACGGAAAGCTCCAGCATTTTTGGGTCGATCATGATGAAGCGGCACTTTTGCGGCGATAGGCGGTACAAAAGCGACAATATCATGGTGTTGATGGCGACGGATTTGCCCGAACCCGTCGTTCCTGCGATGAGCAAGTGAGGCATTCTTGTCAGGTCGACAATAACCGGATTTCCGGCGATGTCCTTGCCAAGGACAAGCGGCAGAGCGGCCTTAGTCGAGTGATAGGCGTCGGTGCTGAACAATTCCCGCAAATAAACGATTTCGCGGCGCATGTTCGGCATTTCGATGCCGATGACGTTGCGCCCGGGCACGACGGCGACGCGCACCGAAACCGCGCTCATATTGCGGGCGATGTCGTCGGCAAGCGAGATGACCCTTGCCGCGCGGGTGCCCGGGGATGGCTCCAGTTCGTAAAGCGTCACGACCGGTCCCGGGCTAACTTTTAAAATCTGGCCGTTTACGCCGAAGTCGTCCAGCACGGCTTCGAGCATCTTGGCGTTTTTCTCAAGGGCTTCCTCGGAAACTGTGGACTGCTGTTTCGCTTCTTCAGGCCATTGCAGGAAGTTTATGGAAGGCAGAGGCCAGTCGCTGTCTCCGCTGAACGCGAGGCGGGATTGCCTTGCGGTCGCCGCCGCGCGTTTAATAAGCGGAGCCTTGACGGCTTTACTTTTCGTTCGCGGGGATTTCGGTTGTTTCTCTTCGCTTTCGTCTTCGTCTTCTTCGGGCTCTTTTTCTTCGGCGATTTCGTCGTCTTCGTCTTCGAAAATGTTTTCGCGCCGGCGGAAGGCGTTCCAGACACCGAGGAAAGAGTCTTTCAGGGCAGACAGAAGTTTAGGCAAGGGGGCGCGGAAGGACTTCGCAAGGGAATGCCATTCGTCCATCGTTAGCGCGCAAGAAAGATACACGCCCATGACGGCGGTAAGGGCAAACAAAAGCGCAATGAGGCCCATGCCCAAAGGCGCCGGCAAAAGCGATGCTAAAGAGCCGCCGATAATTCTGCCGACGGCGCCGTCCAAGGGCGCACGGTCGATGGGCAGCGGCAGCCTTAGCGCGCCTAAGGCTATGCTGAGCGACGCCATGGCGCCAAGCGCGGCGACAGAGCGCCAAAGGCGCATTTCGACGCCTTTATGCGCGGCGATGCGCCAGCCCCAGGCGGCAATAACGAACGGCAAGATGAAGCAGCTGATCCCGAAAAATTGCCATAGAATATCCGCGCCGCCTGCGCCCCAAGGCCCGCCCCAATTTGCAATTGTGGGGGCGAAAAAACCGGCAAACGACGTATTCAAGGACAGGTCGCGGGGCGAATAGGAAAAAAGAGCCAAGGAGAGGGCGAGCGCGAAAATAATGATAAAGATTCCCCAGATAAGGCGCACAAGGCGCGCCAGTCCTTCGTAAAGAGACTCGGGAAGCAAGGCCGAGGATTTTCGGCGGGAGCGAATAAGAGGACGAGCCATTCAAAAAGACAGGCTTGAGAAGCAGTTGAGAATCACCAATCAGGACTTTACCGAACAAGATCAAAAAGGGGTAGGGGCTATTGCTTGAGACTTTTTGCTCTTGGCTTCCTCAATTCCATCCGTATCTGCGGATAAACCAGTTTTTTACATAATGCGTCGCCGTCAGGTAAAGGCCGATAATGGTTATGACAACCGGCCAAAAAGCCCACGGCAAGGGCACAAAACCAAGACTTCTTGCGACGGCCGAAAAAGGCAACGTGACGGCGATAGTGCATATGACGAGCGTCGTAAGGATCAGAAGCCAACTGGCGCGGCTTTGAAGGAAAGGGACTTTTTTCGTGCGGATTACATGGATGATGAGGGTTTGCGTTAAAATTGATTCCACAAACCATGCGGTTTGGAATAATGGCGCGGCCTCGGGCGAATTGGCGCCGAAGCCGAAATAGAGCATGGCATAGGTCAGGTAATCGAAGATTGAGCTGATGGGGCCCAGAATAAGCATAAAACGAGCGATATGGCCGATGTCCCAGCCGCGGGGCTCCGTCAGATATTCGTCGTCCACATTGTCGGTTGGAATGGCTGTTTGAGAAAAATCGTACAGAAGGCTGTTGGTCAGGACCTGAATGGGCAGCATCGGCAGGAAAGGCAGCCATGCGCTGGCGCCCAGAATACTAAACATATTGCCGAAGTTCGAACTCGCGCCCATTTTAATGTATTTTGTAATATTTCCGAAAACCTTGCGGCCTTCCAGAACCCCTTCTTCGAGAACCATCAAACTTTTTTCGAGAAGAATAATATCGGCGGATTCCTTGGCAATGTCGGCGGCGGTGTCGACGGAGATGCCGACGTCAGCGGACTTCAGGGCGGGGCCGTCGTTGATGCCGTCGCCCAAAAAGCCGACGACATGCCCGCCGCGATGCAAGGCGGCGATAACCCGCGCTTTTTGGGCGGGAGAGACTTTGGCGAAGAGGGTCGTATGCTCCACCCGCCAATCCAATTCTTCGTCCGACATATTGGCCAGCTCGTTCCCCGTCAGAACGCCGTCGATCTCCAAATTCACTTCCCTGCATATCCTGCGCGCGACGATGTTGTTGTCGCCGGTCAGGATTTTGACCTTGATGCCATGCCCTGCCAGAGCGGCCAGCGCGGGCGCGGCGCTTTCCTTCGGCGGGTCGAGGAATGCGACAAAACCGATAAGCGTCATGTCGTTTTCGTCGTTAACCCCATAGGTCGCCTGTTCCGGCGGCATGTCTTTGTGCGCGACGGCAATGACGCGGAATCCGTCCTCGTTCAGATCCTGCGCCAAGTGCAGCGCGGCCGCATGATCCTCGGGCGTCATTTCGTAAGATTTGCCGTGAAGCTCCCCTTTGGTGCAGGCGTGGAGGATTTCTTCAACCGCGCCTTTGCAGATGAGGATATGCTGCTTTGCTTGATTGTTGGAAACCACCACCGACATACGTCGCCGAACGAAATCGAAGGGGATTTCGTCGATCTTGCCGTAGGCCTGCTCGTCGATGCGCAGATCCTGCCTTACTTCGACGTGTTCGAGGACCGCGATATCCAAAAGGTTTTTCAGCCCCGACTGATAGAAACTGTTCAGGTAGGCGTAGCGCAAAACCATGTCGCTTTCTTCGCCTTCCAGATCGACATACTGTTTCATTATCACTTTGTCTTGCGTTAGCGTGCCTGTTTTGTCGGTGCAAAGCACATCCATCGCGCCGAAATTCTGGATCGAATTCAGCCGTTTGACGATGACCTTCTTGCGCGACATCGCAAGCGCGCCCTTGCTGAGATTGACCGTGACGATCATCGGCAACATTTGGGGGGTCAATCCTACGGCGACCGACATCGCGAAGATAAGGGCTTCCATCCAGTCGTGCTTCGTGAAGCCGTTGATGAGAAAAACCAAAGGCACCATCACCAGCATGAAGCGGATCATGAGCCACGTAAAACGGTTCACGCCGCGCTCGAAACTCGTCGTGGCGCGCCGCCCGACGATGCTTTTAGCCAGCGAGCCGAAATAGGTGTGCGCGCCTGTCGCGACCACCACAGCTTTGGCGGTGCCGCTCATGACGTGGCTGCCCATGAAGGCTATGTTGCTAAGCTCCAGAAAATTCGGGCTTTCGCAGCTGCTCAGGTTTGAGAATTTTTCGACCGGCAACGACTCGCCGGTCAAAAGGGATTGGTTTAAAAACAAGTCCCTTGCGGTGAGAATGCGCAAATCGGCTGGAATGATGTCGCCCGCCGAAAGCCAGATGATGTCGCCGGGAACAAGCTCTTCAATCGGCACCTCAAGGCGCGTTGATTTGCGCAAGTCCTGCACAAGGGGTTCTTCGGTCTCTGCCGCCTCGTCGTCGAGTGTGGTTTGGCGCAGGATCGAGGCCGTCGTGCTGACCATCTCGCGCAGTTTTTCGGCCGCGTTGTTGGCGCGGTTTTCCTGAATGAAGGAAAGCGATACGCTAAGGACGACCATGACGCTGACTAGGCCGCCCGACTCGAAATCGCCCAGAAACAGGAAGTTTACGACCGCCAGAACGAGCAGCATGACGTTCAGCGGATTTAAAAGAAGATGGAGAAGCTGTTCCCAGACGCTTTTGTGCTCTTCGCTCACAACCTGATTTTTGCCGTAGATATCGGCGCGCCTTTCGGCATCCATGTCGCGCAGGCCGTCCAAAGAGGTTTCCAGCCTTGCGAGCGCGCCTTCGGGATCCATCTGGGCGATGGCGGCGAGTTGGTCGAAACTCTTTCCGCTTGGGGCCGCGGCCGTTTTTTTCGATCCTAAAAACTCTTTTGCGGCCAAGACAATTCGGTCGGCAAAAGAAGGGGTGGGGGGCATGAGTTCGGGAGTCAGCATCGCAGACCTCCGCAAAAGCGAGCCCATAAGGAACAAAGGAAAATTCGTTGAATTGTAAAATGGACTTTTTTCATCAACACGCTCCCGCAAACAAAACAAGGCCAAGGCCGCAGTTTTATAGGTGTGGCGGCGCGGGAGGCTTGTCGGCTTTTTCCGAAATAAAATGTCTGGCCATGGCGCGGATTGCGCAGGACCGTAAATGAGGCGCGATGAATATCGTCGTCATGTTTCACCTTCCATGCTGATCCGCGCTGCGGGAAGGGAACGCGCCTTAAGGGGCGAAGGCCTTATCTGCAGGAAGCGAAAAAACTGGAGACATTATTGAAACGGTCCCAAAAAAAAGGATCGCCGCACCTGTCGCCTTCCATGTCTTTCTCTCTGTTTAGGGGGGAAGAAATCAGCCCCCGACTCTTGCCGAGGCTCTACACCTTGGGCATGCGTCGAGTCAACAAAAAGCTGGTGATTTTGGGCGATTCTGTGGGCTCTTGTATGGTTTATTTCTCGGCCGACACAGCCCGGATGTATTCGCATAAGGATTGATCGCATCCGATCAGAACGGCATCGACGCCTGCCTCGCCTTCACCGGCCATTTTAGGCAGATTGCAGGTGACGCGATAAACGGTCTTTCCCTGATTGCCTAGAATATTCTGGACAACCTCGACCTTTTTCGGCTGGCAATTGTTGATACGGGCGACTTCCCGCGCGTCGAACGGACCCGCAAACGCAGAGAAGGTTAAGACAAGCGCGAAGCAAAGGATGGCAATTACGCGGGACATGAAGCAATATAGGCAAAAATCTGTTAACGCGGTCTTACCGACAAATCGGCGCATGAGCACTATTTCAACCACTATCGATGGCTTGTTGAACAGCCAAGTGCAAGTGGAACAGCCTTCCAAGGGCTTTCGGATCGCCATTGACACGGTTCTTCTGGCGGCGGCTGTTCCGGCAAAAACGGGCGAGGACATTCTTGATTTGGGGTGCGGGGTCGGGGGCGCGATGCTTTGCGTTTCTTGCCGTGTCCGAGGCGTCAAAGGGCTTGGGCTGGAAATACAGGAGGAGCTGGTAAATCTTTGCAGGAACAATATCTTACGCAACGCTTTTGCGAAAGAGCTTGAGGTCTGGCAGACGGATGCTACCTCTTTGCCGGACGATCTGACGGAGCGTTTCGATCAGGCATTCATGAATCCCCCTTATCATGAAAACGCGTTGCATGAGAAATCCTCTAATGTCCTTAAGGGGCTTTCTAATACAGAAACGGGCGGCCTTGATTTATGGATATCATCGGCCGCGGCGGCGTTGAAACCGGGTGGCATGCTGACGCTTATTCATAAAGCCGACCGGCTTCAGGATGTTTTGGGGTTACTTCAAAAGCACTTTGGGGAAATCGGGGTGTTGCCCCTGATTTCAAAAAAGGGACGTGCCCCCAAGCGCGTTATTGTCGGGGCGCGCAAGGGAGGCAATTTTTTCGTTAACGGGAGCGAGTCTTTCGTCCTTCATCAGGATACCGGCGTTTATACGCCGCAGGCGGAAGCTGTTTTGAGGCGGGGCGAAGCGTTAAGGATGGCTTATACCAAAGGCGCAATGAAATGACTTGACTCAAGCAATATGGGCACGTTCATTGATCGTTTGGCATTAGTGAATGCTTGGAATTGTTTTATGGGAAAGAAAGCGTTCGATATAATCGCTGATTTCTTCCCTGTTGAACGGTTTTGTGAAATAACCGTCAGCATGGATCTGCGAAGCGGCTTCTTTTGCTTCGGTGAAGTCGTTTAAGGTTGCCATGACGACGTAGGTCTGCGGGCTGCTTTCTTTGATTCTGCGCGCAAGCTCCAAACCGTCCCCGTCGGGAAGCCTTATGTCGAGAAAAACCAGATCGGGCTTTTTGCTTGTAAATAGATCCCAGCCGTCTTTGGCTCTTGATGCAGGATAGACGAGATACTGGTCGCGAAGGGCCAGACGGAAAAGCTCTCTTTGGATATCGTTGTCTTCAACGACGAGAATGCGTATTTTTTGAAGTTTCTGAAAAGGATGTTGCGTTGCTGTCATAGGGTCCTCGCCGCAATAAAATTACGCGCCGACCATCGCCATGAAACGCCTATCATACACAAAAAAGGTAAATAATTCTTATAGGTTAAAGAACGGTAATAATTAGGTCCTTGATATAAATGGTTCAGCTTGCCCAGTCTCCGCGATTAGCCTGCCAGCAGGCCAAAGCCGATATGGCGGCGGTATCCGCTCTCAGGATTCGGGGGCCAAGGCGCACGAAAAAGGCTTGGGGAACAGTGCGCAGAAGGGTTAATTCTTCGCCTGAAAAACCGCCTTCGGGACCGACCAGAACGGCCGCTTTTTTAAACATATTTAACTTTGGAGCGCAAAAGGCGGCATGAATAGGCTCGGCGTTTCCCCATTCCGCGCAAACGATTAATGCTCTGTCTTGAGGAAAAACATCAACAAGATCGGAAAGGTAAACGGGCGATCCTACCGCCGGAATGCTTAATCGTTCCGATTGTTCGGCGGCTTCGCGGCAAAGGCAATAGAGGCGGTCTCCGTTAATATCACGCACTTGCGCGCGTTCGGTCAGTACGGGTTGAATTTCGCTAACGCCAAGTTCCGTCGCTTTTTCAAGCATGTTGTCGAAATGAATTTTCTTAATGGGGGCGCAGCACAGCCATAAATCAGGTTCCGGGGATTGAGGCCGCAGCTGCTTGCCAATAGAAATTAGGACGCCTTTTTTGCTTTCCGCGCTTATAGTTCCAAGGTATTCGCCATCGCGCCCATTGAAAAGTCGCAGGCTTTCGCCCACTTTCATGCGCAGCACATGGCGTAGATAATGAGCCTGATCGGGAGAAGCCGTCACTTCTAGCCCTGAGGTGAGATTTTCCGCGACATGTATTCGGTGAGTGTGTCGGATGTCCATGAAAAGACCCAAGGAGAAAGATAATATCGTTTACCTCTCTTTCGGAGTTCAAGCAACGTGCTATCCATGCGTTCATTTCCTTGTGCGGTCGACCTAAAAAAGGCTAAAAATTGGAGACGATTCTTTTTGGGACCCTTTCTTCATGCTTCTTTCGCAGTTAACAGCCGGTGTTTCGGAAGGTTCCGATGTCGATGTCACGGGGATCACGGAAGATTCGCGTAAAGTCAAACCAGGATTTCTTTTCATCGCGACGCCCGGAACGAAACAGAACGGATGCGCCTTTATCGACGACGCCCTTCAAAAAGGCGCCGTCGCCATCGTTGCGCCTGAGGATTTGGAAGCGACCGCGCCAGTTCCAATAGTGAGGACTCCCGATGTGCGCATAGCCACCGCCGGCTTGGCGGCGGCATTTTATCCCCGCCAGCCCGAGACGATAGCCGCAGTGACAGGCACGAGCGGTAAAACATCAACCGCGCAATTCGCGCGCGAAATTTGGCAGGCCTTGGGGCACGCTTCGGCAAGCATCGGGACGCTTGGCCTTGTGACGGCGCAGGGAATGCATTATGGCGCGCTCACAACGCCGGATGCGATCACGTTTCACCGCCTTCTTGACGATTGCGCGGCTCAGGGAATTACGCATGCGGCCATCGAGGCGTCTAGCCACGGCATTGAACTTCATCGATTGGATAAGGCGCGCTTGAAGGCGGGTGCTTTTACGAACCTTTCGCGCGACCATTTGGATCGCTACGGCACAATGGATGCCTATTACGCTGCCAAGAGGGGGCTTTTCACGTTCCTGTTGCCTTCGGGGGCCGTTGCTGTCCTAAACGCCGACGTCCCGCAGTTTTCAGAATTGTCGGGAATTGCGCGGCAACGCGGATTGAAAGTCATTTCTTTTGGCAAAAACGCCGAGGATTTGCGCCTGATCCGTTGCGAGCCAGACTCCAAAGGGCAGATTTTAAGCATCGAGAGCTTCGGAAAAAGGACCGAGCTTTTGCTTCCTGTCATCGGCGGTTTTCAGGCATGGAACGCCTTATGCGCTGCCGGGCTTGCGATTGGAAGCGGGAGCGATGCGGAAAAAACGCTCGCCGCGTTGTCGAAAGTTTCCGGCGTTCCCGGCCGTCTTCAATACATCGGCGCGTCGGCGAAGGGCGGCGAAGTATTTGTGGATTACGCGCATAAGCCTGACGCCTTGGCCAACGTGCTGCGCGCGTTGCGTCCCCATGTGAGGGTTCATGAAGGCGCGAAACTGGGAGTCGTTATCGGCTGCGGCGGGGATCGCGACAGGGGCAAAAGGCCGATCATGGGGGATATCGCCCAAAAAGAGGCGGATTGGGTGATTGTCACGGACGATAATCCGCGCTCGGAAAATCCGGCGGCTATTCGCGCCGAGATAGTGGCGGGGTGCGGCGATCTTTCGAACGTCGCCGAAATCGGCGACCGCGCGAAAGCTATTCTGGAAGGCGTGGACAAGCTGAGGGCGCATGATGTTTTGATTATTGCGGGCAAGGGGCATGAACCCGGACAGATTGTGGGCGATACCGTTTTTCCCTTTGACGATGCGGAGCAGGCAAGAAAGGCCTTGGGCTTATGACGGCGCCGTTTCTCTGGCTTGCAGATGCTGTTTTTCGCGTTGTTCGGGGCTGGAGTCTGCACGAGCAGACGTGGGCGGTTTCCGGGCTTTCCGTAGATATCGCCAAGACTAAGCCCGGGGATCTCTTTTTTGCTATCGACGATCCGTTTTTGCGCGGGCACGATTCCGTAGCCGCAGCCTTTGTTGCCGGCGCAACCGCGGCTGTCGTATCGCGCCAGCCAATGCACGTTCCGTCGACCGCGCCGCTTATCTTCGTCGAGGACACGCGCGCCGCTCTTTTGGCTTTGGCGCGGGAAGCGCGCCTCAGGACCAAGAGCAAAATATTGGCCGTTGTGGGGAACGCTGAAAGGGAAAGCGTCCGGCAGATGTTGCGTCTTGCCCTGAGCGCGATTGGAAAGACTTGCGTTTTTGATTGCGCCGAAGGCGCTTCTTTAGGCTTGTATTTGGCTTTGGCCGGCCTGCCGACAGGGGCGGACTATGCCGTTTTGGGGCTCGATTTAAGCCATCCATCAGCCGTTATGATGGAGCTTATTCGTCCCGACATCGCTGTGGTGACCCCTGCTGAAGTCCCGCTTTTCAGAACGAAGGACTTTTTAAAAGGGATGGATCAAGGCGCCGTCGTGATTGCGAACAAAGACGCCGCTCGTCTCGTGGGTGCTGTGGCGAAAAGCCAAGGCATACGGAAAATTTTGCACTTCTCGGAAAGCGCGAAGGCGGACGCCTGTTTGATAAATTGCGCATTGGCGGGAAAAGAGTACATTGTGAACGCCGTCATTCATGGAAAAAAAATCAACTATATGATGAACCTATCCAGCTTAAAGGAAGTGCCTTATTCTTTGGCGGCGATGCTTGCGGCGGTCGAAGCTGGCGGAAAGGGAGAAGTATGCGCTGCGGCTCTGCTGGGATATAGAGCGGCGCCGCTCAGCGGGAAGGAGGAGGCGTTTTCCGCGCCTTACGCCAATAAAAACATCACCTAAGGACTTTCTATGCTTTTTCACGCTTTTACGCCCTTCGCTCATGATTTCATTCTGTTCAATCTGTTCAGGTACATCACGTTCCGGACGGGGTGCGCCATGGCGACTTCTCTTCTGGTTTGTTTTATCTTTGGCCCCCGCATCATTCGCTGGCTGAAAAGCAAGCAGGGCGACGGGCAACCCATTCGCGACGATGGGCCGGAAACCCACCTCAAGAAAAAAGGCACGCCGACGATGGGCGGCCTGATGATCCTGATTTCCGTGATCGTGAGCACGCTTTTGTGGGCGGATTTGTCGAACGTATATACATGGGCAGTCATAGCTGTGACGCTTGGGTTCGGCTCGGTCGGTTTTTTCGACGACTACAAGAAGCTGACGAAGCGTTCTTCCCACGGCGTGTCCGGCCGCGCTCGATTGGCTATTCAAGTTATCATCGCTGCCCTTGCCGTCTATTTTATTACTCAGGCGGCGCCGCCGTTGACGGCTAATGCCGTGGCTATTCCGTTCGTCAAGGATTTCATGCTGCGGCTGGGGGTGTTTTTCGTGCCCTTCGCCGTGTTCGTCATTATCGGCGCAAGCAACGCCGTCAATTTAACCGATGGCTTGGATGGGCTTGCCGCCGTTCCGGTTATTATCGCCGCGCTTTGCTTTATGATTATCGCTTATCTTGCGGGGAATTATACGTTCGCCAATTATTTGCAAATCCACCACGTTCAAGGGGCGGGGGAGCTGGCTGTGTTTTGCGGCGCCCTTGTAGGCGCTTGCTTGGGGTTCTTGTGGTTCAATGCCCCGCCTGCGCAGGTTTTTATGGGCGATACCGGCTCTCTTGCGCTTGGCAGCGCCCTTGGAACAATTTCCGTTATCATCAAGCATGAACTTGTGCTGGCCATCGTCGGCGGCCTTTTTGTTGTCGAGACGCTATCCGTCGTCATTCAGGTCGCTTCGTTCAAGCTGACTGGAAAGCGCGTTTTTCGCATGGCGCCCATTCATCATCATTTCGAAAAAATGGGTTGGTCCGAGTCCACGGTCGTCATACGGTTCTGGATCATTGCCTGCGTTTTAGGATTAATTGGCCTTTCCACTTTGAAATTGAGGTAATGGGGTGAAAACATTTGATTTTTTTAAAGATAAAACAGTGACGCTGATGGGGCTTGGTTTGCTTGGCAGGGGCGTGGGAGACGCGGCCTTTTTGGCGCGGCAGTGCAAAAAAGTTTTTGTGACGGACGCTAAAAGCAAAGAAGAGCTTCAAAAGTCGGTCGAAGCTCTTAAAGAATTCAGGAATATCGAATTTTTTCTGGGCGGCCACGATACCAAGATATTCGAGAACGTCGATTTCGTCGTCAAGGGTGCGGGCGTGCGGCTTGACAACCCTTATATCGCCCATGCGAAAGAAAAAAACGTCCCCGTATACATGAGCACGGCTTTGTTCGCACATTTGGCGCCTCTGAAGGTCGTCGGCGTGACGGGCACGCGGGGAAAGACAACGACGACCTGCATGATCGGGGATATTCTTAAGCGCGCGGGCAAGAAGGTCATGATGGGGGGAAATCTTCGCGGCGTTTCGACCCTCGCGCTGCTGGAGGAAGCCGAAAACTTCGACTATGCCGTGCTCGAGCTGGATTCATGGCAGTTGCAGGGCTTCGACGGCTTTGGCATAAGCCCGACGATTGGCGTCTTCACGACCTTTTACCCAGACCACATGAATTATTATGACGGCGACATGGCTCTTTATCGGCGCGATAAAGCGGCGATATTCAGGCACCAGAAAGAAGGGGATGCGTTCGTCACAACGCCGGAAGTGGCTGAGCTTCTTAAGGCAAACGGGGAAACGGACGTCCTTCGTTCGAAAATGATTCTGGCGGAACCTCTGTCGCCTTCTTTCGTTTTAAATGTTCCAGGCAGGCATAATTTAATCAACGCTTCCTTGGCAAAGGGGGCGGCCAAGGCCTGCGGCATAGGCGACGGCATTATCGATGAGGCGCTGCGGAATTTTGATGCCATCGAGGGAAGGCTTCAGCGCGTTGGCCAGTGGCAGGGCAGGACATTCTACAACGACTCGAACGCGACGACGCAAGAGGCGACCTTAGCCGCCTTGGCTTCCTTTCCGCCGCAGTCGATAGTTTTGATATTTGGAGGCGCCGACAAAGGGCTGCCTATCGACGGGCTGATCGATAGCCTTTCCACGAACGGCATTCGCGCTGTTTTAATCAAAGGCACGGGGACGGATCGCGTTCTGCAAAAATTGCCGCATGTCCCGGTGGCAAGCACGATGCAAGAGGCGTTTAAAACGGCCGTCGATTTATCGAAGATGGGCGATCATGTCATTTTGAGCCCTGCCTTCGCCTCCTTCGGCGTGTTCAAGAACGAATACGACAGAAGCGATCAATACATGCAGGAAGTTAGAAATCAGGAGGCGCAGAAGTAAGATGGCGACTCTGGCGCGGTCGGACAGGTCTATTTTGGGGCGATGGTGGTGGACCGTCGACCGCTGGGCGTTGGCGGCCATTGTCGTCATTATGGGTTTCGGCATTCTGCTCATTCAGGCGTCCACGCCCGCCATTGCGGCCAAACACGGGTGGAGCCATCTCTATTTCGTCGAGAGGCATTTAGCCATGCTGCTGCCCGCCGTGGCGGTGATCTTTTCCGTTTCTCTTTTGTCGCCGCAAAAGATCCGCGTTCTTTCCGCGGCGTTGCTGACTTTGTTCCTGCCGCTTTTGATGATAACGCCTTTCATCGGGGCCGAGATCAAGGGCGCCGTAAGGTGGCTTCAACTGCCCGGGTTTTCGATTCAGGCTTCCGAGTTTGTAAAACCCGTGTTCGCCGTTACTGCCGCGTGGCTTTTTACGCGCCAATGTGAGCGGCGCGGTTTTCCTGCGCTGAGCGTCAATCTAAGCCTTTACCTTCTGATTTTAGTTTTTTTGTTGTTGCAGCCGGACATCGGCATGGCTTTTCTTGTTTCCGCCATTTGGTTCGGCCAATATTTTCTTGCCGGATTGCCGGTGGCTTTCGTCGGGATAAGCCTGTTTGGCGGAATCGCGTCGCTTGTCGCCGCTTATTACGCTTTCCCGCATTTTTCGGCGCGCATGGATAAATTCCTTAGCCATACGGGCGATACCTATCAGGTTGATCGTGCGCTCAGCGCGTTTGCGAACGGAGGCTGGCTGGGAACGGGGCCGGGCGAAGGCACGATCAAAAGGTCCATTCCCGATGCGCACGCCGATTTTATTTTTGCGGTAGCAGGCGAAGAGCTGGGACTGCTTTGGTGCCTGCTTATTATCGGCCTGTTTGCCTTTATCGTTTTAAGAGGCCTTCTGCGCCTGAAGTCGGAAAACAGCCTTTTCATTGTTCTGGCCGTGAGCGGGCTTCTTGTCGAATTTGGGTTGCAGACCGTTATTAATCTGACTTCGACTATGCGCCTTATGCCCGCGAAGGGAATGACGCTGCCGTTCATTTCCTATGGAGGGTCGTCTCTTTTCGCCTTGGCCATCGGCATGGGGATGATGCTCGCGCTGACAAGAAAGCGCTTTGGTTTGACGGGAAGGAATTAGCAAGCGTTCTTCGTCTTGCTTTCCCAATAACGATCTATCGCCTCGCCAATTTTTGCCTTGTCGAAAGGTTTGGTGATGAATCCGTCCGTGTGGTTAAAAGCTGCTTCTTCGCGATCTGCGGAATAATCGTTGCCTGTGGCCATGATGACATAGGTGCCTTGGTTATCTTTTTTGATGCGATAGGCAAGGTCGTGTCCTGTGCCGTCCGGAAGGGAAATATCCAAAAAGGCGATATTGGGACGGACCTTTTTATACATCTCCCATCCCTCTTTAACAGTGGCGGCCAGCGCGATGGTATGTTCGCTCTCAAAGAGATTTAGAAAAATTTTTCTAATGAAGGCGCTATCCTCGACGACAAGAAGACGCAAGGCGGGGCGCACCGGCGTTGATTTGATTTTTTCTTCAACCATCGGATATCTCCCTCGTATGGGGCGGCGTGAATAAACTAATGGAAAATGGTTAAAAAAGAGGATAAGTAATAAGCATGCATTATGCTTACGTTCTTGTAGGGCTTTTCTTTCCGGATTAAAAATTCGTTAATGCCCCTTGAAAGCATTTATAAGATGACCTATCTCCATCCTACTGAACTTTTTGGCTTTATTGCTTAACCTTTTGAGGAGAGTCCCCATGAAATTCCGTCCCCTGCATGACCGCGTTGTCGTTCGCCGTTTGGAAGGCGACCAAAAGACTGCGGGAGGCATCATTATTCCCGATACCGCCAAGGAAAAGCCTCAGGAAGGCGAAGTCGTCGCTGTCGGCCCAGGCGCGCGTGATGAGGAAGGACATGTTCATCCCTTAGACGTTAAAGCTGGCGACCGCATCTTGTTTGGCAAATGGTCCGGCACGGAAGTCAAAATCGACGGCGAAGAACTGCTTATCATGAAGGAGAGTGATATTCTTGGCGTGGTCGGCTGCTGCTCGGGCGGCGCCTGCAAGCACAAGAAGTAATCCCGAAGGCTTCTTTTTACCTCTTCCAATTTTAACCCTGTAAGGAAAATAAAAATGACTGCAAAACAAGTGATCTTCGGCGCCGACGCTCGCGAGAAAATGCTGCGCGGCCTCGATATTCTTGCCAACTCCGTTAAGGTCACGCTGGGTCCTAAAGGACGCAATGTTGTGATCGAAAAGAGCTTCGGCGCGCCGCGCATTACGAAAGACGGCGTTTCCGTGGCCAAGGAGATCGAGCTGGCCGACAAGCTGGAAAACATGGGCGCGCAAATGCTGCGCGAAGTGGCCAGCAAGGCCAGCGACAAGGCCGGCGACGGCACGACGACGGCCACCGTTTTGGCGCAAGCCATTTCGCGCGAAGGCTTGAAGGCTGTGGCGGCGGGCATGAATCCGCTGGACCTGAAGCGCGGCATCGAAAAGGCCGTCGAGGTTGTTGTTGAAGACTTGCGCGCGCGCTCCAAGAAGGTGTCCAGCAATGCGGAAATCGCGCAAGTTGGCACGATTTCGGCCAACGGCGACAAGGAAATCGGCGACCGGATTGCAGAGGCGATGGGCAAAGTCGGGAATGAATCCCCGATTACCGTCGAAGAAAGCAAGGGCATGGAGACCGAGCTGGAGATCGTCGAGGGCATGCAATTCGACCGCGGCTATTTATCTCCGTATTTCATCACGAATGCCGAGAAGATGACCTGCGAGCTGGACAGCCCGTATATCCTTTTCCACGAAAGCAAGTTGTCGAGCCTGCAGCCATTGCTTCCCGTTCTTGAAGCCGTCGTTCAGTCGGGCAAGCCGCTTTTGATCGTGGCCGAGGAAGTCGAAGGCGAAGCGCTTGCGACGCTGGTCGTCAACAAGCTGCGCGGCGGCTTGAAAGTCGCCGCCGTCAAGGCGCCTGGTTTCGGCGACCGCCGCAAGGCGATGCTGGAAGATATGGCTGTTTTGACGAACGGTCAGGTCATCTCGGCCGATCTTGGCATCAAGCTGGAAAACGTCACGCTGAATATGCTTGGCCAAGCCAAGAAGGTTCGCATCGATAAGGACAACACGACCATTATCGACGGCATGGGCAAGAAAAAGGACATCGAAGCGCGCTGCGCTCAGATCCGCCAGCAGATTGAGGATACCACGTCCGACTACGACCGCGAAAAGCTGCAAGAGCGTCTTGCGAAGCTCGCGGGCGGTGTTGCGGTTATCCGCGTCGGCGGCGCGACGGAGATCGAGGTTAAGGAGCGCAAGGATCGCGTCGACGACGCCATTCATGCGACCCGCGCTGCGGTTGAGGAAGGCATTCTTTCCGGCGGCGGCACGGCTCTGCTGTTTGCCGTTCGTTCCATCGAAAAGATTCGCTTGGCGAACGACGATCAGCGCCGCGGTGTGGAGATCGTTCGCAAAGCTCTGGAAGCCCCCATCCGTCAGATTGCGGAAAACGCGGGCGTCGATGGTTCAATCGTCGTGGGCAGAGTATCGGCGAAGAACGAAAGCAACTTCGGCTACGATGCTCAGAAGAACGAATACTACGATCTGCTGAAGGCGGGAATCGTCGATCCTACCAAGGTCGTTCGCATCGCTTTGGAAAGCGCCGCATCGGTTGCGGGACTTTTGATCACGACCGAGGCGATGATTGCCGATAAGCCGGAGAAGAAAGCCCCGATGGGCGGCCCCGGCGGCATGGGCGATATGGGTGGCATGGATTTCTAACCAATCCTTTTGCCAAAATAAGCAAAAAACAAACAAAAGGGCTGCGGGCAATCGCAGCCCTTTTTTTGCCAAAAGCAATTTGCGTCTATGCTAGGCTGCGTACTTTGATATTTATAAAAGAGGCGACCACTTTCCGGAAAAATGGGAGGAAAACGAGGATAAATTTTATGCGCTGTCTGGCGACCTTTTCCAAGCAGTCGGTTTTCAAAATAAAGCCAAGAGACGATAATCGCGAGAAGCCCATCCTTGCGTTGCGAGCGGCGGAATCAGGTAAAGGCCATGGCCGCGCGTTCGTAAAAGCCAGCCCCTTTTTCGCTTAGATGATCGCCATAGCCGCGCATATGAATAGTCGAGGCCTTGATTTCCGGGGTCGCATCCAGCCGTTCATGCAGCTTTGATAAAGAGATGCCGTCGAATTTATCGAACAAGGCTTCCAAGATGCGGTTGAAAGCGCCCAAGGTTTCATCGGGCGCGGCGAAATAATTCCACTGGTTCTTTCCATTCAGTTCGGGAAGCTGAAGCCCAACGGCTGTATCATGCACGATGTGCTTTTGCGGCAGTTTGGAAAGGATGTCGAAAAAACGTTTCCCTTGCCTGCAATTGCGCGCTTGCGCTTTTGCCGGATTGCTCCACCGCTTGTTGCCCAGTTCATGGCCGCTATGGTCCGGCGGGGGCTGAAACAACTCGCCTGACCCCAAGACCATGCACACATGAGGAAGCGCTTTTTGATAATTCCATTCCTGGGCGAGAAACAGGGAATCGTTCGTTGCGTTGATCTCGTCGCTTTCCTGATCCAGATAAAGCATGTGGATCATCTGGGATATGTTTTCCTGCAATCGTTTATCCAGAATTTGAAGTTCGTCGTCTTGTCTGGACTCTTCATAATGTCCTATTGTGGCCACAACCAGCCGATAGCCGCCCGCGCGCATGCTACGCGAAAGGTCGAGCGTGGAGCGAGTGAGATACCCGGGATCCAGATCGTAAATTTTGTGATTTCCGGATTCCTGCAGCAATTCAAATTGCCGTATCGCCGCCCACTGGGCCGGAAAATGCGAATCCGAAATCGGCAAACCGCATTTTTTCAAGAAATCTAATTCGTCCGTCAGCTCTCTCGGAAACCAAACATTATAGCTGGCGGATTTGGTGATGCGCTGTAGGTAGGTGAAGCCGGCGGTGATCTTGCGCCCTGCCGGATGGGGCGATTCAAAAAGGGAACGGGAAACATCGGGCAGCGTTCGCCCGAAAAGCGTGCGGTTCATAGGACTCTCCCTTCGCTGGCATGACCCAGATCAGGTTCAACGGGTATGATCTCAGCCCTCATCAAAAGGGCACCCCGGATTCGGTTATCAGCTAAACAGACATTGCGCCATTTGTCATTTAAAAAGTTCCCTGCCGTTTTCTTCCGCTAGCACGTGTCCCGCCAGATAAAGAGAGCCGCAGATAAGGATGCGCGGGGGAACTGTGAAAGCGCGCTCGGCAAGGTCGCGCAACGCTTGCGAAACGTCCGCCGCGGGCTCTGCGCTGAGGCCGATGCTTTTGGCCTTTTCGGCAAGCGCGGGGGCTTCGAAGCTCAAGAGTTCGTTTGGAATCGGAACGGCGCGCATCCCGATAATATGCTTGGCTAAGGGAAACAAAAATTCTTCGGGATGCTTGGTAGTCAGCATGCCCAAAATGACGAAAAGCGGCTTTGGATTCGCGCCGTCCTCCTTCCGCCAAAGGTCGATTTGCGCGGCCAGAACTTCTCCCGCCGAATCGTTGTGTCCGCCGTCAAGCCAAAGCTCGGCCTCGCGCGGTAAAAGCCCCGATAATTTTCCAGCACTCAGGCGCTGGAGGCGGGCAGGCCATTCGACCGTATGAAGGCCGGTTTTAATCGCATTTTCGTGTAAGGGCGTTGGCAAAGAAGCCAAGGCGGCGGTGGCTAAGCCAGCGTTTTGGTGCTGATGTGCCCCAAGAAGGGACGGCTCCGGCAGGTCAAAAGTGCGCGTGGCGTCGGAAAAAAGGAATCCCGTGCCTGAAGACTCGATTTTCCATTCCGCGCCGCCCAGATAAAGCGGCGCATGAAGCATGGCCGCCGCGTCGCGCAACACTTGCGCGGCCGAGCCGAGAGGCTGCGCGGCCGCATAGCATGGGACGCCGGCGCGCATAATGCCCGCTTTTTCACCCGCGATTTCCTCGATGGTATCGCCCAGATAGTCGCGATGATCCACAGACAGGCGCGTGATGATGGTTGCCAAGGGTTTTGAAATGACGTTGGTGGCGTCCAGTTTGCCGCCGAGGCCGGTTTCAAGAATGGTGAAGTCGGCGGGGTGCCGCGTAAAAGCGGCAAAAGCCGCCGCCGTTCCCGCCTCGAAATAAGAAAGGGTGCCTGGTTCGACGAGCTTTTCGATTCCGGCAAGAAGCGAAACCAGTTCTTCTTCACTTATCAATTTTCCCGCAAGCCTGATGCGCTCATGGCAGCGAATAAGGTGCGGGGATGTATAGACATGAACTTTGTATCCCGCCGCCTCCAGCATGGCGCGAAGAAAAGCGCAGGTGGAGCCTTTGCCATTCGTTCCGGCCACATGGAAGACGGGCGGCAAGCGGTTTTGCGGATTGTCCAGCTTTTCAAGCAAGACGCGGTAAGCCGGGCGTAGAGCCAGATCGATATCCTTTCCGAACGAGGTTCGGAAGCGTTCAAGAATGTCGTGCGAGGTGTCGGGCATGGTTATTGTAAATATGGGGCGGATATCGAGGAATTCCAGAGAGGGGGTTATTGTTCTTTATTCGGTGTTGCGTCGATCCATCCTTTGTCGGTCTGTTGCCAATAGCTGAGCACATGGTCAGCGTTCTTGGCTTCGGAAAAGCGAAGGCGCGCTGCGGCTACGGCCTGCTCGTTGCCGCCGTCGAATATATCGCAAACGCGCGCGTATTCGTGAAGGCGGATGCTTACGGCGCCATCGGTTAGGAACAAAATATCGGCGTTGTTGGGGCGTTCATCTTCCGGCGTTATCCAGACGGGCTGAAGTTCCGCATGGCCGTCCTTTGCGTTGCCATGGGGAAGGAAGCCGTTGGGATTATAGGTCCAAAGCATCTGGGTCAGGGCTTCGGCGCGTTCGGGCGATCCTGCCATGACGACGGCTTTTGATCCGCGCTCAAGGGTCTTTTCCAGAAGCTCCGGCAGCGCCTGTTCAAGCGTTTTGCGTGTGAGATGATAAAAGCGGATTTCCGTCATGAAAGTCCTTTGCGGGAGACGCGATAATCTTTCACAACCCTAAAATAAACGCAAGGATTTGCGGGCTTGCCGCCAATAGAGGCGCATGCTAATGCCTCAAACACATTGTCATAGCGAGAAAATCATGCGTCCTTCAAACCGCTCTTTCGATCAGATGCGAAACGTTTCCCTTCTTCCTGGGTTCGCAAAATATGCCGAAGGTTCCTGCCTTGTGAAAGTCGGCGATACGCACGTGCTTTGCACCGCCAGCGTCGACGAAAAAGTGCCGCCCTTCTTGCGGAATAGCGGCCTGGGATGGGTGACTGCCGAATACGGCATGTTGCCACGCGCGACCTCGGAACGCACGGAAAGGGAAGCCGCGAAAGGCAAACAGACGGGGCGCACGCAGGAAATTCAGCGCTTGATCGGCCGCAGCCTGCGCGCGGTTGTCGATAGGAAAGTGCTGGGGGAAATCCAGATCAAAGTCGATTGCGATGTTTTGCAGGCCGACGGCGGCACGCGCACCGCCTCGATAACGGGCGGCTATGTCGCCTTGGGCCAGGCCTGCCAATTTTTGTTAAAGACGGGACGGCTGACATCCAATCCCTTGATAGATTCCGTGGCGGCCGTTTCTTGCGGAATTTATAAAGGCGAAGCTGTTCTGGATTTGGATTATGCCGAGGATTCCAGCGCGGATATCGATTCGAATTTTGTCCTGACCGGCAAAGGCGGAATCGTCGAAATTCAGGGCACGGCAGAAAAGGGAACGTTCTCGGAAGCGCAGTTTCAATCCCTTCTTAGATTGGCTCAAAAAGGCATTGGCGAGCTATCCGCGCTGCAAAAAGAATCATTAGGGATATAATTAATAACCCCTTGTTTTTCTTCGTTTTGATTGCGGCATTGTAGGCGATGGGGCAGTCATCGGAAGAAAGGGTTTTTGTTCGATAATCCAGTAAATAAAGGCCTAAAGATAACCCTTGCGAAAAAGACGTTACGATGTCAGAAGGTTTCTGGTCTTGAGTTATCTCACCCGCAGGTAATAATTGATGTTTTACAATTTGTTAGGTCTGCTTTCGGCCGATATGGGCATTGATCTCGGCACGGCCAATACGCTGGTTTATGTGAAAGGCCGCGGCATTGTTTTGAACGAGCCTTCCGTGGTGGCGATTGCTCAAAGCAAAGGGAAAAGGCAGGTTTTGGCCGTCGGTGACGAAGCCAAACTTATGCTGGGGCGCACGCCCGGGAATATTCAGGCGATTAGGCCGTTGCGCGACGGCGTTATTGCGGACTTCGAGGTCGCGGAAGAAATGATCAAGCATTTCATTCGCAAGGTGCACAATCGCCGCAGTTTTGCCAATCCGCAGATTATCATATGCGTGCCTTCGGGATCGACGGCGGTTGAGCGGCGCGCCATTCAAGAGTCAGCTGAATCGGCAGGCGCACGTCGCGTGTTTTTGATTGAGGAGCCTATGGCGGCAGCTATCGGTGCGGGGCTTCCCGTGACGGAGCCGACGGGTTCGATGGTCGTCGATATTGGCGGCGGCACGACAGAGGTTGCCGTTCTTTCCTTGGGCGGCATCGTTTATTCGCGTTCCGTTCGTGTCGGCGGCGACAAGCTGGACGAGGCCATTATCAACTATATTCGCCGCTATCATAATCTTTTGATCGGCGAAAGTACCGCAGAGCGTATTAAAAAAGAAATCGGTTCCGCATGTCCCCCCGAAGACGGCGAAGGTCGCACGACGGAAATCAAGGGGCGCGATTTGATGAACGGTGTGCCAAAAGAGATTATCATTACGGAAAGGCAGGTTGCCGAAAGCCTTGCCGAGCCAGTCAGCGCGATTTTGGAGGCGGTGAAAGTGGCGCTTGAAAACACGGCGCCGGAGCTTGCAGCCGATATCGTGGACAAAGGAATCGTTTTAACGGGCGGCGGCGCGCTTTTACGCAATCTTGATTTTGTTCTAAGGCATGCGACGGGGCTGCCGGTTTCCGTCGCCGAAGATCCTCTTTCCTGCGTCGGGCTTGGCACGGGGCGCGCTTTGGAAGAAATGAATACGCTGAAGAGTCTTCTTGTGGGCGGCTATTAGCAAGGCGGGGAGGGACAGATGGCACGGGCACAGCATTTCAGTAAGAGTTCGACGCGAGGGTTTACGCTTACCGAGGTGGCGATTGTCCTTTGCATCTTCAGCATCATCCTTGGGGGCATATGGGCTTACACATCCTCAATGAAAAACAGCCTGAAGCATGAGCAGTTCAGCCAGCTTCTTGTCACGCTTACGAACAATATACGCGGCAGCTATGCGGGAAGGACGTCGTTTGATCACACCAACGCGGATACAATGATGCCTCTCCTCATGCAAAAGGGCGTTTTCCCTGCTGATATGGTCAAAAGAACAGGAACCCGCTCGGTTGCCATTTCTCCTTTTGGAGAATTTACTCCAAGCCCGACCGGGAATTTGACTTATAAATCCATTTATATATGCGGATGGAAGGCGAAAGACAGCACACGCTGTGTTTTTGGAGGAGGAGAGGCAGACGTTCCCTTGTTCGCCATCGAAACGGTGATGAAGCACAGCGATTGTATTACAGCAGCCGTCAGGAATTCAAATCCGGTTCATTTTCCCGGTCTTGTGGGCGTTTATGTTAACGGGGCTCAGGTTCTGCCACTTCCTGTAACGACAGGGGCGGCTGCGGATGCGTGTCGCGGAGGCACTGGCGTTAGCTATATCGATTTTGTCTTTAAACTTGTGCCGTAAAAGCTCTCCGGTCTTGGTAGACGGTCTTCAAAAAGAAGATTCTCGCTGTTAAAGCGGGGGGAGTTTTTGCTATATAGAGAGAGCGGGCTGGGCATGGCGCGCGTTTCTTTTCTTTTTCTCGAAGCAGACAAATGATCACTCCCCGCACGCCTTCCGGCACTTTGGAACTCCTTCCCCGCGAGCAAATGGTCTTTCAGCATATGCAAGACGTCATTCGCCGCGCCTATGAAAGGTTCGGCTTTGTGCAAATCGAAACGCCGATTTTTGAAGTGAAAGATGTGCTTCTGACCAAATCGGGCGGCGAGACGGAAAAGCAAGTCTATTTCGTTCAATCGACCGGTGCCGTGCAGCAGGGGCATGAAGCCGAGCTTGCGCTTCATTTTGATCTGACGGTGCCTTTGGCTCGCTACGTCGCCGAGCATGAACGGGAGTTGGCTTTTCCTTTTCGGCGCTATCAGATTCAGCGCGTTTACCGCGGCGAGAGGGCGCAAAAGGGACGCTTCCGGGAGTTTTATCAATGCGATATCGATGTCATTGGCAAGGATAAGCTGACCGCGGCTTATGACGCCGAAATCCCCGCGATTATGGTTCAGATATTTGAGGAGTTGAAAGTCGGCGATTTCACCATTCATTTTAGCAATCGGAAAATTCTGCGCGGCCTTTTAGCGGACGTGGGAATTACGGATGAAGAAAAGCAAAAGCTGATTTTGCGCGAGATCGACAAGCTGGATAAAATCGGCAAAGAAAATATTCTTTCCTCTTTAGCGGATTTCGGCTTGGAGAAAGCGAGGGCCGACGTTTTTCTTCGCTTGATTACGCACAAAGGAAGCAAAGACGAAGTTCTGAGCGAGCTTCGGGCGTTGCCTGCGAAAGACCCCCTTTTCATTCAAGGGGTGGAAGAAACGGCGGCCATGGTGGAGACCTTGCGCGCGCTTGAGGTTCCGGAGAATAGAACCCGGCTTAATCTTTCCATCGCGCGAGGGCTCGATTACTACACGGGCGCCGTTTATGAAACCCTGATCGACGCGCATCCCGAATTCGGCAGCGTTTGCTCCGGCGGGCGGTATGACGACCTTGCCAGCCATTATACGAAATCCAAGCTGCCTGGCGTCGGCATCTCCATCGGCTTGACCCGCCTGTTTGACCAATTGCGCGCGACGGGCGCCCTTCCGGCTGCGCCCGCGACGACGCAAGCGCTTATCCTTCAAATCGGCGGGGAGAAAAGCATTCGGCAAGCCTGTCTTAAGCTCGCCGCCGATCTGAGGGAGAAGGGATTGAATGTCGAGCTTTATCTCGAAGAGGCCAAGCTCGACAAGCAACTTAAATATGCGGACAAAGCGGGCATCCCTGCGGTTGTTCTTGTCGGAAAAAATGAAATGGCAAAGGACGCTTTCATTGTTAAAAACATGAAGGCCAAAAAGCAGGAAGAAATCGGCAGAGACGCACTGGTGGAAAAAATACGCCGCATTTTGGAGGATTAAGATTGCCATCCTTGGATTTCAACAAGCACTTGCCGCCGCTATGAGTCGCCGATTTCTCATTTCTTCGATTGTGTTCTTGGGGCTCGTTATTCTTTCGGCGGAACCTTCGATGGCGGCGCCTTCCTCTAGAGAAAAGGACTTGGGCGTTTTTGGCGCTTGGCGCGCTTTGGCTTATGACGAGGGCGGCCAGACCGTATGCTACATGGTTACCACCAAAACGCTGAAATCGACAGGACCTCAAAAGCGCGGCCAGCCTTATCTGATGATTACCCATCGCCCTGTCGAGGCCAGCATCGACGTTTTTAGTTATGGAGCGGGAACTATGCTGGACGCCAAGCACGGCGTTCGGCTTAAGGCGGACCAAAAAACCTTCGATCTTTTTTCTGTTCGCGATAATGCATGGGCGCGCGATGCTTTTACGGACCACAGGATATCCGCCGCCATAAGAAAGGGCGGCACGATACAAATCGCTGGGCTTGCCGCGGAAGGCCGCATGCAGACTATTAGCGATACATTCGATTTATCCGGCGCGGCAGGCGCATACAAAGCCATCGGAAGGGCCTGCGAATTGCCGGAGGCTGAATCGGAAAAAGCCAGCTTAAAGAAAAAGGCGAAAAAAGAATTGCCTGTTCAGAAAAAGCCGCCTAAGGCCTCAGAAAAGAAGGCGAAGAAGTTAAAGCAGCCCGCAAAAAAGACGCCTCAAAAATCCCGTCCTACACATCCAAAGATGTAAGACCCATACCGAACGATTAGTGAAAATATCCATCTCTTTGATCTCAAAGGCTTATTCAGTTCGGCGAGGGGTGGGCTTCTCGTAACAGGGTCTGACCCCATAAGGAGTTACTTCATGCGCAGGTTGGCATTAAACCAACCGTTCAGGCTCTTGTGCAAAAGCGTCAGGTTTTGTAGCCTTTGTTGTCGTTCGAGCCGGATTTCAAAGCGACGAAAATCCCGCTTTCATCCAAGGCTTATCCGAGGGGCGCGCTTATGAGTTATGATACAAACAATATCTTCGCCAAAATTTTGCGGGGGGAAATTCCCAGTAAAAAAATCTATGAAGACGACTATGCGCTAGCTTTTCCCGACATTAAACCGCGCGCCCCCGTTCATATTCTTGTTATTCCCAAAGGCCCTTATGCGACTTATAGCGATTTTATCGCAACGGCGACGGAAGCCGAAATCATCGGATTCCAGCGCGCGATTGCGAATATTATCAATGGAGCCAACATCGTTGCGACGGGCTACAGGCTCATCGCGAATGCGGGCGTTCATTCCCATCAGGAAGTGCCCCATTTTCATGTTCACATTTTAGGCGGACGCGATCTTGGGCCTTTGTTGGCGGAAGAGGCAGGATAGCCCCTCTGCGCCCCTAGCGCGAGAGCCGGCGGACAAATGCAATCGGCGATAGATACTATTTTTATCCGGCTATTCCTCGTCAGCCATGGAGCGAATGAGGTCATATAGTTTCCGGCGTTGTTTTTCGTCCTGAATCCGGTAATAAGCGCGAACCAGTTCCAACGTTTCCCGCCGGCGCATAATATCATAATCGTTTTTTTGTTCTGGTGCTGCGGCACCATCAAGAGCGGCCTGCTCGCCTTCTCCGAAGCCCGGCTGCGCCGCGGTGCCGAGCATGGAGGGCATATCCTCGAAAAAATAGGCGACAGGTACCGATAATGTCTTTGAAATCTGAAATAACCGGCTTGATCCCATGCGGTTGATGCCGCGTTCGTATTTTTGAATTTGTTGAAACGTGAGCCCAAGGGATTTTCCAAGCTGTTCTTGGCTTAGCCCAATCAAATTCCTGCGCATGCGCAAACGCGCGCCGACATGGATATCGATAGGATCTGGGTTTTCAGAGCGCAGCCCTGATTTCTTAACTTTTTTTTCTGACGCAATAGCCATTATAATAATCCTAAAAAAACAAGGCACCAGTTGTGCTTATGTACGTTTCCTGCGAACGCAAAATAGAAATTTCTAATTTGTAAATCAAGAAAAGAAGCCTGAGGCGGCGGAATTTAATTACTTTTTCTTGCGCCATCAATCATGAAAATTGCATTTCTTAGTCGCCATGCAACCATAGCGGGAAATTAACTGCTTTAGCGAATGTGGTTAATGGAAGGGCGACGGGAATTTCACTATCGATTATACCCTCTTTGTTTAATGCCAAACTTTTCACAACTCTTCCGAGTGGATCGATAATTGCCGATATGCCGGTATTCGCGACGCGGATCACCGGCAGACCTTCTTCTATGGCGCGCACACGCGCAATCGCCAAGTGTTGATAGGGACCGGTCGTATTTCCATACCAGCCGTCATTCGTAATATTCAAAAGAAAGTCCGGGCGATCTTGGCGGTCGATAACGCGGCCGGAAAAAATAGCTTCATAACAAATGAGCGGGCTGAAAACAGGAAGCCCAAGCACCCGCAAAGAGCGAGCCCCGCTGCCTGCTGTGAAATCGGAATCGCTGGCGGCAAGAGCCTTAAGCGGCAACACCTTGCGGAAAGGCATGAATTCGCCGAAAGGAACCAAATGCGCCTTGTCATAGCTGCCGACAAGCCGCCCCAGACCGTCGACAACGACAAGAGAATTATAGAAAAGAAGACGATTTTTCTCGTTCATTTCGCGCTGGATAACGCCCGTTATGACGAACGCCGTGGCCGGAATGCTGTCGGCAATTTCTTTGCGACGAAAAGAATCTTCGCTCAAATAATAGGGCGAAGCCGTTTCTGGCCAAAAAACATGAGTGATCGGTTTATCCGCGGCTTGCGAGGTAAGGTCGAGTAATTTGCGGAAATGGTTTTCGCTTTCGCTTGCGCGCCATTTGTCCTCTTGGGGAATGTTGGGCTGCACGAGCCGAACACGCGCATTCGGCGCGTTTGCGACGCTCGTCGTTTGGAGCCGGCATTCTCCCCAAACAAAAAGAACGGCGAAAGCGAGCATGCTAAAGACAAAAGCCAATCGCGCCGATTTTGCGTTCGTTTCAAGGCTTGCCGGCAGACAGGCGGCAAGAACCGTCAAAAAGCTCAGGCCGTAAATTCCTATAATGCTAGTGATTTGTAGAATGGGCAAAAAGCCTGAGAAGGCGTAACCGGGTAAATTCCAGGGGAAGCCTGTAAAAAGATGCCCACGCGCATAGTCCGCTAAAAACCAAAGGGTCGCGAAAGCAGCGGCGCCCCGCAAGCCGAAAAGGCCTATCCTGCTGGCAAACACGGCGGCAAGGCCGTAATAAACTGCGAATAGGGCGGGCAGTCCGGCAACCGCAAAAGGAACAGCCCACCAAAAACGACGAATATCCACGAACATCGACGCGGCAATCCAGTAAAGACCGAAAACGAAGAATCCGAAGGCGAAGCTCCAACCGGTGAAAAAAGCATGGGTTTTGGTCGTCGTCCCTTGCAGAAGAAAAATCAATGCCGGAAGGCAAATCATCAGCAAAGGGAACAGGTTGAAGGGCGGCATTGCAAGCGCAAGGGCGCTTCCAAAAAAAAAGGCCAACCCAAAACGCTTCCAACCAGCGGCCTGCCGCAGGCAATGGATGCCGGAAGAAAAAAATCTGAATGGCGAGACAGTCATGCGCAAGAGACTTCGCATTCAGGAATGTGAAGGTCAAATAAAAAACGGAATGCTGGCCAGCTTATGATCCAAGGCGGGCAATAAAAGCGTCCAGTTGATTTTTCAGCCGCGGCGGCAGGCGGTCGCCAAAGCGGCTTAAGTGCGCCTGAAGGCTCGGAATTTCCTGCCGCCTTTCCTTGGTTTTTGGGTTAAGCAGTTCGTCAAGGGCAGCGACTGATAGCGAGAGGCCTTGAAGGTCAATATCCTTTGCTCTCGGCAGCAGACCGATGGGCGATCTCTCGGCCTCAACGCGGCCGGAAATCCGGTCGCAAATCCACTTAAGGACACGGCAATTCTCTCCATAGCCGGGCCACAGAAATTTTCCATTCGCATCTTTTCTGAACCAGTTCACGCAGAAGAGCGCGGGAGCATTGGCTGCCAGCTTGTCTCCCATCGCGAACCAATGCTGGAAGTAATCGCCCATGTTATAGCCGCAGAAGGGCGTCATCGCCATGGGGTCGTAACGCAATTCGCCTACGGCGCCGATCACGGCGGCGGTTGTTTCCGAAGCCAGCGACGCGCCGAGAAACACGCCGTGATCCCAGTCGAACGCTTGGGTCACAAGGGGAATATTCGTCGCACGCCTTCCGCCGAACAGGATGGCGTCGATAGGAACGCCTTGAGGATTGTCCAACCCGTAAATGATGGGGCACTGCTTGGCGGGCGCCGTGAAGCGGGCATTCGGATGCGCCGAAGGCTTCCCAGCGGCAGGCGTCCAATCTTTTCCCGTCCAATCGACGAGATGCGCGGGCGTGTCGCCGTCTATGCCTTCCCACCAGACATCGCCGTCGTCGGTCAGCGCGCAGTTTGTATACAGCGTGTTTTCGCGGATCGTGTCCATCGCGTTGGGATTGGTTTTGCGCGAAGTGCCGGGCGCGACGCCGAAAAAGCCGTATTCAGGATTGATCGCGTAAAGCCTTCCGTCTTCGCCCTGTTTCATCCAGGCGATGTCGTCGCCAATGCAGCTCGCTTTCCAACCCGGAAGGGTGGGGGTGATCATCGCCAAATTGGTCTTGCCGCAAGCCGAAGGAAAGGCACCGGCAATATGAAAGATGCGGCCTTCGGGGTTGGTCAGCCTTAGGATCATCATGTGTTCCGCCATCCAGCCTTCGCGGCGGGCAATGGGGGTGGCGATGCGCAGGGCGAGGCATTTTTTCCCGAGCAAGGCGTTTCCGCCATAACCGGATCCATAAGAGTCGACGCGGTTTTCATCGGGAAAATGGCAGATATATTTGTCTTCCATCGGCGCGCAAAGCCATTGCGGCGTTCCCGCCCCCCTGCCTACGGAATGCATGCAGGGAACGAATGCCTTTTCATCGCCCAGTTTTTCCAACACGGCCGTTCCGACGCGCGTCATAATATGCATGTGGACGGCGACATAGGCACTGTCGGTAATTTCGACCCCGATTTTAGAAAGGGGGGAGTCCAGAGGTCCCATGCAAAACGGAATGACGTACATGGTGCGCCCCGTCATGCAATCCTTATAGAGCTCGCGGAGCTTTTCCTTCAGAATATCAGGCGCGAGCCAATTATTAGTCGGTCCCGCGTCGGCTTCGTGCGTTGGGCTAACAAAGGTGCGTTTCTCGACGCGCGCCACATCGCTTTCGTGCGAGCGGAAAAGATAGCTGCCCGGGCGTTTTTTCAAAGGAACGGCGGCGCCGGAATCTACAAGCTGCTTAATGAGTTGGTCGTATTCTTCCTTGCTGCCGTTGCAGATGTAAACCTTATCAGGGCGGCAAAGATCGGTGGTTTCTTTGATCCAAGCGTTTAATTTTTCATTTTTTAAATGCATTTCCACGGGAACCATCCTTGATATGATTTTAGGAAATCTATTTATGCCACATTGCGATTGTTGTCTATGCGCGTTTGGGCGGCACTGGGTCATAGCCGTGCCCTCCCCCCGGGCGGCAGCGGCAAATACGTTTTAACGATAATTTTGTCCCTTCTACGAGGCCATGGATGCGCAAAGCCTCGTCAGCATATTCCGAGCAAGAGGGCAGAAAGCGGCAATGCCGTCCCAAAAGAAACGAAAAACTATGGCGATAAAGCCAAATGAGGGCGCGCAAACAAGAGACCATGAAAGGAGTATAGCGATTCCGGCTCCTCTGCATATTTTTTTCGTCTATCTTGGCGCTACGGGAAGCGAATTGGAATATGATTATTCTTAAGACGCGCCTTAAGTTCGCCAATGGTCAATAGCTGCTTGTGGAAAACGCTGGCGGCCAAGGCGCCGGCGACATCCGCTTGAGCGAAAACATCAACAAAGTGCATTAATGCGCCGGCGCCGCCGGATGCAATGAGAGGAATGGCTATTCGCTTTTTAACCATGCGCAATTGGTCGATATCGTAGCCTTTGCGAACGCCGTCATTATTCATGCAGTTCAAGACGATTTCTCCCGCGCCACGCGTTTCCGCCTCTTTCGCCCAATCCAGCGTTCGGCGCTGGGTTGCCTTCGTTTTAGAAATATCGCCTGTGTATTGGTACACCCAATAATCGTCGTTCTGCATCTTGCTGTCGATGCCGATGACAACGCACTGGCGGCCGAACTCTTTGGCCAGCGCGTCGATGAGGGCGGGATTTTCCAGTGCCGGAGAGTTTATGGAAATCTTATCCGCGCCATAGGCTAATATGGTGCGGGCGTCATCGACGCTGCGAATTCCGCCGGCTACGCAAAAGGGGACATCAAGGATATCCGCCACGCGGGAAACCCACCGGCGGTCCACCGTGCGGCCGTCGCTGCTGGCCGTTATGTCGTAAAAAACCAGCTCGTCCGCGCCTTCCTTGCCATAGCGTTCGGCCAGCGCGATAATATCGCCGACGATTTCATGGTCGCAGAACTGTACGCCCTTGACGACCTTGCCATCCCGCACATCAAGGCAGGGAATAATGCGCTTAGCCAGCATGGCGCACCTGCCGGAGGGCTTCAGCAAGATCGATTTTGCCTTCATAAACTGCCTTGCCTACGATGGCGGCTTCTACGGGGGTTGCCGAAAGGCTTTTTAGGTCATTCAGGCTGCCGATGCCTCCCGAAGCGATAAGGCCGACTTTCGGGGTATGAATGTGGACGTCGCGATAAAGCCGAAGGTTAGGTCCCGCCATCATGCCGTCGCGGGCGACATCCGTGCAAAGGATGCGGCGAAGGCCGCTTTCCTCGTAGGCGTCCAGAACGTCCCAAAGAAGCTGGTGGCTTTCGCTTCGCCAGCCGTTTGTCAAAACCTCGGGCTGGTCGTCGACATATTTAATATCGAAGGCGAGGACGATTTTGCTCGCACCGAAATGGCGCAGCCAAGCCTGCACGAGCGATCTATTCTTGATGGCAAGGCTTCCAATAATGATGCGCTCCGCGCCTGCGTCAAAAAGATTTTGAATTGTTGCGGCATCGCGTATGCCTCCGCCTGTTTGAATTTTTAACTGGGTTTTCTTCGCGATATTTTCAATTATATCGAATTGCTTCATCTTGCCGGATTCCGCGCCGTCTAAATCGACGACGTGAGCCCATTTCGCGCCGGCGTCCGCGAATTTTTGCGCTTGCTCGACCGGATCGGCGGCGTAAATCTTTGCCGTTTTGAAATCGCCTTGCACAAGACGAACGCATTGGCCTCTTTTAATATCTATCGCGGGGAACATATCCATTTTACATTTCCAAAAAATTTTTCAAAAGCAGAGCCCCGGCATGGCTTGATCGCTCGGGATGGAATTGGCAACCGAAAAAGTTTTTATATTGGGCGACAGCCGTGAAAGAGTCTCCATAGGCGCAAGTTGCCAGAGCGTTGTTGCTAACATCCGCCGCAAAGCTGTGGACGAAATAAAAATAGCTTTGATCGGCAAGAGCATGGAAAAGGGGGCTGTTTTTGCGGAAATCGACTGCATTCCATCCCATGTGCGGGATGGATAAATTCTTCGGCTTTAATAGTTTTATCTGTCCCGGAATAACGCCAAGGCATGCGCAGCCTTCGCCTTCATCGGAAAAGGAAAAAAGCATTTGCATGCCAAGGCAGATTCCTAAAACGGGCTGGGACAGACGGCGCAAAACGTCCGAAAGGTTATAAGCGTTTAAGCGATCCATGGCGGCCGGCGCGGATCCGACGCCGGGTAGAATGACATGCGAAGCTCTTCGAATAGCCTCGGCATCCTTTGTTACTTGGGCGTCGGCCTTCAGTCGCTTGAGAGCAGCAAGGACCGAAGCTAAATTTGCTACTCCGCTATCGACTATGGCTACCGTCATAGCGCTCCCTTTGTAGATGGAAAAGCCTTTCCTTCGCGCCGGAGGGCTTGCCTTAAGACTCGCCCTGCGGCTTTGAACAAAGCCTCGATCATGTGATGCGTGTTCGTTCCTTGCACAGACATGTGCATGGTGGCTTTTAAGGCGTTCGCGAAGGATTGGAAAAAATGCGGCACCATATCGCTGGGCATCTCACCGGCAAAGGCGGCGGGAAATTTTCCGGTCATTTTGAAAAACGGACGGCCGGACAGATCTATGACTGCTTGCGCTAAAGCCTCATCCAAGGGGGCGAAAAATCCGTAGCGGCCAAGGCCGCACTTGTCCCCCAAGGCTTTTTGAAGGGCTTTGCCAAGCGCCAAAGCGCAATCTTCTATCGTATGATGCGGGTCGACGCGCAAATCGCCTTGACAATTGAGAACGAGGCCGAAGCCGCCATGCTTGGCGATTTGCTCCAGCATGTGGTCGAAAAAGCCGATGCCGGTTTGTATGTGAATCAAATTCGCGTTGTCGAGATTCACCGTTACGTTAACCTCGGTCTCTTTTGTCGCGCGGCGAAGGCTGTAAAGGCGTTCGTTTGGGTCGTCTTTGCCGGCAATTTCGACGCCCAAGGCGCCGAGGACAAGATCGTTTTCTTCCGGCGTTCCGATGGAAAAGCGAACCGAATCAGCGATTTCGCCGCTTCTGTCGCGCGCCAGGATGCCGAAGCTCTTGAGGCGCTGCATCGTCTTTTTTGCGCTTGTTGTCCTAGCTAACAGAAAATTTGCTTCGCTTGGATAAACGCTTTCAATGAACAAAGACTTTGGAAGCAACCGAGCCATGCGCTTTCGTTCCGAAACGATCAGCCTTCTGCGCGCCGCGTTGTGGGCCAGGCCGTTTGCGCTTAACGCGTCCAACGCGGATTTTATGCTTGTTTGTGCAAGGGGGTAGGGGGCGATTATTTTCGCCAGCAAGCGGACGACTTGCTTTGAGGCGATAACCGCGCCGACGCGCTCGCCGGCAAGGGCGTGCGCTTTCGAGAGAGTTCGTAAAACGACAAGATTAGGCGTTTTTTTTAAATCGGGAAGCATGCCCGAAGGAGCATCGGAAAATTCAATGTAGGCTTCGTCGACGACAATAAGGCTTTTTTTTTGTCGCGCCGCGCAAAGAGCCAGAATATCCTTGCGCCGCATCAGATGCCCCATGGGCGCGTTCGGTGAGGGAATGAAGACGAGTTTTGTTTGCGGCGCGCAGTTTTTTAGAATAGAGCGGACGTTAAGCTGTCCATTTTCTTTAAGCGGCGCCTTGATGATTTTCGCGCCCTGAATCACTGCGGCGACTTGATACATGCCGTAAGTCGGCGGGCAGATAAGAATTTGATCTTTTTCGGCGCTGCAAAGCAGACGGATCAGGACATCGATGCCTTCGTCGCTGCCGCGGCTTAAAAGGATATGTTCTGCGGGGATGTTCCAAAGGGCGGAAAGACGATCAAGCACCTTTTGGGGCTGCGCCTCGGGATAGCGGTTCAACGCGCACGCTTCGGATGCGAAACCGAACGGCGGCCAAGGAAATTCGTTCGCATCGATGCTGATATCCGGCAAAAAACCTTCGGATTCCGAACGGGCGGAGCTATAGGCCGCGGCCTTTAAAAGATCGGGGCGAACAAGATTTTCAAGCCAGGTCATCGGAGCCCCATGCGCACTTTCACGGCATTGGCGTGGCCCTGTAGTCCTTCGGCCTCGGCCATGGTTATGATGGCCGGCCCCAAGGCGTTCAAGCCTTTTTGCGTCAGGCTTTGGACCGTCATGCTTTTCATAAAGGAAAGGACGTTCAGCCCCCCATAGGCGCGCGCATAGCCGTAAGTCGGCAATACCTGATTGGTTCCGCTCGCGTAATCTCCGGCGGATTCGGGCGTAAGGGGACCGACAAATACCGAACCTGCGTTTTTAACGCGCGGCAAAAGCTGCGAAGCGCGGCGGCAGTTTATAATTAAGTGCTCCGGCGCATAGAGATTAGAGATATCGATTGCCATGTCTATGGTCGGAACAACGAGAATCCGGCTTTTTAAAAGGCATTTGGCTGCGATGGTTTTGCGGGGCAAGATGGCAAGCTGTTTTTCGACTTGCTGCCGGACGATTTTCGCAAAAGCCGCGTTCGTTGTTATTAAAAGAACCTGCGACAGCGCGTCGTGCTCGGCCTGCGCCAGTAAATCGGAGGCTACCCAATCGGCACGCGCATATTTATCCGCAATGACAAGAACCTCGGATTGCCCCGCAGGGATGTCAATCGCGGCGCCGAGAGGATCTTCCGAAACAAGTTGCTTTGCCGCGGTGACGTAGGCATTCCCCGGACCGAATATCTTATCGACTTTCGGCACCGTTTCCGTGCCGTAAGCCATTGCGGCTATGGCTTGCGCGCCGCCGACCGCAAAAACGTTTTCGATGCCGCACAGTCTCGCGGCGGCCAAGATGGCTTCATGGACTTTTCCGTTTTTTTGAGGCGGCGCGCATAAAATAATGTTTTTGCATCCCGCAATGCGCGCGGGTATGGCCTGCATAAGAAGAGCTGAGAACAAAGGCGCCGTTCCTGCGGGAATATAAAGGCCTGCTCTCTCTACGGGGCGCCATTGCATAGAACAAACGACCCCAGGCATCGTGCGCACGCTTATGCTGCGAGGGTATTCGGCCCTGTGAAATTTTTCGATATTGCGCATCGCGCGGCGCATGGCTTTGCGCAGAGCTGGATCAAGGCCGTTTGTTGCATTCTCAATTTCTTTTGAAGAAATTTGAATTTTTTCGAGTTTAACGCCGTCGAAATCGGCGGTGAATTTACGCAACGCCGCGTCTTTGTTTGCGCGCACCTCGTTAACAATGCCCAAGACCCTGATCTTTCGTTCGGCGCCCGCTTCAGGGCGGGGGCGCATCAAGGCGTCCTTTTGCTGTTTCGATGATGCTTTGTTCCAAATAATGATATTCATGACGATCCTCAAGCCGACATTTTTTCTATCGGAACGACAAGAATGCCTGTGGCGCCCGCTTCTTGAAGTTTTTCCATGGTTTCCCAAAAAACCGCTTCTTTGCATACCGCGTGCATGGAAACCATATCCTCTTTGTTTAGATCCAGAACAGTCGGCGAAGAGCAGCCCGGTAAGAGGCGCGCAATTCGAGAGACGGCGCGTCGCGGCGCGTTCAGCATGATGTATTTGCTGTCCTGCGCCATTAACGCGCCGCGCATGCGCGCAAGAAGCCGATGAATTGTGGCTTCTTTGCTTCTTGAAAAACGCTTGGACGATCGGATAAGCAGCGCCTCGCTTTTAAGGATAACCTTGATTTCGCGCAAGTTGTTGGCGGCCAGGGTTGCGCCGGAGGCGACGATATCGCATACCGCATCGGCGATTCTCAGCCTGGGGGCCACCTCCACAGAACCGCGCATCAGCAAGGGGTGCGCGTCGATGTTCCTGGATCTCAAAAAATTCTTGAGGATGTTCGGATACGAAGTCGCAATGGCCTTGTTCGCAAGATCCTGAATGCCGTTGATGCCGCTGTCATCGAGAGCGGCGATGGACAGGCGGCATTGCGAGAAGCCTAATCGTTCCACGATGGTCGCCGAGAAATCCTCGTTCGTCGAGGCCTGTCTTTCGGAAAAAACATTTTCGCCCACAATGCCGAGATCGCAAATGCCGTTATTGACGAATCCCGGAATATCGTCGTCGCGAATAAGCAAAAGGTCGATGGGCAGCTCTTTCATGCGGCAGAAAAGCTGGTCGCGGCTGCGGTCGATGTGCAAGCCGCAATCTTTCAGAAGTCCAAGGCTATCCTCGGCCAGACGGCCGGATTTTTGCAAGGCAAGGCGTATGCGATTTTGAGGCATGGGATTTCCAAATGTCACACCGTAACATCACGACACTACACTCGCGGCGTTCATCATGTCAACGGGCAAATTTAATTTTTAAAGGATTGATGCTTCCATCGCGGTTTATCGCGGCGAGAGCGGCTTAATAGGGATTATCTGCGTTTTTCCATTTTGTCGACGATGTAGCCGGTGCCAGCTCCTACGGCGCCGCCTATCGCCGCGCCGCAAGCAACGCATCCGCCCGTTAATACCGTTCCGGCGGCACCAATGGCCGTGCCGGCGGCTGCGCCGGAAACCACGCGCTGTTCCTGCCTGCTCATATCGGCGCAGCCGGCAAGAGCAGCCAGACTGATGAGGCAGAGGAAGATTGCTGGTGTTTTTGCTGCGGGCATGGGCGTCTCTCCTGATAGAGGTTCAGAAAAAGGGTGACGCATGCTGCCAAGCCTGTCAAGGTTGACGGCAAAACTCCGAAATAATATTCCACAATAGGTCCAAATTTGCGGCCGAACTTAATCTATGATCGCCGTCCTTTAACAAAAGAACGCAAATGTCTTCCTGCTGGATATGCTCGGCAATCCGGATAGCATGCGGCCACGGGACGGCGCGATCTTTCATCCCTTGAAGCAAGCGTAAAGGACAGGAAAGTTTAAGCGGCCGTCGCAACACCAGATGCGCACGCGCTTCTTCAATCAATTTTAATTGGATTGGACTTTCGCCGTCTTGCAGGGCGTCGCCTTCAAAAATCTGCCCGTTTCGAAGCAGGGTATCCTTTTTTTCCTGACTTAATTTTTCCCAGACAAGATCTTCAGTAAAATCGGGCGCGGCTGCAACGCCGATAAAGGCGCGCGCCCTATCGGGCCTTCGCTCGGCCAGCAGCAGGCCCAGCCACCCGCCCATCGAGGAGCCCACGATAACCTGCGGGCCTTTCGTCAGTTGATCGAATACAGTGAGCGCATCCTCCAATTTGGAGCCGATGGTGGCATTCGCGAAATCTCCGGTTGACCGCCCCTGTCCCCGGTAATCGAAGCGCACAAAGGAAAGATTCTCGGTTAACGCTTTTCGCGACAAAAAGGCGGCCTTGTTTCCCTCCATATCCGATGCAAACCCGCCTAGAAAAAAAATGCCCCCGAGACTTTCTTCGCCAACTTGCCGTTGAAAAGCGATGCTTCCTTCGGGTAGAGTGAGAAACTCGATGGTCATTTTTGGCCCTTATTTTTCCCATATATGCTTTTAGGATCGGATGATAGCGCAATGAGCGATAACGCTTTTAACAGGAATGCGCCGTTTCCGAAACCTCTTTTGAAACGAAATCGGCGCGATACGCGCGCGGGCGTATTGCATCTTTGCGCGGATCTGAACTACGGCGATCCGGCGCGTGAAACCGTTACTTTGGCGGTTTTGACTCAGCGGACAGGCTGGCGCGCCATGATCGCCTCGGGCGGCGGACACATGGTGAGCGAGGCGGAGCGCGCAGCGGTCAAACATGTGCGCGTTCCGCTTGATCGGTCGGGTATTATAGCAAGGTGGCGCAGACGCCTTCAGCTTGAAGCCATAATCCAAAAAGAACGCCCTGCGCTTATCCATGCGCATGGGGCGGGAACGATAGATATCGGCTGCCGCTTGAGTTTGCGGCAGCAGCTTCCGCTTCTTATCGATTTGACCCAGCCCTTGCCGGATACTTCCGCCATGCGCCGCATTGTCGCGTGCATGGCGCAGACGCCGTGCTGTCTTCGGGCTCCAACACGCGCGATGATCGAGCATTTGGCCTCTGTTTTTCGGCTTAATTCCAAGACCATAAGCCATGTGCCGCCCGGAATTGATTTGCAGAGCTTTAATGCCGCAGCCATTAGCGCCGAACGCCTGTACAGCCTTAGCCGCCTATGGCGATTGCCGGAACAAGCGTTGGTCATTCTTATGCCCATGCCCATCGAGCCTAATATGGGCCATTTTACCTTTCTGGAGGCGTTGACGTCGCTGAAGGACGAAAAATTCTATGCCATCATGGTCGGCGACGATTGTCATGCGCCGGGATTGCGCGCGGAAGTTGAGAAAGAAGTTGAACGCTGCGGATTGAGCGGCAGGGTGATCATGCCCGAATCTTGCCCCGATTGGCCGGCCGCATTCTGGCTGGCGAACGTGGTTATCGCGCCGAACAGTGTTTCTCGTGGGCAGAATATGGAAATAATCGGCGCGCAGGCCTTGGGGCGGCCGGTGATTGTCACCGCAGTCGGCGCGAACGAAGAAATGGTTTTGAAAAACGAAACCGCTTGGGTTTTGCCTCCCGACAATTCCGCAGCAATGGCTAAAGCTCTGGGCGATGCAGCGCATATGAGCACAGACCAGCAGGTGAACCTTGCCGAAAATACGCGCTATTTTATCGAGGAAAAATTTCCGCAGGCCAACTGGTTCAACGGGATGATGGAACTGTATGAATCTCTTTTTTCTTCTCCTTCGCGCGGAGCAAAGCAAATTTAAACGACTGCGGCAATGCTGCGCAGTTGAAACATCAGATCGACAGCGGATCGGGGGACGCGTTGTTTGATCAGCGCGTCGACGCGATTTTGCAATGTCATAAAGCATTTGCGGTATTTCGAGTCCCGCTCGCTTATATCGACGGCGGCTAGGGGATCGTCCACCGGCCAGTGGACCCTGACGGGGTCGCCCGGCCAATCGGCGTAAAGGGCGCGGGTTTCTTCTGATAGTGTTACGATCACGTCGACCAGAACTGAATGCGGAGATTCAAAAAAGCCTTGTATGCTTTTGGGGTAAAGCCCTGCGGCGGAAATGCCGTTTTCTTCCAACAGTTCAAGCGCGCGCGGATCGGCCTTGGGAAGGATGCGGTATCCGGCGCTGAAGGCGGAAAAACGAAAACCGCCCCTGTTTTTCAATAAACCTTCGGCTAACAGCCCTCGGGCGGCGTCCCCTGTAGATAGAAATAGCACTGTCGTAGACGCCCGATTCATAATTTCTTCACTTTTTACTGCTTCGGAAACGAATCAATTTCGTTTAATGTAGTTTCAGTGGATTCCGGCGGTCAATCAGGCGCCCCGCTTTTTCCCGGCGCGTTGCATGAAAGACTCACCTTTTTGGAAAGGAAGAGCTTTCTATTAAAGCCGTCACGTATTAGAAATGAATAATCGCTTTGCTTGCAGAGGTATTCTTGATCATGTCGCTTCGACTTACTTTGCCTGATGGCTCTATCAAAGAATTTTCCGGTCCCGTAACGGGCTTGGACGTAGCCGCATCTATCGGCAAGGGACTTGCGACGGCCGCAATTGCCGTCAAACTGGATGGAGAAATGCGCGATTTAATTCGGCCGATTGAAAAGGACGCAAAAATTGAAATTGTCACGCGGAAATCTTTAGAAGCGTTGGAGCTTATACGGCATAGCACAGCCCATATTCTTGCCGAGGCTGTACAGGAGCTTTTCCCCGGTACGCAGGTCACTATAGGGCCGAGCGTCGAGAACGGCTTCTATTACGATTTTGCTCGCGAGGAGCCCTTCAGTACCGAAGATTTTCCGAAAATCGAAGCCAAGATGAAAGAGATTGTCGCGAAGGACCAGCCTTTTGTTCGCGAGGAGTGGCCGCGCAAGAAAGCTATCGAGTATTTTGAATCCAAGGGCGAAGCCTATAAGGTCGAGCTTATTCGCGATCTTCCGGAATCGGAAACCATTTCCGTTTATTCGCAAGGAGCGTGGAAAGATCTGTGCCGTGGTCCCCAGATGCCTTCGACGGGTAAAGTTGGCACAGCGTTCAAGTTGCTAAAAGTGGCGGGCGCGTATTGGCGGGGCGACAGCAAAAATGCCATGCTTCAGCGTATTTATGGCACGGCTTGGCGCGATGAAAAGGAGTTAAAAGAATATCTGACGATGATCGAGGAAGCGGAGAAACGTGATCATCGTAAAATCGGCAAAGAGTTGGGCCTCTTTCATATGCAGGACGAGGCTGCAGGCAGCGTTTTTTGGCATGCCAAGGGTTGGACGCTATATCGCGCGCTGGAAAATTATGTGCGCCGCCGCATCGCAAAGGAAGGCTATACGGAGGTGCATACGCCCCAGCTTTTCGATAGCTCGCTTTTTAAGGCCTCAGGCCATTGGGATATGTACGGCGATAATATGTTTAAGGTTGCCGTTAAATCAGGCGAAAATGCTGATGAAGTAAAATGGCTGGGGTTGAAGCCAATGAACTGCCCGGGGCATGTTCAGATATTCAAGCAAGGCATTACCAGTTATCGCGATTTGCCAATGCGGATGGCGGAATTCGGCAACTGTCATCGCAACGAGGCGCATGGCGCGATGCACGGCTTGATCCGCGTCAGGCAAATGGTGCAAGATGACGCGCATATTTTTTGCACGGAAGAGCAGATTCAGGGCGAGAGCCTGGCTTTCTGCGAATTATTGCGCTCAATGTATGCGGAGCTTGGCTTTGAAGTGGCTCGCGTGCGCTTGGCGGATCGACCCGAAAAACGCACGGGTTCCGACGGCATTTGGGACAAAGCTGAAGGGGCGCTCCACAGGGCCTTGAAAGAAGCAGGCATTGCTTACGACCTTAACAAGGGAGACGGAGCTTTTTACGGACCGAAAATAGAATTCTATTTGAAAGACGCTATCGGGCGCGAATGGCAGTGCGGCACGCTTCAGGTCGATTTTAATATGCCCGAAAGACTTGATGCGTCTTATATAGGGGAAGACGGGCAGAAACACCGCCCCGTCATGCTACACCGCGCAATTTTAGGCTCCTTGCACCGCTTTATCGGCATTCTCATCGAGCATTATGTGGGCAAATTTCCCCTTTGGCTCGCGCCGGTTCAGGCGGTTGTTTGCACAATCACCAATGATGTGGATGCCTATGCGAATAAGGTATGCAACGTTCTTGCGCAAGCGGGAGTGCGCGTTCAGGCGGACGTTCGGCCAGAAAAAATCAATGCGAAAATTCGCGACCACAGTTTGCAAAAAGTTCCTCTTATACTCGTGGTGGGCAAAAAAGAAGCCGAGAACGAAACTGTCGCCTTAAGGCGGCTGGCGGGCGAGGCGCAGGAAGTCTTAAAGTTGGCCGATGCCGTCGCCTTAATATCCCATGAAATCATCCCTCCGGACCTGAAGGGATAGTCGATGCTTCGCCCCCTGTATGACTGGATTCTGCGCCAAGCGGAGAAGCCTTACGCCGAATGGATTTTATTCGCGATGGCTTTCGCCGAGGCTTCGTTTTTTCCGATACCCCCCGATGTTCTTTTGCTGCCCATGGCCATTGCGCGGCGGGACAGAGCATGGCGATTGGCGGCAGTATGCACTGCAGGCTCTGTGGTTGGGGGGCTTTTGGGATATGGCATCGGTTATTATGCAATGGCAACGCTTGGCCAGTGGATCGTAGAAACCTATCATTTGCAAAGCGCTTTCCAGACGTTTAGCGAAGAATTCAATAAATGGGGCGTTATCATCATTCTCGTAAAAGGCCTCACGCCGATTCCTTTCAAGCTGGTGACCATCGCTAGCGGCGTAGCGGGACTTAACATTGTCGCTTTCAGCCTTGCATGCTTTTTAACCCGCGGCGTCCGCTTTTTCATCGTTTCGGCTTTGGTGCGTAAATTCGGGGAGCCTATCAAGGTATTCATCGAAAAATATTTGACTTGGGTCGCTTTCGGCGTGCTCATTGCCATTGTTCTTGGTTTTTGGGTCGTGCTCGGATAGAGCCTTATAGCAAACGCTCAATGAGCACACCCATATCGCTCGACTTCACTCGCTGTGCGTCTCGCTTATCGCTTGCTGGGCATCACTATGGATTCCAGTGGCTTAATAAGTCCAGCGAGCGATAAGCTCCTCGCAACCGCTTGTGACCTAAACGAGTCAGTGCATTGTGCCGTTGTATTAATTAAATCTTATGAGCGCGCACGGTTGGTAACTTTTTAATAACCATAATTTTCTACGATCATTTGCTTTATCTATTCTGCGATTGGCAGGCTATGTCCGCAATTATCGTTCTTAACGAAAACAAGTGCGTTGGATGCAACAAATGCATCGCTCATTGCCCTGTCGAGGGGGCTAATGTCGCGTATCTGAAGGACGGCCAGAATAAAGTTCGCACGAATTCCCACAAATGCATCCTTTGCGGAAAATGCATTGCCGTTTGCGATCATGGCGCGCGCGACTATTACGACGGAACGGACGCCTTTTTCGACGCTTTGGCGCAAGGCGAGAAGATATCGGTCATAGCCGCCCCTTCGATACGTTTTAATTTCGACAAGTATAAAAAGCTTTTCGGCTTTTTAAAAAGCCGCGGCGTCAATCATATTTATGACGCCTCCTTCGGCGCGGATATAGCGACGTGGGGTTATCTGAAGGCCATTAAGGAACAGGATTTAAAGTCCGTCATCGCTCAGCCGTGCCCGCCGATAGTCTCGTATATCGAAAAGCATTGCCCGGAACTGATCGAAAAATTATCCCCTGTGCAAAGCCCCGCGCTTTGCACGGCCATCTATATGAGGAAGCACAAAAACATTTCAGATAAACTGGCTTTTATCTCTCCGTGCCTCAGCAAAACCCAGGAATTCGCCGACACGGACAACGTGGTTTCATATAACGTCACCTATAATAAGTTGACGCAATATATGGCCAAGCAAAAACTGCGCTGCGACATGCAGGTTGAAATGGATTTTGACAGCGAGGAATGCGGGCTGGGGTTGACTTTTTCCCGCCCGGGGGGGCTGAGCGAAAACATCCATTATCATACGAAAGGCCAGGCATGGGTCAGACAAATCGAAGGAATTGATAAAGTTTACGATTATCTGGAGGAGTACGCGAAAAGAAAAAAAGACGGGAAGAAACTGCCGCTTATACTGGATATCCTAAACTGTTCTCACGGGTGCAACATCGGGAACGCGACGTGCCAAACCGCTTGTGTCGACGATGTCGATGAGAAAATGCAATGGCTTAAAGAGGAAAAACTAAAAAATGCGGAAAAGGAAAAATTCGGACGCATCGTTTACAGTCTGTTCGAAAAATTCGACAAGGAATTGGATTGGAGGGATTTTGTTCGCCGTTATGAAGATAAATCCGATTCTCCCGAAGAACAGCGGTTTTTGCCGATTGAATACGATGCCGTCTATAAAACGCTTTACAAAAACGATCAGGCTAGCCGCAATGTGAACTGTATTTCCTGTGGCTATGGAAATTGCCGCGATTTCGCCACCGCCATATTGAAAGGGGACAATCACCCGGGAAACTGCATCCGCTATAACAGCGCCATGACGAATGAAGAGCGGCAAAAGAAGGAAGAGAATTTTAGAATAGCCATTGAAAACGCCAACATAGCCAATCGGGCAAAATCCGAATTTCTGGCCAATATGTCGCACGAGCTAAGAACGCCCTTAAACAGCATTTTGGGAATGAACAAGCTTTTGCAGGGCATGAATCTGTCGGAAGATCAAAAGGGCCTGATTGACGTGATGTACCGTTCGTCGGTGAATTTGCTGGATCTTGTCAACGATATTCTGGATCTTTCCAAGATCGAAGCCGGCAAGATGAGCCTTGAGCGCATCGGGTTCGATCCGGCGTATGTTCTTGATGGCGTCATACATGCAATGAATCCTTTGGCGGACGAAAAGCTGCTGCGGATCGTGACTCATTATAACGAAGGAGATTTTCCCTATGTGCTCGGTGATCCTGCGCGTCTTTTGCGCATTTTAATGAATTTGGTCGGGAACGCGGTAAAATACACGGAAAAGGGACGCGTAGACATCGCCGCTTCATCCAGACGGCTGGACGATATCCGGGTCGAATTGCGTTTCGAGGTCACGGATACCGGCATCGGCATATCCGAAGAAAAGCAAAAGGGCATTTTTGAAAAATTTGTCCAAGCCGATACGTCAACGACCCGCAAATACGGAGGAACAGGTTTAGGCCTTGCGATCACGAAGGAATTGGTCGAGCTGATGGGCGGCATAATCGGGGTGCGCAGCAAAGAAGATGTCGGATCGACGTTTTGGTTTGCCATTCCTTTCGAAATAACGGACAAGCTGCACGAGCAGAAATACATGCGTGCTCAAAAAATGCTTCTAGGAACGATTCTGCCTCAGAAGGCGAACATCCTAGTCGCCGAAGACCATCCGTTAAATCAAATCCTTGTAAGGAAATTGCTTCAAAAATTCGGCATTGGGCATTTTAAAATTGTCGAAAACGGTCAAGAAGTCGTCGATGTTTGGAAGCAGGAAAGCTGGGACGTTATTCTAATGGACTGTCATATGCCGAAGAAAAGCGGCTATGATGCGACGGAAGAAATACGGCAACTGGAAAAGGAAACAGGGGCGCATACTCCCGTCGTTGCCATGACCGCGAACGCCATGATCGGAGATCGGGAAAAATGCCTTCGGTGCGGCATGGACGAATATATCAGCAAGCCGATAAACTTTGACGAACTGCAAAAAATATTAGGCCAATGGATTCACTTGGCCAGCGCGCCGGAAGAGGCGATTAGCTGACCCTGGCGATCACCGGCATTAAGTTGAGCGCCTCGCGATTTCGCATAAAGCGCAGTTTTTCGGTTGAACCGTCTTCGTAAAGACCGACCAACGCTTCGCGTTGTGTTAAGGAAATGATGGCCGGAAAATCCGCAATGGGATCCACTTCGTCGGCGCAAATTTCTTCGGCCAAATCGAAGCCGAACGACGGCTTTTGAAAAATAAACCTTGGGTGCTTGTCCGAAGGATCATATGCGGCGGCCACGATACCGAAGCCTTGATGGGCGAAAACATCCCAACTGCGCTTGTTGCCGACGGAAATTTGCGCAAAGGCGTGGCGGCATATTTGAGTAAAGGGAAGTTCTAAAGCGAAGGAAACGAGGTGATGGGCGAGACTGTTTCCGCGCCAGTCGGGATGGGAGGCGAGGCTTTTGAAAACGACGACGCTGTCCGTTAAGGCGGCGTGATGAAAGGCAACGTCGTTATAAGTTATGGCATGCATCGCAAGAGCTTCGCGCAGCGTTAGCGGCCCCATCAAGGCTATATGCGCGACAAGTTTGCCGTTTGCGCGGATGCCGGCCATTTGCCCTGTCGCGTGCGCAAGAAGATGTTGGAAATAGGCAATATCCCTTTGCAAAATGAAATGCTTTTTATCCGAAGGCAGCGCGTCGCGCGCAGCGTTCTGTAGGGAGAGAACGTCCGTCAAGTCGGCTTCGCCGAGAACCAAAAGGCGGGCAGGGGTCCCGTTGATCGGAAGTAAAAAGTCTTTCATGGTTTTCCGCAGCGTTTCAAAAAGCGAACTTATGACGAGTTTTCTGAAAGTAAAACAAAAACAAGATAAAAAGCCAAAATTATGGCTTACATGGCGGGCAGCAGCTCTCCCTTAAGGCTATTGGGGCTGGCTTTTGTAATTTTAACCGTAATTTCTTGTCCCAATAGATCTGAATCCGACGCTTCGACGAAGGTGGACTGCATATAAGGGCTGCGTCCGAAAAACCTTTTTTTGACCTCGTTTTTGTCATCAATCAGGATGCAAACGGCCCGGCCTACCAGTTGCTGGTTAAAGGCGGTTTGCTGTTCGCGCAACAGTCCCTGAAGCTCTGCCAGCCGTTCGTTTTTTACCTTTTCGGGCAATTGATCGGAAAGCGAGGCCGCAGGGGTTCCGGGACGGCAGCTATATTTGAACGAAAAAGCCTGGGCAAAGCCGATTTCTTTAACCAACTTCAGCGTGGCGGAAAAATCAGCCTCAGTCTCGCCCGGGAATCCAACAATGAAGTCCGACGAAAAAGCCATGTCGGATCGGATTTTTCTGAATCCATCTATAAGGCGTCGATACTCATCCGCTCGGTAATTCCTGCTCATTGCCTTAAGAATTCTGTCCGAGCCGCTTTGGACCGGAAGATGGAGGAAAGGCATAAGGGAAGGAATGTCCCGATGCGCGGCGATCAATTCATCATCCATGTCGGTCGGGTAGGAGGTCGTGTAACGAAGGCGCTTTAATCCCGGAATTTCAGCCAGACGATGGAGAAGCCTGCCCAATCCCCATATGGCGCCCTTTGCATCCTGCCCATGAAAAGCATTGACGTTTTGGCCGAGGAGCGTGACTTCTTTGGCTCCGTTTCCGACAAGCGTCTCCGCTTCGGCGACGATGCTTTCGGGTGCGCGGGAATATTCGCTTCCGCGTGTGTAAGGAACGACGCAGTAGGTGCAGAACTTATCGCATCCTTCCTGAATGGAAAGAAAAACGCTAACGCCACTGGTCGTTTGCGCGGGCAGAAAGTCGAATTTTGGCTCGACCGGAAAGTCGGTATTTAAAACACCCCGCGAAGGGCGGTTTAATTGCGCGATCATTCGGGGCAAAAGATGATACGTTTGCGGGCCGAAAACGATATCGACGTAAGGGGCGCGGCGCTGGATTTCAGCGCCTTCGGCTTGAGCGACGCAGCCCGCAACGGCTAAAATCATTTTTTCGCTCTTGGATTCTTTTTCTTTTTGTATAAGCCGGAGGCGGCCTAATTCCGAAAAGAGCTTTCCGGTCGCTTTTTCGCGAATGTGGCACGTGTTTAAGATGATAAAATCCGCTTCTGCGGGAACATCGCAAAGCTCAAATCCTAATGGTGCGAGAACGTCTGCCATACGGCCGGAGTCGTAGGCGTTCATTTGGCAGCCCCATGTTTTAATGAAAAGTTTTTTGCCCATTCGGGCTGAATGCCACGAATAATGCCAACCGTCCAATGAAAATAATGCCAGAGCGTGGGTTACGCGCGGTTGCGAAGTCCCAAAGCCACCGCCTCCTGACACGTTGTGGCAAGGAGTTTTCGGCTTGGAAAATCCTTTATCAGAAGAGGGGGATGAAAGAGAACATCTACAACAATGCCTTTACATTTAAAAGCGAGCCAAAGATGCTTCCATAGGGGTATATCCAGCCAAGCGTAAAGCCCGCGATCTTCCGGCACTGCAGGCCGACCGTTAATGCCAGCCAGAGCGATGGATATGGGCTGGACGGGGACCTCTTTGCCTCCGGAAAAATTTTCAACCATTCCGAAAAGGCTGCTTTTGAAGGGTAAAACAATCGAACCGTCCGTCGATGTTCCTTCTGCGAATAAAATCAGGTTTTGGGACCTGACAATAGTTTTCATTTGAAGGCACTGTTCCGCCGCCCGGCTAGGCTTCCGTTCAACAAAAATAGTATCCTGAATTTTCGCGAGAATTCCAAAGAAAGGCCAACGTGCAACTTCGGATTTGGCGACAAAGCGGCCTTCCAGAAGCGACCCTAAAACAGGAATATCGAGATAAGAGAGGTGATTGGAAACGAATAATACCGGAAAACATGTTGCGGGTTTTCCTTGACGCCTGACTGAAATGCCTGCGATGAGAAGGAATAACCAATGAAAATATCGCGAAAATTTATAAGGTTGCCGTTTATCGGCGAGCTTCCAAAGAAAAGCGGAGGGCGCGACCGTCGACGCCATAAGCAAAAAAGCCATAACCCTAAGAATGCCGCGAGGAATAGCCAGAATATCGGTGGTCGCACGGTTGTTCATTGTATGATCATAGATTATGAAACGGGCATGACGACCAAATCCCCGCCGCCAACATTGTAGTGCTTTTGATAGCGCCGCGTCATTAAATCCGTCTTAACGATAATGCATACGTCGGTGGTGTTGAATTGCTGATCGATGACTGCGCCGTCGCCGACAAAGCCGCCGACCCTGATATATCCCTTGATGAGCGGGGGCAGGCTGTTGTTGCCACTTCGCGAATCCAGCTTCAACGATTCAAAGGCGGCATTCGGATCGAAGGCTTCGCGCGGCAGCAACTTCATATCCACATAACGTTCTGGCAATGCCTGCGTGCGCAGGGCCGGTGGGGCAAGATGGTGATGATAGAGATAGGAAAGAGGAATTTTTAATGCTTCCACGTCGGTTCCCGGCAAGCTCGCGCATCCGAACATCAGGGTGACATTATGCCGGGCGACATAAAAGCTAAGGCCTCTCCATAGCAATTGCATGACGGTCCCTGTGCGATATTCGGAATCGATGCAGGACCTGCCAAGCTCCAAAATTTCCCCGGGATAGGAGGTAAGCCGAGACACGTCGTATTCGGAGCTTGAATAAAACCCGCCGCACTTATCGGCGGCGCCCTTGCGGATCAGGCGATAAGTGCCAACGACGGGATTTTTGTTCACTCGGGCATGATCCAGAAGCAGAAGATGGTCGCAAACTTCATCGTATTTGTCTGAATCGCGGCGCTTTTCAGCCGCTTGCGGGCAGGGCTTTGCGCCCATTTCCTCGTAGAAAGTTTTATAGCGCAGCTCTTGCGCGCTATCGATTTCGGCGGCTGTTTGCGCCATGCGAACCTCGAGGCTGCCCAAAACGGCGCCCGAGCTGACATCAATCTTGTGTAATTTCGCTGTCATAGATCTCCCTATGCTCTAGACCCATAATCCCGCGCTTAGAACGATCATTCGACAGCATGTATAACATGAACCATAGGCTGTTTTTCAAGAGACATAAGGGAGGTAATAGTTAAAAAAACAAGCGAGCCGAGCGCGTCTACATGAAAGTATCGTTTTCTTTCAAAGCGTTAAGCGAACCCCTATGTTTTGATTGCGCATTGGAAAGGCTTGGCATAGTTAAGAAATTGTTTATTCGTCTAGACAATGGGTAGTTTTTCCCACCGAAAAGCCTTAATTTCGTAGCCCATTGCCTATCTTTCAGTGAACCAAGAGACACCATGCCCCAGCACATAGCCCTTGTTGACGATGATCGCAACATCCTGACCTCCGTGCAGATGGCGCTTGAGGCCGAAGGCTTTAACATTCGCACTTATTCGGATGGGGACGAAGCCCTGAAAGGGTTGACTCAACAGCCGGCCGATTTGGCCGTTTTGGATATTAAAATGCCGCGCTTGAACGGCATCGAATTGCTCCAGCGATTGCGCCAGAATAATTCGACGAGCCACATGCCGGTTATTTTCCTTACGTCGAAAGATGACGAGATCGACGAAATCATGGGGCTGCGCATGGGCGCGGACGATTATATCAAAAAGCCTTTTTCGCAGCGGCTGCTTGTGGAGCGCATTCGTTCGCTTTTGCGGCGGGAGCAGGCGCGCCAGCAACCGTCCATCAACGATCCAAACGCCATGCTAGTGCGCGGCGATATGGTTTTAGACAGCGCGCGGCATGTCTGCGCTTGGAAAGGCAAGGCCGTCGAATTGACGGTGACGGAATTTCTGCTTGTGAAGGCGTTGGCTCAACGTCCGGGACACGTTAAAAACCGAGATCAATTAATGGACGCCGCCTACGGCGAAGCCATATGCGTCGATGATCGCACGATTGACAGCCATATCAAGCGGCTTCGGAAAAAGTTTAAAGATATAGATCCCGATTTTTCGCAAATCGAAACGCTGTATGGCGTTGGATATCGCTATAAGGAATAAAATTGTCCGCAGGTAATTCGGAAAATACGTTTCATGCCCTTCTCCCCGACGGTGCGCGCCACCATCGTGCCGTTTCGCCGCTACTTTTGCGCATTTTGGCTGTCAATGTCATGGCTTTGGCCATTCTTGTCGGCGGGTTGCTTTATCTTGGCAATTATCAGGAACGCATCGTCGCCACGCAGGTAAACGAAATGCAGGCGCAGGCGCGCATCGTCGCCAGCGCCGTCGCCGAAAACGCCATTGTCGTGGACCGCAACAGCCAAAACATTCTTTCCCCCCTTTTGACCCGCATGATGGTGCGGCATCTTTCGGAAGCGACTAAAAACAGGACTCGCGTTTTCAGTGGGGCGGAAACCCTGCTTGCCGACAGTCATTTGCTTGTGGGCAAGGGCAGCAAAGCGGAAAGCGATGAGCCACCGTCGGAAGAAGCTATGCCGGTGAGCTGGTTGTCGCGATCCATCGCCGCCGTCTTCGATGTCATCGACTTTATTCATGAGCGCCGGGTGTATCCTCCTTATAGCGAGCAAGCTCTTTTACCGGCCAATCGTTTTGAGATCGTGAATCGCGCTCTTGCTGGCGAAAGCGCGACGCAGGTCTGGAGCATGTCGCGCGGTGGGTTAATCCTTGCGGTCGCCGTTCCCGTTCAGCATTTGGACAACGTGCTTGGCGCCGTCATGATGTCGCGCTCGGACGCGTCGATTGGCAGCGCGATTTACGCGGTTCGCATCAACATCCTTCAGATTTTTTTCATCACTTTAGGCGTCACCATTTTGCTGTCGCTCTATCTTGCGAACGCCATTGCGCGTCCTCTTCGCCAGCTTTCCCTTGCCGCCGAAACGCTCAGGCGCGGTCAAACAAACCGAACCGTTTCTGGAATAGCCAATCTTCTGCGCGACAAGACAATTCCCGATATGACAAAGCGGCATGATGAAATCGGAGATCTTTCGGGTGCGTTGCGCGCCTTAACGGACGCCTTGGCGCAACGAATTGGCGATATCGAAAATTTTGCGGCCGATGTGGCGCATGAATTGAAGAATCCCCTTACATCCCTGCGTAGCGCGATTGAGACGGTCGACCGCGTTTCGGATCAAGAGGCTCGCCAAAAACTGATGTCGATCATCCGCGACGATATTGACAGAATGGCGCGCCTGATCACCGATATTTCCAGCGCGTCCCGATTGGACGCCGAACTTGGCCGCGCTAAACTAGAGCCTTTTGACATCGGCGCCATCCTGACGCAGATGGAAACCTATTATCGGCAGAACGAAGGGCAAAGCGCGCGGATGGCGCGCGTGTTGATCAAAACGGCGGGCACGGATCTGCGCGTCGTAGGCATCAAAGGCCGCTTGATGCAGGTCTTTCAGAATTTGCTTGATAATGCGCTTTCTTTCTCGCCGCCGGACAAGCCCGTAAAACTTTCCGTTTCGCGAGTCGGCGGTTATGTGCAGGTTGTTGTCGAAGACAGTGGCCCAGGCATGCCGGAAAACAAATTGGATGCCGTTTTCGACCGCTTTTACAGCGAACGGCCCAAAGCCGAAAAATTCGGCATTCATTCGGGGCTTGGACTAAGCATCGCCAAACAGATCGTTGAAGCCCATCAAGGGCGCATTTGGGCCGAGAATTGCAGGGATGATTCAGGCAACGTAACTGGCGCGAAGTTTATCGTTCAGATACCAGCCATCGACGAATAATACCAGCCGCCCCAATTCATTGGCAGTCTGGTAAATTTCAGGGCATGACGGTCAGCGCAAGTTTGAGCCCTTCGGCAACGGACTGCATCCGGATAAGCGAGCGATCGCCTTTGAACAGGCATTTGTAGTGCATAAGAATTCCCACGCGCGTCGTCAAACCGAAGCAGACAAGTCCGACAGGCTTTTCAGGCGAGCCGCCGTCCGGCCCGGCTATGCCCGTTACGGAAAGCGCAACGTCGGCCTTGGAAAATTTAAGCGCGCCTTGGGCCATTTCCTCGGCCGTTCGGTCGCTTACCGCGCCGCAGGTTTGAAGGGTGTCCGGCTGAACCCCGAGCATGTCGATCTTCGCTTCGTTGCTATAACAGATATAACCGCGCTCAAGCACGGACGATGCGCCCGGAATGTCCGTTAAGGCGCCCGCGAGAAGTCCGCCGGTGCAGGATTCCGCCGTTGCCAGTTTTTGACGCGCTCTTGCGTAGACGGCAATTACTTTTTTTGCCAGAGAGTGAATATCATCCGGAAACATGCACGTTCCTTTCCGCAGCCGCGCGGCGCAAACGATCATTGATGGCGGCGCCAAGCCCCGCATCGGGTATGGGCGCGACGGCGATGCAAGAATAATCAGGCTTGTCCAGGGCGCGAAGCATGGCAAAAAGGTTCGCGGCGGCTTCGTTCAAGCTGCCCTTTTTGCTTAGATTCAAAAAGGCCGCGCCTGCTGTACGCGCATGGGGGCCGAAACCCAAAAAGGCTTCGGTGGGATCGGGGATTTCAACATTCAAACGGACGGGCAATGCAGGGGCATAGTGGCTTGCCAGCAGACCGGGAGAAGTGGGCATTTCTTGCGACCCAGAAGAAGCAAAGCCGACTTTCTCATTAAGGGCTTCTTTTAATTGCTCGTGTGTGACGGCTCCCGGCCGCAAAATAACGGGACATGGATCCACAAGGCTTATAACGGTCGATTCAATGCCGATAGGGGATCGCCCGCCGTCCAGAATAAGATCGACGGCTTCACCCAAAGAATCCGCGACATGTTGCGGCGTTGTGGGGCTGATCCTTCCCGAAGCGTTTGCGCTGGGCGCTGCAATGGGCAAATCAACGCTTTTCAACAGCTTCAGCGCATGGGGATGCGCGGGGATGCGCACGGCAAGCGTATCCTGTCCCGCGCTTACAAGCAAAGAAACAGGCGCGGCCTGTTTTCTGCGCAGAACCAAAGTCATGGGGCCGGGCCAAAATTTTTTTGCCAATTCTTTTGCGGCGTCGTTCCATTCGACCAGTTCATCCAATGCGCCCGCCGAGAAAACGTGCACGATAAGAGGATTAAACGACGGCCTGCCTTTAGCCGCATAAAGAGAAGCCACAGCCTGCCCGTTTGAGGCGTCGGCGCCGAGCCCGTAGACGGTTTCCGTAGGAAAGGCGACGAGCTTTCCGGCGCGCAACAGCGCGGATGCGCGGGCGATTGACTCGTCGTTTACGGGCAATAGAAGAGGCATTTATAAGTCGGCAATAGCTTTCTTAACTTCGTCCGCGTGGTTCTGCACGTTGACGTTATGCCAAATTGCGCGAATGATGCCGTCGCCGTCAATCAAAAAGGTGGCTCTTTCAATCGTATCGTCATTCAAGACGCCGAATTTTCGGCAGATTTCGCCGGTTTCATCCGCTGCCAGAGGAAAAGTTAAATTAAATTGGGATGAAAATTTTTCGTGGCTTTCCAAGGAGTCTTTCGAGACACCGATAACAGTTACGCCGACATCGGAAAACGAAGGCAATATATCCCGAAACGCGCAAGCCTGCACCGTGCAATGGGGCGTATTATCTTTTGGATAAAAATAAAGCACATAAGGTTTTCCTTTGAGTTTTTCGCTGCTCACGTTCCCGACCTTGATTGCGGGAAGGGAAAAATCGGGGACTTTATCTCCTATTTTTAGGGCGTTAGTCGCTTCTTGTGTGTCTGGCATGTCCGCCTCCTTTATGATAAGGATACAGCCGTTTGCGGTGTTGGGAAGGGGCTTCGCCAGAATAGCAATTTTGTTTTCGTTCTCTTGTATGATTAATCTTTCCGGCAAAGGCGTTAGCTGTCCATGTCTAGGTTCCTGAGAAACACCCTGAAATTCAGCACTCTGGTTCTGGGCGTCCTCTTCGTATTCTGCCTGCTGACCATTTGGCGATTGAACGTCAATTTCCCAAAGCCTGATTTCTTTACGCCGTATCTTCAGGCGGGCATCGAGAGCATTTTTCCCCACAGCCGCATCAGCCTTGGTTCTTCCTCCGTCGTTTGGGACAAAGAGAAGTGGGAGTTTGACGTTCGCGTAGAAGCCATAAACGTAAAAGACGCGGCCGAAAACGAGATTGCCGATATACCTTTATTAAGCGCCAGAATCGGCCCTTTGGGGTTCGTGATCGGAAACTTCATGCCGAAGGAGCTGATGATCGATAGCCCTAAAATCAAGCTGGAGCGGACGAAAGACGGGCATTTTATTTTTGGCGGCATCCGCGTCAGCGAAAACAGGCAACAGGAGGATTCCGAATCCCTTAACGAAGGCCTAGGAAAAACCCTCAAGCAGTTTTCCCGCGCGATGCTTATGCGCAAAATGGATATTAAGAACGCGATTTTTCTTGTTCATGACGAAGGAAAACTTACGGACTGGTCGCTTAATGTTTCTGAAGCCTCTCTTAAAAGAAGCGTTATGCGAGCCGTTGACGGATCGTTGTCCATTGGTCCTCTCGTCGGGCATTTTACGGTTCAGATACCGCAAAAAGGCGATGACGCGGCGCTGGACGTCGTTTACGCTTACAATCCGCTCAGCGAAAAACATGCGTTCACAGCGACATTCAACAATGTCACCCCTGCTTTTATAGCCGGAGGGCGTCCCGAAACCGTTGGGCTTTTCGCGGCCTCTATGGTTGAGATTCCGCTGACCGGAAAAATCAAGCTCCATCTTGATCGAAAAGGGACTCTGCTGGCTGCCGCGGCGCAAATCCGAGGCGAGGGAGGGCGGCTTATTTACCCGGAATTTTGGGACAATCCGTGCGGCATCAAATCGTTTAGCCTAAATGTGGATTATGACCTCGCGTCAAGGAAGCTGAAAGTACACGAAACGCGCATTGATTTTAAGGGGCCAACGCTCGATTTCGACATTTCAGGAACTCCCTCCCAAGATAGGGGGAAGGATTTTGATATCGAATTAAAACTGATATTGCAGAATTTGCCTTTGAACAGATACGCCGAAATTTGGCCGAAGCCCATCCTTTCCAACGCTCGCGAATGGATCTCGGCCAACCTAGCCAAGGGCGCTTTCTCTAAGGCGGAAGCCACTCTTCGGGGGTCTATAGCTATGGCGGATATCGGGAATATGTCCATTGCCGAAGGGGGCGGTACAATCGCCTTGTCCGGAGCGCGCGTTACTTATGTAGCAGGCCTGCCGCCGATTGAAAACGTCAACGCCGAGGCTACCTATGATCTGGAGAGGATGGATATTCGCGTGATTGCGGGCGGTATCGGGGCTATCCGCTTGTTGCCATTTACGATGCGCATTTCAGGGCTTTCCGATGTTGATCAATATATCGACATACCCTTAAAAATTGCTGGGCCGCTGTCCGACGTTCTTTCCTTGCTGGATCATCCGCCGCTTGGCTATGTGAAAGGCTTGGGGATCGCGCCGAAAGAATTGGACGGCAGAATTGAAGGAACTGTGAATTTCCGTTTTCCTCTGCTCAAAGCGCTTGCCGTTAAAGACATTGATGTTGGCGCCGAAGCGACAACCAACGGGCTCGCTTCGAGCGCGCTCATTCCGGGCGTGCCGATTGATCAGGGAAACCTATCCTTGTCCTTAACTGCAAAAGGCTTCGATCTCAAAGGCCCTATAGCATTCGGCAAAGCGCCTTTTCATGTCGAGTGGCGCGAGAATTTCCAGGAAACAGCGGAAGCTCCCGTTCGCCACATATCCCTTTCGGGGTCCATTAAGGACGACCAGTGGAGCAATTTGGGGACTTCCCTCTTCAACGGCACGAAAGGCGTCGTCAAAGTTTCGCTTGATCTAACAAAGCCGACAAAAGAAAAAACGGCCGTCATGGGGGCGATTGATATGACCTCCGCAGAAATGGCGGTCGAGAGGCTTGGATGGCATAAACCTGCGGACGCAAAGGCGTTGTTTTCTTTTTCCGCAACGGCGGTAAATGGGCAAAACGTGGATATTCCTCAGATAGAACTTCAAGGCGCGAAGGAATCCATCAAGGGCTCGGCGACTTTATCGCCTGATATGACTCAAATGCTTTCGTTGGATCTTTCTCCGGTGATTGTGGGGCGCACGAATGCGAACATCCGGTACAGCCAGAAGGCGGATGGTTCGGTTTTTTATGACATAAAGGGAAAATCGCTGGACATTTCGGGACTGCAAGGCGGCAAAGAAGGCCAGTCGGCAAAGCCGCATTCCGAAGAATTCCATATTCAGGTCGATACCCTTTATGCCAAGGGCGAAGACGGCTTTATTGAAAAAGCAAGCGGCTTTGCCATTCGCGATTCAGGCGGATGGAAGCAGATACTTTTGCGCGGCCTTGCGGGCGGCGATACGCCCATCAGCGTCGAGCTGGCGTCGCAGCGCAACGGCGCGCGGGTTTTTAAAGCGACATGCGATAATCTCGGAAAGGCTTTGAGGGGACTCGGCTACGGTAATACGCTTAAAAATGGGAAACTTCATATCCACGGACGCAGCGCCGTTGAAAATCCGCGGCTTATCGTCGGCAAAGCCGTATTGAAGGATTTCTTCGTCGAGGATCTTCCCATTCTGGCGCGTTTGATGAACGCCACCTCTCCCTTCGGGTTTGCCGACCTGATAACCGACAAAACCAATTTCAGCCGTTTTGAGGGCGACTTTAAATGGAGAGGCGATGAAATCACGATTGTTCGCGCGCATGCCTCAGGCTCGGCCGTTGGAATCAACGTTGAAGGCGTGATTGATTTGCTTTCCAAAAGCGCGAATTTGCAGGGAACGGTCGTTCCGTTTAGCGTGATGAACAGCATTTTAAACGTAATTCCTCTGGTGGGGGGCTTGATTACAGGCGGTGAAAATCAGGGCGTTTTGGCCGTTTCATATAAAATTGAAGGTTCGCTTAATTCGCCCCAAATTTCCGTAAATCCCGTGTCGCTTCTGACGCCTGGCTTTTTGCGAAATGTGTTCTTTAATGAGGACATCGGGGAAGATCAAAATCAAGAAATAAAGAGTGATCGCTGATGTTTTCCGTTAAACCTCAAGCGGGCGACTACGCGATATGCCAAGACGATGCGGCGCTGCGAACCCCCAAAGGACGCCTTTTTGCCGTTCCCAAGAAAGATTTGGCCGAGGCCATTGCGAGGGAATTCGAAGAAAGCTCGAAAGATATTCGCAAGATGCCTTTGGCTCAATTGGCCTTGACGGCCATCGATATTTCCGCGGATCGCCGGGAAGATGTTATAAACGGCATTATGAGTTTTGGCGATCACGAGCTTATCTGCCAGCGCGCCAGCCATCCACCCGAACTTGTGCGCGAACAGGAAAAGCTGTGGCAACCTTATCTCGAGTGGTGCAGGGCAGCTTATAATGCAGAGCTTAGAACGGGGTCGGGCGTCGCGCCGTTTGAGCAATCAGCGCATGCCCTACGCCGCCTGCGCGACGGAATCGGTAAACGGGGCGCGTTTTTTTTGACGGGGCTTTCTCAGGCTTGCGCAGTCCTTGGCTCTCTTGTTATCGGCCTTGCTTTCATGGAGGGCAGGGTGGGGGCTTCCGAAGCGTTGGAGGCGGCGGAAATGGAATCCCTCTGGCAGAACAGGAAATGGGGAAAAGACGCTTGCCACCAAAGCCGCTATGCCGAAATGCTGCGCGAGCTGAAAGTCTGCGATAAATGGTTTTCGCTTTTGCGCATATAATACCTCGCAACCGCTCGTGGCCCAAACAAGTCTTTTCATTGTGCCGTTGGTATTATACCAAACGAACTCCGTCGAAATAAAAACCCCCCTCTTTTTAAGAGGGGGGGGTTCTTGAAAGAAAGCGTTTATTCGTAGTCTTCGAATACCGGCGATGGAGTCGAAGACTGAACGCCAAGCTGCTTGTCGCGGTATTGGCGATACACGCTGCGCAGCTGTGCGTAGAAGTCCAGCGAGCCGGAGCGCAATGCCTCGTATTCGTCCAAGGAGGCTTCGCGGCGCGTCAAACCTTCCGCAGCGAAGTCGGCGATAATGAAACGGTTTTCGACGCCCTGGCCGCCGCCAGCATAGGCCGCATAGGACCAAGGCGACATAACCGTGTCGGCGCTCAATCCGATGGCATCGCGGAAGTTGGACGGACCAAAGAAAGGGAGAACCAAGTAAGGTCCGCCGTTCACGCCCCAAACGGACAGCGTCTGGCCGAAGTCGCCCATTTGCTGAGGCAGCTCCATGCCGTCGGCCACCTCGAAGATACCGGCGGCGCCTGCCGTGGTATTGACCACGAAGCGTTGAGCCGTTATCCCCGCGGCGTTCAGGTTGCCTTGGAGCAAGTTGTTCGCGAAAATGACAGGCTCATGCATGTTCGAGAGAACATTGGCAAGGCGTTCACGCGCAAAGTCGGGAACGGCGAAGCGATAGAGTTCCGTAAGCGGTTTGAGCAGCAATCGATCGAGAAAATCGTTCACGTCGAAAACAACGCGGTTCATGGGCTCAAGCGGATCGTTGACAGCCTGAGCTTCGGCTTGCTCTTGGGGAGACTTTGGAATATCGGCGCAGGCCGTCAAGAACGACGGCGAAGCCAGAAAAGCAAGAACAAGGAAAATGCGACGGGTGGACATAATGAGATACTCCTGGAAAGGAAATTAAGGTTAATGTAACCACTACTTTTTCATTTTGAAACCGTAGAAAGTCGGAAGAATGAAAAATGTGCAGAGCAGGGAGTATAACAACGCAATGGTTAACAATTCCCCCATGCCTCTTGTGCCCGGGTGTGAAGAAAAACAGAGTGTGACAAAAGCCACTAACACAGTGGTAGCACTGAATAAAACGGCTCTGGCCATGCTCGATTGAAGGAAATTTCGGTTGCCTTTTCGTCCATAAAACACAAAATAAACTGCGTAAGACACGCCTAGGCTGAACAGCAAGGGCAGAGCGATGATGTTCGCATAATTTAAGGGAAGGCCGAGAATCGTTATGGTCGCCAGGGTTAATATTCCCGCAATAACAAGGGGTGCGAGCATCAATAAGACATCTCTGAAACGGCGCAAGACGAGGAACGAAAGTAACGAAATCGAAACGAAGCCGTAGACCCCCGCTTTCTCAAAGGCCGATACAATGGTCCGCCCTGATTCGCGAATCGATACGGGCGTTCCTGCGGCGTTTGGCGCAAATTTTTGGATCGCATCGACAAAACGATCCAGTGTTTCGGGATCCCTTGGATTATTGTCGGCGCCGCGTTTGGGGAAGGCTTCGATAAGCCACCGTCCATCGCCTGTAATCCAGTCGCGCCGAAGTTCGGGCGGGATGTCTTCCAAAGTCACAGGCTTTGCTTGCATGACGTTTTGCAACTCGGCGAATTTGGCCTGAAGAGGAAGGACAAGGTTCTTTTGGATTTGCTTCAACACCTCGGCTGAATGACGCGTCTCGATCTGATCGAGGATGGAAGCGAATGACGAGGCCGCGGCCATGCTTGCTCCGGCTTGGTGAAGCAAAGCCGAGGTCTTTCGGATGGCTTCCCAGTTTTCATCGTCCGTCGCTGCTGGTTTTGCCGGCAGGGCAAAGGTAGGAGCAAGAAGCGACGCCGTGTCGGCGATCAGGGCGAGTTTTTTCTCCTGATCTTCGGGGATAAAACTGTTCAACGTCATCACATGATCGACCTCGGGCAGCGTTTCAAGCAGGGCGGCCAGTTTTTGCGCCTCCTCGCGCGAAGGCATTAGAATCTGCGCTGCATAAGCGTCTGAATCGGGGTCCTGCATCGCTTCGAACATCGTGGAAACCGATTCGCTTTTAGGATTTTTGAGATTTAGGGGATCGAAATCGAAATGGATATTTGAGGCAGCGAACAGGCCGGCCAAGACAAGAAGTCCGAAGAAGGGCGCAAGGATTTTCCCGCGCGACAGGAGAAAATGATTGAGCGGCGCAAGAAAAGCAAAGCCAATGCGTTCTTTTTCCGGTTGCGGTTTGGTCGCGCTCAGAAGCGCGGGCAAAAGCGTGATATTCAAAATGAATGCGATGATCATGCCGGAGCCCGCAATAAGGCCGAGTTCCGAGACGCCGCGATACTCTGTCGGAATAAAAGAGATAAAGCCTAACGCCGTCGATGCCGCCGCCATGGCCAGAGGAACGGCGATAACCTTGGCTGTATTTCTCAACGCCTGGCTGTGATCCGGCTCTTTGTGATGCTGGTCGCGGTAACGAACACCGAATTGAATGCCGAAATCGACGGCGATTCCGATAAACATCACCGCGAAGGCCACGGAGATCAAGTTCAGCGACCCAACGAAAAAGGTCGCAAAAGCGGTGGAGGCGATAAGCCCGGCGCACAGAGTCAACGCAATGGGTAAAACGATGCGCCAAGTTCTGCACGCAAGAAAAAGAAGCCCCAGAACCAAAAGCCCGCTCAGAAGCGTGGCCAAACCCGTTCCTTCGGCGACGCTTGCGAATTCTTCGTCATTAAGGGGAACCGGCCCCGTTAGGCGCGCGCGCACGCCGTTTTCCCGCGTCAGTCCCAAGTTCGCGATCGCTTCCCGAACGGCTTGCGTCGCCTTTTGCCCGGGCTGTAAGGAAGAATAATCTAAAACAGGCTTCGTTATAATATACCGCCGCAGTTCACGAGCAGCGTTCTGCGCGGGGCCCGGCATCATTTTTTGTATATCCAAAGGATAGTCTTTTCCTTCAAGCGCGGCTGCGAAAACGGCGGACACCTCCTTTAAAGGAGTTTCAATTTGCGATCCGTCAACCGCGCCTGCCTGCGTTCCCCGCATCATAAGTTCGATAGTTCCCAAAAAACCGCGCAGGCTCGGATCGGTGGTCATCGTGCCGAGCAGCGGTTGCGCTTCGACAATCTGTTCCAAGACGGCGCTCACTTCCTGATCCGAGAGATAAAGAAGTCCATTCGTTCTAAAAAAGGGCAGAGCATCGGGGCGTGATACCAGCGAGAACAATTCCGGCATGGAGGAAATTCTGTCCGCGAGAGCGGCCGCCGCGGCGTCGGCTTTGTCTCCTGTCTGGCCGTCGATAACGACGACCAAGTTGTCGACTTTTTGGGGAAAGGCGGCTTCCAGCTCTTTCTCGCGCTTTCGCCAGCCCAGATCATCGGAAAGCAGCTGATTGATATCCGTGTTAATGGTGATATTTTTGGCCACATACGCCGCCAAAGCCACGGTCGACAGCAAGGCGACGACGACGATGGCTAAGGCGTGCCGACGGCAGGCATCAACAATAGAAGCGAGGAGAGAGGCAAGCAAAATACCCTCCAAAGTTAAGGTGTGCGGCGCAAAACAGAGATTCCCTTCATACCAAGCCGCAAAGCCCAAGGGTAGGGATAAAACAAATTGCCCTTGCGGCTTTTTTTGATTATGTCTGAGCCCTTCGGGGAGTAGCGCAGCCTGGTAGCGCATCTGGTTTGGGACCAGAGGGTCGCAAGTTCAAATCTTGTCTCCCCGACCATCTTCCACGGCACATTCTTATGCAAACGGACGTTCTTTGACGCATAAAAAAAGACAAATAACTTTTCTTCCCGAAGATGTGAAAGGGAAAAAGATCCTTATTACAGCCGGACAGGCAAAAGAAGAAATCGACGGCGTCAGGTATTTTGCTAACGATTTGAGGCCGCAAGATCACGGTCATCGCGCCGCCGCGGCGCTTGCGGAAAAGGGGGCAGAGGTCACGCTTTTGACTTGCAGCACGCCTCTGAACCCGCCTTCGGGCGCGACCGTTATTTCACAATCCGGCGGACGAAGCATCATTTCCGCAGCGGATCTTTACGAAGAATGCGAACATTTATGTAAAGGCGAAAAATTCGATTTGATTTTGCATCTCGCCTCCGTGCCGTCGTTGAAATCTGCTGGGAAGTCCGCTCATAAGATTAAAGCCAAAACGACGGTCGGCAACGCGATAAAAATGAAAGTCACCGCCAATATCGATATTTTGTCTGCTTTGAAAGCCCCGGGAAGAAAAATCGCGGGCTACGACAAAGCGCAACGTTTTCGCTCTAATGGGTTGTCCTCCGCGTGGAAAAAGTTCTTCGACTCCCTCGTGCATGAGCATCGTTTGGTAATCGGCGCCGCGAAACAGCCTTCTTCTTCGCTTGCGCAGGATCTTTCGGGGGTGAAGATCGTGGTGACAAGCGGACCTTGCGTGGAAAGATTGACCGAGTGGGGGGATGTTATCACCAATTTTTCTTCGGGAAGGCAGGGGCACGAAACCGCTTGCGCCTTGGCCGACCGCGGGGCGACGGTCGCTTTGGTTTCAGGCCCCGTTGCATTGCCCGATCCCGTCCATGCCTCAGTTGATACGGTTCATGTGCGCACAGCGGCCGAGATGTTGCGGACTTGCCTGAAAGAATGGCCTTTTGACGCCTATGTCGGCGTTGCGGCCGTTGCCGATTTTGGCGCCGAGAAGCTGCTTTCAAAACAAGTGTTGATCGAGGATATTACACTTATCCAAAATCCCGATATCTTACTGTCGTTCGGAATGCATAAGACAAAACGGCCGAAAGTTGTTGTTGGCTTTGCGGCGGAAACCCAAAATCTGGAAGGCTATGCGCGCGAGAAATTGAAAAAAAAGGGAGCGGATGCGATTTTTGCGAACCTTGTCGGACAAGATGCGCAAGGCCGCTCTCCCGACCGCAATCATGTGTTGAAAATCACGGAACCAGAGGTTCGGGATTGCGGCGAAATGGATAAATATCATGTGGGCGTTCTGATAGCCGATTTTATTGCAGCCCGATTATCACGAGGGTGAATATGAAGCCTAAAATCGCCTTGATCGTTACAGGAAGCGTTGCGGTTTGCAAAATTCCGCAGTTTTTGGAGAAGATGTCGGTTGCTTGGTCGATTGACTTGGTTTTAACTAAAGCCCCCGAACAGTGGCAGCACAAACCCCGTTGGATTCCGATAGAAAAGCTCCGCCGCGCTACCACAGGCTCCGTCTTTACGGACGGGGATTTCCTTGAAGCCAAGAAAAAAAGCCTTCAAGAGGCGGCGATTATCCTTGTCGCTCCAGCGACGGCTGATTTCATCAGCCAGCTCGCTGGACGATCTTCGGATCTGGCGCGTCTGGTCCTTGATGCGCATGCTCTGGGGGCGCTTTTGTATATTGCCCCCGCCATGAATTACAAAATTTGGGAACATCCCGCCGTGCAGCGCAATTGTGCGAAGCTAGCCGACCGCGGCGTTTGCATCCTAGGACCCGTCGAAGGCGCAATGGCTTGTAACGATTTTGGCTTCGGACGAATGATGGACGTTGATGAGATTGCCGCGCGCATTCAGGCGGGGGGGGCGGCGAGCGACTCATACGCGGCGGCGAGACAGGCGGCGGAAAACACACGAACGGAATATGGAACAAATGAGCACTCCCTGTTGGTGGTGCTTGCGGGCGACAATATGGACTGGGCGGAAATCGCCGCATTTTTTTCCGACATCGAGAAAGAAGGCATTCCTGTCAAAGTCGTTCTTGACCAAAACGGTCGAAAATTCGCAGAGCCTTTGGGAAAACTCTTGGCAGAAACCGTCATTACCGATCATTATCAGGTTGATTCCGAAGGGCTTGAGCACATCAGGCTTCCCCAGCAATGCTGCGGGGTTGTCTTTCCCTTTGTTAATGAATCCTTGGCAAGGCAGATGATTGCGGGTTCTTCCCGAAGTCTCGGCATGGATATTTACCTTGCGTCGAAAGCGCCCGTAGCCATTATCCCCTCAAAAAAGGCGCCTCTTGAGAAAGAAACGCTTTCGGCGCTCCGTCAGGACGGTATGCAGATTTTTGAAAACGCAAAAGATTTACGGCTTCTGGGAACAGAAAGACAAAAGCACATTTTATAAGTATTTCTATGGGGATGCTTCGTATTTTGTTCAAAGCTGGAAATTTTACTAACGGCTCGCCCGCTGATGAAAGTAATTTTCATATTGCAAACAAGGGGTTGTGTCTGCGATATAGGGCGATGCGTTAAGTTCATGCGATAACGTAAATGTAGAATAAAACCGCTTGATAATCTCAAACGGTAAGGTTAATGGCTTCCATTAATAATAAGGGCGACTTTTAGCGTGCGCTTGGTTTTGAATCCTTAATTTATCGGCAATAAAAAATATGACGCCTTATCTTCAAAAACTATCTGCTTTTTCGGCTTTGGCCTCCGAAGACGATGCTCCGGAAGAAGCAAAACTGGCTTTCGGCCGCGCAGAGGTTTTCCCCGATTTTCATGCTCGCATGCGTTCCTCCGGCCTCGGCATTTTAAGAGC
>CAZFCA010000003.1:0-102240 GCA_964517415.1 uncultured Rhodospirillaceae bacterium
TTTTAACCGAAAGACTCTAGTTCAATTCGCCCCGAAGATGGGGAGCACGTCAGGGATCCCCGCGGGTATAACGATGCCTGCTATGTTTGTGCCGCTCACCACACGTTGATTAAATGACAAACTCCGCTCGAAGTACTGTGTTAGGCGGCTTTATTCTGCACATGAATCACTAGTTATGTGCGGCAAAGCTAAGGTTGGAAGGACTGAGAAGCCAATTGTTGTGAGGACACCGTGTCCATACACGCAAGGGCGTTTGTCTACGACTATCCAATTATCGGATTACTGACGCTCAAGTTTCCATCCAAAACCAGCCCTATATAAACCGCCTCGCAAGGGGATTTTGGGCATTGCATCAAGTGAAACTATGTCGCGAAAATCAGCGCGCCGCATGCCAGAAACAGAATAGGGTTGACTTGTCGCCTCATCGCCCTTTTTAAGATAAGCGCCAAACACTACTCTGCCAACACGTGGGGGAGATTGATCTATATAACTCTCCTTACAGCTTATATAATCTATAGAGAGGGGATGATCTGAAATGTTTTGTACAGAAAGGTATACCCGTTTTCCATCTTGCTTGATGCGCAAGACATTAAGAACCAAATTAATATCGTTTTTCATCCCTTGCCTCTTTTTATAATTTTAATAAGTATATCTATTGGCTAACAAAATTAATAAATAAACTCAATCTAATATTTGTGTCGCAGTATGACGTTTTATCAGATAGCAGTCTACAGTTTTAACCAAGTCCTTCATTTTCACAACTGGTTTCAGGACGTTGCTGGATGAAGGATGGTGCGGTCGAGAAGACTCGAACTTCCACGAGATTTCTCCCACAGCGACCTCAACGCTGCGCGTCTACCAGTTCCGCCACGACCGCACGTCTATGACAAGGCAGGGGCAAGCCAATAGCAGAACTTCCCTATCCTTTTCAAGGCTTATGCCAAAGAATTGTTTATCCCTTTAAAACCGCCCCTGCGTCGTCGGAAAAAACGGCCGTAATGCCGTTTGACAGCAATTCTTTAGCCCTTGCGGGGTCGTTGACCGTATACGCCAAAACGGGCACGGAAGAGCCGCGCAAAGCAACTGCCCTTTCAGCTGTTAACGTATCCTCCCGCATCGCCACGGCCATCGCCTTGATCGAAGCCGCCAGATCCATCCAATTGGCGCGCCACTCGTCAAGGAAAAGGGCGCGCGGCCAATCCGGATGCAGTTGCGCAGCAATTGCGAGGGATTCAACATCGAAGCTGGAGATAATGGGCGGCGGCAATTGTTCCGGCCATAATTTGGAAGCCTCGATCAGCGTCACCATCGCTGTGGCTTGGGCGCGTCCCGGGCTCGGTTTGAGTTCAAGAAAAAGCCGCAAATCGTTTGCGCATACAAAGGAAACCAATTCGGTAAAGCTCGGCAAGCGCGTGCCGACGAATTCAGGCGCGAACCAGCTTCCGGCATCGAGCTTCTGCGCATCCTCCCATGTCATCAAGGCGATGGTGCCATGCCCGTCCGTCGTGCGATCAACCGTTTCATCGTGAATAAGCACGGGCACGCCGTCGGATGTTAATTTAACGTCGGCCTCCAGCCATTTAACACCCGCTTTCAAAGCGGCGGAGAACGAAGGCATGGTGTTTTCGGGCGCACGCAAAGGCGCGCCGCGGTGGGCAATAACGGGAGGGATAATATCGAAGTTATAAAAAGGCATGCCCCGCACTTATGCGCTTATAGAAGTAAAGAAAGATTCAACGCAATCCGCAGCGGTCGTCGCAAAAGACGATATTTTTTTCAGCTCCAGGCCGTTTAAAATCAAGCCGCCGACAAGCCCCAACATGGCCGTCGCGGCGATGCGCGGCGTCCAGGGCGCGGCAAGCGCATGCAACTCGTCCGCGCAAGCGAAAACCTTTTCGGAAAGCGTCAAAAGCCTTATATGGCATTCGTCCAAGCGTTTTTTCAATGTCCGCATATCGTCGATATATTCGCAGCGAAAAAGCAAAATAGTCAAGATTTTCCGCCGCCTTTTGTCCTTCGCGACTTTTTTCAGGGCATCGATACACGCGGTTTTCAAGTCATCGAGCGGCGCGGACGACGGCCGTTCGACCAGATTTTCAAGCATGTCTTCATAAGGCAATAAGACCCTATTGGCCATTGACTCGCAGAGATCGCGCTTGTCTTTAAAATGCCAATAAATTGCGCCGCGCGTCACCTTTGCCGCTGCCGCGATTTGCTCGAGAGATGTGCGCGTGACGCCGCGTTCAAAAAAAATTTCCTCGGCCGCGTCAAGAATCGTATTGCGCGTCCGTAAGGCTTCGTCTTTAGTCCGTCTTGGCATAGGCTCTCGTCATGAGTCGCTTTTCTGCTTTACATACAACAGTGAATGTATATATCTTTCCCTTCCTCCTGTAAACCCCGCGCGCCAGCCATGCGATTCTGTTTGTTCCGTTCAGCTTCTTCCCTTGCGATGGTCGCCTTTCTTTTGGCTGCCTGCGCCGTGGGTCCCGATTTCGAGACGCCGAAAACGGACACAAACGCCTTTGACTCGACCCCCCTGCCGGAAATGACGGCGGACGGCGCCCAGAAATTGCAGCAGGGACAGGATATACCCGCCCAGTGGTGGGAGCTGTTTCATTCAAAAGAGCTTAACGCCCTCGTGACGCAAGCCATCAAAGACAATCCCGATCTTGCCTCGGCGGAAGCCTCCCTGCGCGTGGCCGAGGACAATCTTTCGGCGGGAAGCGCGGCGTTTTTTCCCACGGCGACGGGCTCTTTTTCATCCACGCGTCAAAGGGTTTCCAAGGTCAGCACCGGCAGCACGCACGGTTCCGTCTATAACATTCACAACGCCTCCGTCGACGTTTCGTATAATGTAGACGCCTGGGGAGGCACCCGCCGTTCTGTCGAACAGTTGCAGGCTCTTGCCGATCAGGCGCGATTCCAAAAAGAAGCCGCCTATCTCGCTTTAACGGCGAATGTCGTCACGACGGCGATTGAGGAAGCCTCTCTGCGCGGCCAAATCGACGCGATGCGCCAGATCATCGACGATCAGGAAAAGATATTAAAGCTCCTTAAGGCCCGTTTTGAAGCGGGCGCCGTCGACCGCGGCGCTGTTCTGGAACAGGAATCCGCTCTTGCGGTCGCGCGAACACAGTTGCCGCCGCTGGAGCACCAGCTTGTCGCCGCGCGCCATGCTTTGCAGGCCTTGATCGGCCAAATGCCCGCCGACACCTTGTCGGTTCAGTTCGAGCTTTCGAATTTGACCCTGCCCTCAAAAATTCCCTTATCCTTGCCCTCTAACTTGGTGGCGCAGCGCCCCGATATCCGCGCCGCGCAAGAAAACCTCCATGCGGCCAGCGCCGCTATCGGCGTCGCCGTTTCCAACCGCCTGCCGAACATCATCCTTTCGGCGGATGTCGGCTCGATGGCGCGCGTCTTAAGCAAACTGTTCGCCCCGGGCGGGGGTTTCTGGAGCCTTGGCGCCGGCGTAGCCGAAACGCTGTTCGATGCGGGCGCTCTGGCGGACAAGGAACAGGCGGCGCGGGATACTTTCGAAGGCGCGGCCGCGCAATACCGCAAAACCGTATTGACGGCTTTTCAAAACGTCGCCGATACGCTGCACGCCTTGCAATCGGATGCCGAAAGCCTGAAGGCTAAGGCCGAGGCCGAGCGCGCCTCGTCGGCCACGCTGGCGCTTATCCGCCATAAACTGAAAGCAGGCGCCGTCAGCAACGCCGAATTGTGGAACGCCGAGCAAATCGATTTGCAAAACAAAGTCGCTCTGATTTCGGCCAAAGCCCAGCGGCATGCCGATACGGCGGCGCTTTTCGCCGCTTTGGGCGGCGGCTGGTGGAACCGCGACAAAGAGATGACATCCCCGCCGCCTGCGCCCCAAGCGCAAGAACAGCCGCGCGCCAAGAACTGGGCGCGCCCTTTGGAGTCAACGCCCAAAATGCAAGAGGACTAAATGAAAAAGCGTATGTTCATCATGCTGGTCGCGGTCGCCCTGGTCATTGGGGGACTTTTGGGTTTTAAATACATGATCGCGGCCGGAACGAAAAAGTACTTGGCTTCTGCGCCGCCGCCCGCGCAAACGGTTTCGACCATCAAGGCCTCCCTGCAAGACTGGCAGCAGGAACTCGACGCCGTCGGAACCGCGCGCGCGATCAACGGCGCGGATCTGGCCTTCGAAGTCGCGGGCATCGTGGATAAGATTTCCTTCGAATCCGGCAGCGAGGCCGAAGCGGGCGCGATTCTGGTTCATATGGACGATCAGGACGACTTGGCCAAGCTCCGCGCTCTAGAGGCCACGGCGAAATTGGCGCAAATCACGTATGACCGCGATCTCAAGCAGCTAAAGGCCCAAGCCGTCAGTCAGGCCGTCGTCGATTCCGACATCGCAACGCTAAACAGCACCAAAGCAGACGTCGATGCGCAGCGCGCGCTTGTCGACAAGAAAACGATCCGCGCCCCGTTTTCGGGACGCCTTGGCATAAGGCAAGCCGACTTGGGACAATATTTGAACGCCGGAACGCCGGTTGTCACGCTGCAGCAGCTCGACCCCATCTATGTGGATTTCAATCTGCCGGAGCAAGCCTTGCCGCAAATCGCTATCGGGCAAAAAACGCTTGCCCGCGCCGACGCGGTTCCGGGCGCGACTTTTGAAGGCGAAATTCAGTCCATCAATTCAAAGGTCGAGGAATCGACCCGCAATATTCAGGTTCGCGCCATATTTAAAAATCCGGAACGCAAACTTCTGCCGGGCATGTTCGCGCATATCGTCAGCGTCGTGGGCGCGCCGCAAAAGCAGCTGACGTTGCCGCAGACGGCCATTACGTTCAACCCCTATGGCAATACGGTCTATGTCGTCGCGAAGGACAAGGACGGAAAGCTGATCGCGGTTCAATCGTTCGTTGAAACCGGCAAGATGCGCGGCGACCAAATCGCGGTCATTAAAGGCATCAAGGAAGGCGACGAGGTCGTGACATCGGGACAGCTTAAACTGCGCAACGGCACGCCGATCATCGTGAATAACGAAATCCTGCCCAAAGACGACCCAAATCCGAAACCGGAAGATAAATAACCCAAAGACCCGCCATGCATTTTACCGACATCTTCATCCGCCGCCCGGTTCTGGCCACCGTCATCAGCCTGATGATCCTCGTCATCGGCCTGCGCGCGCTTGCGTCGCTGCCGATCCTGCAGTTCCCGCGAACGGAAAACGCCATCATCACGGTTTCAACCACCTACTACGGCGCGGACGCGGACACCATCGCGGGCTTTATCACGACGCCGCTTGAAAACGCCATCGCGCAAGCCAACGGCATCGATTACATGACGTCGACAAGCCAAAACAGCGTCAGCACGATCACCGTTAATTTGCGGATGAACTACGACTCCAACAAGGCTTTGACGGAAGTCAGCTCGAAAGTCTCGTCCGTTCTCAACCAGCTGCCTCAAGAAGCGCAACAGCCAGTTTTGACGATAGAGGTCGGCGAAACAATCGACGCTATGTATCTGAGCTTCAACAGCGACGTTTTGAACCGCAACAACATCACCGATTATATTTTGCGCGTCGTCCAGCCCCGCCTCCAAGCGGTCGAGGGCGTGCAAACAGCCGAAATCCTCGGCGGGCAGAATTACGCCTTGCGCGCATGGCTGAATCCGCAAAAGCTCGCCGCCTACGGCTTGACTGGATCGGACATCAGCGCGGCTTTATCCGCGAACAACTACATCTCCGGCCTTGGCAACACCAAGGGCCAGATGGTGCAGGTCGATTTGAACGCCTCGACGGACATCCAGTCCCTTGAAGAGTTCCAAAACCTGGTCGTCAAGCAGGACAAGGGCGCCATCGTGCGCCTGAAGGACGTCGCGAACGTCACGCTAGGCTCGGACGATTATGAATCGCAAGTCAGCTTCGACGGCAAAAGCGCGGTTTATATCGGCATTCAAGTCGCGCCCGCGGCGAACCTTTTAGACGTGATCGAGGGCGTGAAAGCCGTCATGCCCGATATCAAATCCCAACTGCCGAAAGGCATAACCGCCGATGTCGCCTACGACTCGACAAAATTCGTCACCAGCTCCATCGAAGAGGTGGAAACCTCGCTTGCCGAAGCCATACTCATCGTTGCTGTCGTCGTGTTCCTTTTCTTGGGCTCGCCACGCTCGGTCGTCATCCCCATCGTTGCTATCCCCCTCTCGCTGATCGGCGCGTTCGTTTTCATGATGATGATGGGCTTTTCGATCAATCTCTTGACCCTGCTCGCGCTGGTTTTGGCCATCGGCCTTGTGGTGGACGACGCCATTATCGTCGTGGAAAACGTCAACCGCCATTTAGAGGAAGGCGCTTCGCCTTACGACGCGGCAATCATGGCTGCCCGCGAACTTGGCGGGCCTATTATTGCCATGACCATCGTTCTGGTCGCCGTTTACGTTCCCATCGGATTTCAGGGCGGCTTGACCGGCGCTTTGTTCACCGAGTTCGCTTTCACGCTTGTGGGATCGGTCGTTATTTCGGGCATCGTGGCTTTGACCCTTTCCCCCATGATGTGCAGCAAGATGTTTAAGCCCCACGATCCGTCGAAAATGGGGCTGGAACAGAAATTGGTCGAACGGCTGGACAAGGCTTTCGACCGACTGCACAACAAGTACCAACGGCTTTTGGATTCCAGCCTGAACTATATGCCCGTCACGATGGTGTTTTCGCTTCTGATATTGGGCAGCATCTATTTTTTATACACCAGCACCCGAACCGAGCTTGCGCCTCAAGAAGATCAAGGCATCGTGATGGCCATGTTCACTTCCGCGCCGGCCGCCACACTGGAGCAAAAGCTCATCTACAGCGCCGAAGCCTATAAAACGCTTTCCAGCTATCCCGAAACCGACCATGTGTTCCAGATCGACGTGCCTGGGCAATCCTTCGCGGGCATGACCCTAAAGCCGTGGGACGAGAGGAAACGCACCTCCAACGATGTGGAGCCTTTCGTGCAGAAGGACCTGAACAAAATTGCGGGCACACGCGCAGCCGTTTTCCAGCCGTCGCCCTTGCCGGGCAGCCGCGGACTTCCCGTCCAATTTGTGATTACATCGACGCAATCGCTGGAGCACATGCGCGACGTGGTGGACTCCTTCATGAAGGAAGTGCAGAAAAGCGGCATTTTGATGTTCTCGGACGTCGATCTGAAGATCGACTTGCCGCGCTCTACCGTCGTGATCGACCGTGACAAAGCCGCGCAAATGGGGCTGACGATGAACGCCATCGGCGGCGCGCTTTCATGGATGCTGGGCGGCGGCTATGTCAATTATTTCGCGCTGGAGGGACGCTCGTATAAAGTCATCCCGCAGGTGGAGCAAGTCGCCCGCCTGACCACCCAACAGCTTGAGAATTATTACGTCCGTCCGCCGTCCGGCGAGCCTATCGCGCTTTCCACCCTGGCGAAGATTGAAACGAAAACCGTGCCCGAATCGATCAACCACTTCCAGCAGGTCAACGCGGCGACGGTTTCGGGCGTGATGTTTCCGGGCATCACGATGGGCGAAGCCCTGAAGAGCCTGAAAGAGATTGCGGCGCGCACCCTGCCGCAAGGCTATGCCTTCGATTACGCGGGGCAATCCCGCCAATTCGTGCAGGAATCGAGCGGCTTTGCGACCACCTTCGCCTTCGCGCTTATCATCATCTTCCTCACGCTGGCGGCGCAGTTCGAATCTTTCCGCGACCCGCTGATCATCCTTGTTTCCATTCCGATGTCGATCGCGGGGGCTTTGTTCTTCATCGGGATCGCCAGCATCGATCAGGGCGCCTTGCAGGCCATGCCGAAACCGATCGGATGGCTGCTTCAGGTTCTGGGGCTTGGCGCGCTTGGCAAGGCAAGCATCAATATTTACACGCAAGTCGGCCTTGTGACGTTGATGGGGCTGATCAGCAAACACGGCATTTTGATCACCGAATTCGCCAATAACCTGCAACGCAAAGGGTACACCAAGCGCAAGGCCATTACCGAAGCGGCGAGCATCCGCCTGCGCCCCATTCTCATGACCACCGCCGCCATGGTTCTGGGCGTCGTGCCGCTTATCACCGCGTCGGGCGCCGGCGCTTTGTCCCGCATCAACATGGGGCTGGTCATCGCGACGGGACTTTCGGTCGGCACGGTTTTCACGCTTTTCGTCGTGCCTGCGATGTATATGATGCTAGGCGCGGATCACCATAAAGATAAGCTGTAAACGTATTTTAACGTTTCAGTCCAAATTCCCCTTCCAAATCAAGCTGCAGCGCACAAGAAATGCTGCGGCGCGTTAACGCTAACCCCCTGAAAGTAAAAAATAAATTCCTCCATCTTTAGCGATATTTAATATTTTAGATAAATAATAGGGGTATTCGATGAGTACTTTATTTGAATTCGTTTTATGGAGGAATTTATGCCCTTTTCCCGCACTAGCGTCGAGGTCCTGCGCGACCTGATCGAAAATCGCCTTGCGATTATGAGCATCGGGGATCAGGACGACCTGCGCGAAAAAATCGCCCTGAAACGCGCGCTAATCGAATTAGAAAGCGATGGCGATCTGCCCGCAGGCGTTCTGAAAGAATTTGCGGATATTCCGCGCCGCGGCCGCCGCCGGAAGATCGGATCCCAAGCCTGTTAGATTCTTTCAATAATAAAGAATCGAAGGCGCATCGACACGATGCGCCTTTGCTTTGCCTTATTGGCTGAATATCCTTTAAATTTATCATGGCTCTGTCTAGGATTATCGGCGTTGAGTCCTTCCATTAACTAAAGCCCCCCGAAGATTCATGAAGATTTCATCGATCTCTTTATTGGCCGCTATCCTATCCCTTTCCGCCCTTCCGGCCTTTGCCCAAGACGCCTATGGCGGCAGCGCGACCTTCAACGAAACGCGCCTTGCCAATCAAGAAGAAAACTTGCGCGCCATGAACGGACGGCTGGAACAGCTTGAATTCTCCATCAGGCGGCTAGAGCAAAGCCTGCAAAGGACGCAAAGCGACAACGACGCGCGCCTGTCTAAACTGGAATCAAACGCTTCGGCGCCGCCTGTCGTGCAGCCCGTTCCCCAAGCGCCGGCAGCGCAACCGGCGCCCCAGCCCGCCCAAACCCCCGCAGATCCCACGGGCACGCTGGGCGCCCTTAAAATGCAAAATGGCAAAGTTACAGGCGGCGTGAACAAGCCGCAATCGCCCCCCCTGCCCCAAGCGCCAGCCGATTACGGCCTGACGCCGCAGGAACAATACGAACGCGCCTTTAATTTTTTGAGGCAGGCAAACTATGCCGAAGCCGAGCAAGCCTTCAAAGGCTTCATCGACAAAAATCCTGATGAAAAATTGGTCGACAATGCCAAGTACTGGTACGCCGAAACGCTTTACGTGCGCGGGCGGTTCGACGAATCCGCCGTCGCCTTCGCCGACGCATATCAGCAGAATCCAAAGGGCACCAAAGCGCCCGACAGCCTGCTTAAGCTCGGCATGTCGCTGGCCGCTATGAACAAAACCGCCGATGCCTGCGTGACGTTGAGCGAATTGAAAAATAAATACCCGAACGCCGTTCCGACCGTGAAATCGCGCGCTGAAGACGAGCGTAAGCGGCTTAAATGCCCGAAGTGAACGCGCCCATCAGCGCTGAAGAATTTTCCGCCCTGATGCGCGGCTTTGCGCCGTTCTCTAAAAAAATCGCCATTGCCGTCTCGGGCGGTCCCGACAGCATGGCCTTGGCCTATTGTGTTCAAAAATGGGGGAAAGCCGAATGCATTGCCTTCATTGTCGAACATGGCCTGCGCGAAGAATCCGCGGTGGAGGCAAAGTCGGTCAAAAAGCGCCTGCAAAAGATCGGCATTCCCGCCGAAATTTTGAAATGGCGGCACGGAAAAATATCCTCGCGCCTGCATGAAGTCGCGCGCGAAGCGCGTTATCGGCTTTTGATCGAGGCCTGCAAAAAACATGGCGTCAAAGACTTGCTTATGGCTCATCAAGCGGAAGACCAAGCCGAAACCGTTTTGATGCGCCTTGCGAAAGGCACGGGCATCGATGGCTTGGCAGGCATCCCCGCGCATACGACACGCGATGATATTCGCATTTTCCGGCCTCTCTTGCCGCTTTCCAAGCAACGGCTCTTCCTTACTTGTAAGAAAGCAGGCATCGAAACGGTCACGGACCCCAGCAACGCCAAAGAAAAATACGCCCGTGGCCGTTTGCGCAAAATCATGCCGCTTCTGGAAACAGAAGGGCTGTCGGTCGAACGGCTTACGGCTTTGGCGACTCGAGCGCGGGAAGCCAAAGACGCGCTTGAGCATGCAAGCAATGAATTTCTAAAAGCAGCAGCCCACACTGAAATCGGTGGATCCGTCCGGTTGGATCGCAAAGCCCTGCGCAGAGTTCCCCGAGCGATAGCGATGCGCGCCCTCACCGCCTGCCTGCGCTATGTGCATGATGACGATTATCCGCCGGATCAAGAATCTCTAGCCTCGATTCTCGATATGCTTTTGGGGCAAGAGGGACAAACGCGCACGATTTACGGCTGTATGATCGTCCCTTCCGAAAAGCAGATAGCCGTTTTGCGCGAGCCTTCGGCGGCAAAAGAAGAAACGCCCATCGCGCCGAGACAAACTATTTTATGGGACAAACGCTGGCTCGTCACAGCAAGCGCAAAGGCAAAACACGGCACCATCCGCGCGCTCGGCAATCCGCCGCATGAAATCCTCGATGCCCTCGCTCCGGATTTACGAAAGCAAATCCCCCAAGGCCGCATCCGCGCGTCCCTGCCCGCGATTTGGAAAAACGGCAAACTAAGTGCCCTTCCTTCCTTTGAAAAAAATGATTTTTTCAAAGCTTTATTCAAAAAAGTTCTTTTCTAATCACTCTTCAGAGCCAAGACTCTTCATGATCGCATCATGGTCGAGATCGGGTTGCTGGCTTTCCTCGGCACTGGGCGGAGCGCCAAAACCTTCGGCAAGGCCTTCGCTCGGCGCGGCATTTTCGCCCCCCTGCCCTTCGGGCAAGCCAAACCCCTCGGCAGAGGTATCGGCATTTTCCAAAGGCGCAAAGGCCGATGGATCATTATCCTTCTTCGCCCTGGGCTTCTTGCCACCTTGTTCCCGAAAAACGCGTCGCTGAGCCCTTTTTACGGCGGCGTCAAGGTCGGCTGGCTTGCATAAGCCCAACAAAACAGGATTCTGGGGCTTGATGTTCGCCGTATTCCAATGCGAACGGTCGCGCACCTTGGCGATGGTATCTTTCGTCGTGCCCAGAAGCCGCCCGATCTGCGCATCCAAAAGCTCGGGATAATTCTTGACCAAATAGGCGATGGCGTCGGGCTTGTCGCCGCGCTTGGAAACCGGCGTATAACGCGCGCCCTTCGTGCGGGCGACAGGCATCGGAAGATCGCTTTTCGTCATCTTCAGGCGCGCGCGCGGATCTCCTTCGCAGCGCTTGATTTCCTCGGCGGTCAACTGGCCGTTAAAGACGGGATCCATACCCACGATCCCCACGGCCACTTCGCCGTCAGCAATCGCCTGAACTTCGAGCTTGTGCAGGCCACAAAATTCGGCGATCTGCTCGAACGTCAACGTGGTGTGCTCGACCATCCAAACGGCCGTGGCTTTGGGCATCAAAGGAAGGGTCGCCATTGTCTTCTCCTTAGAAAAAGCAAAAAATCTCGTTCCTGCCGGACGCACGAAGGCGACCGAACGATCCGGACACATCATTTTCGGGATCGGTTAAAGCTCCAGATAAGGAGACTTCACCAAGCATTTTACCCATATGAATAAATATTTCCATGTTTTTTTATGCAGCTTGAGTAAAATATATGTGCACATACCCCTAACAACGCGCTTTTAACAGCCGAACGTGAGAACTTTATAACTTACTGAAAACCATAGGATTAATTTCACAAAAAAAGCGGGTTGCTCTTTTGTGCGCTTTTCGTTTATCATGGCCTCGCTTTTCCGGGTTTCGAATGCGCGAATGGTTCGCGCAAGGGAACTAAAGGCTGGAAATTCAAGTAATTATCCAACGCCTGCGGACACATATATGTAAAGCGCAATCCCGCCCTTGCAAACCTGAGCGAGGATTGCAAAGCCGGGCAATCTTAGGGGTCACTCCAAAGGAAAGCGCGGCGCATTAGGCAACCAATTTGCCGATTTCTGGCGCCAAAGGGTTCTTTCTCACCCTGTCCGGCGACGATCGGCGGGAGAATTAAAATGACCAAGCGTATGTTGGTGGATGCCACGCATCCGGAAGAAACCCGCGTAGCCATCGTCGACGAAAACAGGCTGGAAGACTTCGACTTCGAAAGCGCGAATAAAAAACAACTCAAAGGAAACATCTATCTAGCGAAAGTCATTCGCATCGAGCCGTCGTTGCAAGCGGCTTTCGTCGAATACGGGGGCAACCGCCACGGCTTTTTGCCCTTTAGCGAAATCCATCCCGATTATTTCCGCATTCCCGTGGGCGACCGCCCGCATGACGAGGATGTCGCGGAAAACGAGCCAGAAGACGAAGCCGATATTTCCGCCGAGGCCTATGCCGAACAGGTTCAAGCCTATCAAAACGAAGCCGAAGAATCCGAAGAAGCCCTGCCGCAGGAAGCCATCGCGGAAACCACGCAGCCGGAAGGCGAAATCGTTGCGCCGGTGCCTTTAAAATCCGCAAGCGAAGCCGCAGAACCTTTCGCCCCTTCGGAAAACGCGCTGCCTTTGCCAGCCGAGCATCCTTCGGGATTAGGCGCGGCCGTTGAATCCGATTTGGGGCTTATTACCGATTTCGGCAATGCGGCAGCCGATGCCGCCTTCATTCCGCCGCCTGTGGAGACGGTGGGCGGCCAAGAAGCCGAAGAAGAAGAGGTTATCCGCCGCGCCCCTCGTCCGCGCCCGATGCGGTATAGAATTCAGGAAGTCATCAAGCGCCGCCAGATCATGTTGATTCAGGTGGTCAAGGAAGAGCGCGGGAATAAAGGCGCTGCTTTGACGACGTTTCTCTCGCTGGCCGGCCGCTATTGCGTCTTGATGCCGAACACCGACCGCGGCGGCGGCGTCAGCCGGAAGATCACCAGCCACCAAGATCGCCGCCGCATGAAGGAGGTTCTGGATCAGCTTGAAACGCCGGAGGGCATGGCCGTTATTTTGCGCACGGCCGGCATGGAGCAGGAACCTGCGGAAATCCAGCGCGATCTTGAGCATCTCTTGCGCCTTTGGAATACAATCCGCGAGCAAACGCTTGTTTCCACCGCGCCAACCTTGATTTACGAAGAAGCCAATCTCATTAAACGCTCGATCCGCGATTTGTTCTCCGCCAATGTCGGAGAAATCCTCGTGGCCGGAAAGAAAGGCTATGATCTGGCGCACGAATTTATCCGCTCCATCATGCCGGAAGGGCACGAAAAAGTCCGGCTTTACGAAGAATCCATACCCTTGTTCTTCCGCTACAATGTCGAAAAGCAGATCGATCAGCTTTATAATCCCATCGTTCAGTTGCGTTCCGGCGGCTACATCGTCATCAACCCGACGGAAGCCCTCGTGTCCATCGACGTAAATTCGGGTCGCGCGACGCGCGAAAGGCATATCGAAGGCACGGCCTTAAAAACCAATCTCGAAGCAGCCGACGAAATCGCCCGCCAGTTGCGGCTGCGCGATCTGGCCGGCCTTATCGTCATCGACTTCATCGATATGGAAGACGGGCGCAACAACGCCGCCGTCGAACGCCGCATGAAGGAAGCGATGAAATCCGACCGCGCGCGCCTGCAAATCGGGCGGCTTTCAGCGTTCGGGCTTATGGAATTGTCGCGCCAGCGCTTGCATCCCAGCTTGACGGAAATCAATTTCGAACGATGCCCGCATTGCGCAGGAACCGGCATGATTCGCTCCGTGGATTCGGCCGCCATTTCCGTTTTGCGTGTCATTGAAGAGGAGGCCATCCGCCAGTCCGGCGGCGAAATGGTTTTGCATGTGCCGACCAAAGTCGCGCTTTATATCCTGAACCAAAAACGCGCCGCTTTAATCGATATCGAGCGTCGGTATAATCTTCAAATCCTTCTGCATAGCGACGACACGCTCGTCGCGCCCGAATGCAAGCTGGAGCGTTCGCGCGCTGGGGCAAACGAAAGCCGGGTCCGCGTTCCCGCCGTGGATAGCGACCAAGTTCTTGCGGAAGCGGCCAATGACGAAAGCGGCTCCGCATTAGCGCCGCAAGGCGAAGGCGAACGGCAGGAACGCCGCGGCAGGGGTCGTTACGGCCGCGGACGCCGCGAACGCAGCCCGCGCCCCCATTCCGCGCCGCCCGCCGAAGCGCCTGCCTTCGCCGAACCTGACGGCAACGTCATCTCACCCGAAAACATAGTGCCCGACAATATCGGCAACGTTGCTTCTTCCGAATTTCCGGCCGAAGAATCGACGTTTGAAGGCCAGGCCGAAGTCCACAGGCAAGGAAATCGCCGCCGCGGACGCCGCGGTGGTCGGGGTCGCCATGGCGATAGGGACAATCGCCGCAACAACAATCATGACAACGGACGCCGCAGTTTCACGCCATCGGAACAGCCGCAAAGCGCCTATGCGCCCGCGCCTGTTTCCATGCCGATTAGCATTCACGATCTGGACACGACTCCGCGCGACAACCGCGAACAAAGCCCTGCTGCTCCGGGGGCGGCTCCCGTTGCCGCTCCGTCGGCCAGATCCGAACCCCAAGCCGGCGCGATGGTTTCACGGGTCGTCGTCTCTTCCGCGCCTCCGCCCTCGCCTTATGAAGTGACGGGACTGGAATCCGACAAGCCCAAAGGCGGCTGGTGGCGGAAACTGACAGGGCAATAAGAGCCTGTGGCGTCTACCCTTCTCCTCACCGTGCAAAACGGCGTTGTTCGCTTTGGCGACAAGACACTGTTTGAAAACCTTTGCTTCAATATCCGCGAAGGCGAAAAAGTGTGCCTGATCGGCAAAAACGGCGCGGGAAAAACGACGTTGATGAACATCATTACTGGCGCGCGCGAGCTTGACGAGGGCAAGCGCTGGCAGATGCAAGGCGTAAGCATCGGTTATTTAGAACAGGAAATCGTCCCCCAAAACGGCCAGTCGGTGCGCCAATTCATCTTCGCCGCTCTCGAAAATCAAGACGGCAGCCACGATTATAAGATCGAACGCGTCGTCATGCCGCTCGGCCTCCCCTTGGAAGAAAAAATGACCTCCCTTTCGGGCGGGCAGCTGCGCCGCGCGGCGCTTGCGCGGGCCTTGGTGGAGGAGCCCGATATTTTGCTGCTGGACGAGCCGACGAACCACCTTGACCTCGAAGTTATCGAATGGCTGGAAGACTATTTAATAACCTACCGCGGCGCCGTGGTGTGCGTCAGCCACGACAAAGCCTTTCTGGGCAATGTCTCACGGGAGGTTTTCTGGCTCGACCGCGGCCGCCTGCGCATTTGCCCCCGCGGCTTTTCGTTTTTCGACGAATGGGCGGCGATGGTTTTGGAGCAGGAAGAACGCGAGCTCCACAACCACCAAAAAGCTCTGGAGCAAGAAATCGAATGGGCGAGCCGAGGCGTCAAGGCGCGGCGCAAACGAAACGTCCGGCGCGTCGAGCTTGTCAAGGCCGAGCGCGAAAGGCTGCGCCGCGATAAAAACGCGCTGAACCGCATGCTGGCAAAAATCGATTATACGCCGGGCGAGGCTGCTGAGGCTTCCTCGCGCGTCGCGGCGGAATTCTATAATGTGCAGAAATCCTTTGCCGAAACCGGAAAAGAAAAAGTCATCCTTTCCAAATTCCATCTGCGCATCCTGCGCGGCGACCGCATCGGCATCATCGGCAAGAACGGCGCCGGAAAAACCACGCTCTTACGCCTTTTGACGGGCGAATTAAAACCCGACATGGGAAAGGTGAAAGTCGCCAAAGATCTTGAACTGTCCTACTTCGATCAAAAGCGCAAGGATCTGATCCCCGATCATTCGTTGCAGCGCGTCTTGTGCCCGGGCGGCAGCGATTACATCGACGTGATGGGCAAGCCGCGTCATGTGTGCGGCTATTTAAAGAGTTTCCTTTTCGATCCCAAGATGGCGCGCCATCCGGTGAGCGTTCTTTCGGGTGGGCAAAAAAACCGCCTGATGCTGGCCAAGATCATGGCCAATCCGGGTCAGCTTTTGATTCTCGACGAGCCGACGAACGACCTCGACATGGACACGTTGGACATGCTTGAAGAAATGCTGGCGCATTATAAGGGAACATTGCTTGTCGTCAGCCACGACCGCGATTTTTTAGATCAGACGGTCACTAAAATTCTCGCTTTCGAGGGCGACGGCAAGGTGGACGCCGTCATCGGCGGTTATCAAGATTATGCCGCCAAGCGCAAGGAAGCGCAGGCGAGCGTAATAACAGAAGTCGGCGCGCACAAAAAGAATCCCGCATCCTCCGCGATGAAAAAAGGCGCGAAGATGACCTACATTCAGTTATATGAACTGGAACATCTGCCTGAAAAAATTAAAATCCTCGAAAAAGAAATATCGTTTCTGGAAAACCGTCTTTCCGATAACACTCTGTATGCAAACGACGCCCAGCTCTTCGACCGCTTGACGCGCGAGCTTTCGGAAGCCAAAGAAAACTTGCAAAAGGCCGAGGATCGATGGTTAGAATTGGAAGAAATCAAGGCAGAGATGGACGATTGAGAAACGTTATTTTGCACGAGCCGCGAGGCCTTGATTTGGTTCTTTCGGCATACCGTTTTTTTCAAAATAAAATGCGATGACAAAAAAACCTCCAAACCCCGAACGCGGCACCCTGCGAATTGACGGCGAGGATGTTCCTTTTTCCATCTTCCGCACGCGCCGCCGCAAACGCACCATCGCCTATAAAATGGAGCGCGATGCCAGCGTGCGCGTCGCCGCGCCGCTTTCGGCCAGCTCAGGCTCGGTGTTGAAAATATTAAAGCGGCAGGCTCCTTGGATCACGCGCGAACGCGAACTTCGAAAAAAACTCCTGACGCATTATGACTTTCTCGAAGGCTCCGCGTTTCCCTATTTGGGCCGCGCTTACAAGCTGCGCATCGCGCGCGGCAAACAAGCCGCCGCAGGATGCCGCCTTTCCCCGCACGCCCTTCATGTGCATATTTCGGATCCAAGCCAAACGCGCGAAGGCCTGCGCGCGCAAATCAGACTTGAAATCCTTTTGTGGCTTAAGAAACGCGCGCGCGGGAAAATCAAAAAAAGGCTGGATTTCTGGGCGGAACGCATGGACGTTCGATACAAGTCGTTCGTTCTGGCGAATCCTGAACGCCGATGGGGAAGCTGCAGCGCCGATAACGTCATTCGCATCAACTGGCGGCTGATCATGGCGCCTTTGCCGGTTCTTGATTACGTCGTGGCGCACGAACTTTGCCACGTGCGACATAAAAACCATTCGCCGCGATTCTGGGCGTTTTTGGCGAAAGCCATGCCTGATTGCAAGGAACGCCGCAAGATTTTACGCGCTTTGGAAAGCAATCTCGCATTATAATGCCAAACGCGTCAGTGAACGTAACAAGGAGGCTCCTTATGGTCTTTTCAATCCGCAGCGTCAGCACAGTGCCCTCTATCGTCAAGTTCGGCTTGGGTTACGGCGCCGTCGCCGCCATGATTCTTTCCTATGCCGCCAATAAATCCATCTTGTGGATGCTAATCCATGGATGGCTCAGCTGGCTCTATGTTTTCTATTTCGCGCTTTTTAAATGATCGCCTTCTCTCTTCTTAAAAAATTTTCTTAAAACCGCAAAAGCCTTGCTGATTTTTTTAAATTTTTCCTCGTTCTCGGGATCGCCGCCGGAAGCGTCGGGATGATGCTTTTTGACGAGCGTGCGGTATTTCCGCTTCACAGCCGCGAAATCAACGGGAAATTCCAGCTCCAACGTTGCCAAAGCATCGCGCTCCGCCGAGGGCAGCGCCTCTTCCTCGCTTTCGGCGCATAGCGGCGGCTCATCGCAAGCATCGCGCATCGCTTTTTCGCGGATGTGCTTGTCTTTCATTCCCCATTCGGACATCGGCCATGACGGTCGTTCCCACACGGTCGCCTCTCGAATATACTCTTCGATCTGCTCCGGCGACAGGCCGGCGAAGTAGTTCCAAGCCTTGTTGTATTCGCGCACATGTTCAAGGCAAAAGAAATAATACTCGTTCAATTGATGGCGGCTTTTGGGCGCGGGGTATTCTCCCGCCTGCCCGCAATCGGGATGGCTGCAAAGCCGGACTTTTACGGGCCGGTCAAGCGTTTCGAAAAAGGTGTCTTTAAACGTGCGCATAATCTGTGGAATTTACCATAACAAAAAGCTGAAAAGCTATAAAACCCGCCGTTCCAGAAGGGGCGCTTGGCGGATCGCGTGCGCCTATGTGACGAAGGAAAGCGTCAAGGTTAACAACCCCTTTCCAAAGAGCTTAATTAAAGGCTTTTTAATAAGTTTGTTGGCAAAATAAACACATGCGTGATAGCTTTTTTCAAGGGCGCGCACCCCGATATTTTTGGGAGAAAAAATTTGCTTAAGCTCGATTTGCCAAAGCTATCGCCGTCGGTTCAACTGGCGCTTGTCGCCGTTTTTTGCATGGCTGGCGCAACCTCGGCGCATGCCGCGATGAGCCTTGGATCCATTATATGCAACGGAGTCGATAATTCGCGTCCTTTCTCGCAAGTATTTTCTTGGATTTCATATCTCGCCGGCGTCATTGCCGCTATCGCGGGCATTTATCACCTTCGCCTGCACGCTGAATCCCCCCAGAACCAGAAACTCACAACGCCACTGATGGAGCTTGCCGGCAGCATGGCCTTGATATCCATGCCTGCGTTCATGTCCGTGCTGGTCACCAGCATCTACGGCAAGACCGAAGGAAGCGCGAGTTTGAATTGCGCGGCAGGCCCCGTCATGGGCGGTCCGGGACTCGATCAAATGCTTAGGGGTTTCGTCAACAACATCGAAGAGCCGCTGAAAATGGCCGCCTCGGCCGCCGCTCTTCTCAGCGGCCTTTATATGATTGTTCGCGGACTGATGAAGGCCTCGAAATACGGCACCGACCCTAAAACGCACAGTATGCACAGCGTCCTGACCTACCTTGGATTCGGCGCGCTGCTGATAAGCATCGGCCAAAATCTGGACACAATGCTCGCGACCCTTTTCGGAACCAGCGCGGTCGCGCCGTCAACCGTCATTAACTGGGGCAAGCTCGACGCCATCGTCGGCGGCGGCGGCATCTCGCAACGGTTCAAGGACGCCGTGAACGCGGCCTTGCTCTTCGTGCAGCTTATCGGATGCATCGCTTTCGTGCGCGGCTGGCTGTTAATGAAAAAGGTTGTCGAGGGCGCGGGCAACGTTAATCTCGCCCAAGCTATGACCCACATACTTGGAGGCGTCGCAGCCATTAATATCTATCAATTTCTAATAGCCATGGATTATACCTTCGGCACAAACCTCATCAGTTGATGCGTCTGGGTAATATTATTAATGGTTTATGAGTTCTTTCTAACCTTATAAATTAATAAAACTTTGGCCGCCAACATATTGGCGTACATGGATTTTTTGCTAACCCACTGTTTTTCGTGCAAAATCTAAAAACCTGTGCTAATCGTTTCGGTCGCCGGACGATCCTGGGCAGGCGTGTGCATTCCTCATGGGTAGTTTCACCTAATTCTGTGAGGAAAGGGGGCGTTCGGAGAAACTATTCGAACGCTAGGAGACTGGGATGACAGCTCGCACTCTAAAGGCCAAAAAGCCGGCGCAAAAGGCCAAGAAAGCCTCACCTCTGCCTGCAAAAAGAAAAAGCGCATCCGCTCTTTCGCTTCTGAAATTCCACAGGCCCAGCCTTGTCGCGCAACTTGGCGGCAAAGATGAAAGGTTGAGCCCCCGCCTTCAAGCGGCGATTGACAAAAGTGAAATTACGGACGTTTTGGTTAAATTTGCCAGGAGCCTCGACCGCGCGGATGAAAATCTTTTGCGCTCTGTCTTGCATCACGACGCGACTTTGGATTTCGGCCCGGGCATTTTTCAGGGAACGAGCAGCGACTACGTTCACTGGGTTCTCGGCGTTCTTCAGGGATTCCGCAATTCGCACCATTTGATCGGCAACGTCTATATCGAACTGGAATCCGACGCCGCGCTGGTCGAATCCTATTTTCAAGCCTACTTCCGCATCGAAAAGCCGGTGGGACGCGAAGATGTGTTCCTCGGCGGCCGTTATCTGGACAGGTTCGAAAGGCGCCCATCCGGCTCGTCGGGCGTTTGGAAAATCGTGCACCGCAAGCAGCTTCTTGACTGGGCGCGCACGGAGGCGGCTTCGGACATCTTCTATCACCAAAATCCCGACGCCTTATGGAGCGCGCGCACAAAGCTGGATCCGTCCTATCAAATGGCGCAGTTTCCGGGCACGCAATCGGGCGGCAAATTGCCGTCCTTCCTCGGCCGCCATTACGAAAGCAAGAGCGTTAGGTTTTAATTCGTCCATCCTCCCCCAAGGCTTTTGTATAAGGCAATCAAGTCCAGAGCGGCGTCCGCGCGCGCCTGAATAAGGCGGTTTTGGGCGGCGTAAAAAACGCGGTCAGCCTCCAAGGCTTCAAGGCGCGACGTAACCCCTTCGCGATAGCGTTCTTCCGCAATCGCGCGGGCTTTTTTGTTTTTCTCAAAATCCGCAAGCGTGGCTTCAAGAAATTTTTCCCGCTCCGCATAGGCGGAAAGCGAACGCTCCACGTCCGACAGCGCAGCGATAATGGTTTTCTGATAAGACGCCATAGCCTCCTGCTGCAGCGCGTTTGCCGCATCCAAATTCGCCGACAGCGAGTTATAGCTCAGGATAGGCCAAGCGATGCCGCCCGCGCCCATCCATGATTTATTCTGCACCGTGAAAAGCTGGCTTGTGCCGGAGCTTAGGACGCCGAAAAAGCCGCTGAGCGAAATCTTGGGAAAGAACTGGGCCAAGGCGACGCCCTGCTGCGCCGTCGCAGCCGCAAGCTTGCGCTCCGCCACGCGAATATCGGGACGCGAGGCCATGACGGACGCGGGCGCGGCCAAAACCAGTTTTTTATCCGACAAAGGCACAGGCCTTGGATCCGCAACGCGTTTATGCGCATAACCGGGCTGCTGGCCAAGCAGCGCGTCCAGCCCGTATTCCGCCTGCGCGATGGCGTTTCGCAAAGCGGGGATTTGCGTCTTTGCCTGCTCCACCCGCGCCTCGGCGTGCACAACATCCAAGCGCGGCGCCTGCCCCGCCTCGAACCGCTGCCACGCGATGTCCAGCGATTTAACGCCCGCCCCAAGAACGCTTTGCGCAACCGAAATCTGCGCCTGAGCGCGGCGCAGCGAGACATAGGCGCGCGCCACTTCAGCCATCAAACTGATGCGCAAATCGTCGCGCGACGCTTCCGAGGCCTGCATCTGAGACTCGGCGGATTCGGCCGCGCGCCTATTGCCGCCGAAAAGGTCGATCTCCCAGCTCGCATCGAAGCCCGTTTGGAAAATATTAAAGGGCTTGCGAAGCATATCGGATTGCATGCCGCCTGGAAGCGCCATCTGGTTCGCCTCGCGCACGGCGGACGCCTGCATGTCGCCCTTGGGAAGCAAATCGGCATCGGCACGCGCGACGCCCGCCCGCGCCTGCGCAATGCGAGCCTCGGCGATTTTCAGATCCAAATTATCCAAGGCGGCTTTGTCGATCAGATCGGACAAAACGGGATCGTCGAAATGCCTCCACCATTGGTGTTCGATAGCGGCCTTTGCCAAAACCTCGGGCGCGGAGTCGGAAACCCATTTGCTCGGCAAAGCAATCTCCGGCTTTTCATAGTCAGGGCCCACGGCGCACGCCACTAAGGAACAAACGCATCCGACCATCAAAACGTTTTTAAATCTCATCTTCTTCTCCTAATGCATCATTACCGCGTCGTCGCCGCTCTTTTTATGCAAATCACTTCGCGGCAGAGCAAAGGCAAACAACGCCAGCACAACGGATATAAGCGCAAACAATTGAAACGCATCGGCATAGCCCAAAACCATCGCCTGCCGAACCATATGCCCATAAAGCCTTCCGACGGCCGCCGCCTGCGCATCCGCCAGAGGAACGCCCATAGACTCCAGCGTTCGCGAAAGGAAGGAAACGGCGTTTTGGTAAAGCACGTCCGTCGCGCCCAAGTTTTCCGCAAGAAACGTCTGATGCATCTGCGCGCGGCGCGCCAGATAGGTCAAAGTCAGCGAGATGCCGAAGCTGCCGCCCAGATTGCGCATCAAATTAAACAAAGCCGAAGCCTTGTTGGAAAGCTCCTTAGGAACCGTGCCGAACGCCAAAGTTCCAATGGGAACAAACAAAAACGGCAGGCTCGCCACCTGCAAAGTGCGCATCAGAACGAAGGTCGTAAAATCCGTTTGCGGCGTATAGCGCATGGTGGCGATCATCCCGACGCAAGAAAAGAACATTCCCAGCGCGATCAGATATTTCGGCTGAACCCGCGTCACAAGCTTCCCAACAACCGCCATCCCTATAATAACGACGATGCTTCCGGGCGACAAAACAAGCCCCGAAAGCGTCGCGGAATAGCCGAAGACGGATTGCAGCAAGAGCGGCAAAAGCGTCGTCGCCCCGTAAAGAATAAAGCCGATAAAGAAAATCATCAGGCACGAAGGACCAAAATATTTGTCTTTCAGAAGCCGCAAATCCACAATTGGATCCTTTTGCCGCAAAAGCCAAAAGACTCCGCCAACAAGACACGAAGCGGATAAAATGGAAAACCACACAATGAAGGGGCTTCCAAACCAATCCTCGTCCTGTCCCTTGTCGAGAACGACCTGCAAAGCCCCAAGCCCCAACGCCAGCAAACCAAGGCCGATAAAATCGATATGCTTGATGCCCGTCCCTTCCGCATGGGGCGGGTCTTTAACAAGCGCCTGAACAAGAAGCGCGGCAAGAATGCCGACGGGAATGTTGATAAAGAATATCCAGCGCCAACTGAAATTGTCGGTGATATAGCCGCCCAATGTCGGGCCAAGGATCGGCGCGACGACAATCGTTATGCCCGTAATGGCAAAGGCCACGCCGCGTTTATGGGGCGGAAAGGAATCCATCACAATGGCCTGCTGCATCGGCTGCAAGCCGCCGCCTGCAATGCCCTGTAAAAGGCGAAAAACAATCAGCATCTCCAAAGATGTGGCCATGCCGCAGGCCAACGACGCAAGGGTAAAGCCGATAATGCAGGAAAGGAAAAAAACCTTGCGTCCCAAAACATCGGCAAGCCAGCCAGAAAGCGGCAGAACGATGCCGTTCGCCACAAGATACGATGTTAAAACCCAAGTGCTTTCGTTTTGGCTGGAGCCAAGACTGCCCGCGATATGCGTCAGGGAAACGTTCGTAATGGTGGTGTCGAGCACTTCCATGAACGCGGCAAGGCTCGCCACGACGGCGATCAAATAAGGATGCCGCGGCAGTTTAGTCTGCACTGCTGTGATTTCTTCAGCCATCTCAATCGCGCTTCGAGGTATCTACCGTCGGCACCACAGACATGCCCGGCCCTAAGGCAAGCGCCTGATCGGGCGCGGCGTCGAAAACGATTTTGACAGGCACGCGCTGAACGACTTTGACGAAATTCCCCGTCGCGTTTTCGGGCGGAAAGGCCGAGAAAAACGCGCCCGTCCCAGCTTGAATGCTGTCCACCTTGCCGGTGAAATTCCTGTCGGGATAGGCGTCCAGCTTGATCGTCACGCGCTGGCCTATGCGCATGTTCCGCAACTGGGTTTCCTTGAAATTAGCGATCACCCACAGCTCGTTGCCTACGACCGTCGTCAAGGCCTGCCCGGGCTGAACGAAATTGCCTCGCTCCACGCCGCGCTTCGTAATGCGGCCATCCATAGGCGAGATGATTTTCGTGTTGGCCAAATCAAGCTCCGTCTGCTGCAAGGCCGCCTCGGCCTCCTTGACCTGAGCCGCAAGCCTGTCGCGATTGCTTTCGGCTTCGGCAACTACATGGGGCGCCGTTTCCGCCGACTTCAGCTTCGCCTTTGTGGCATCCAAGTTTGAGCGCATCGCGCGCTCGGCGGAAACAGCCAGATCAAGCTGCTCCCTGCTTCGCGCATCGTTGCTCAGCTTTTGCATGCGCTTCAAATCGCTGGCGGCCTTCTCCCAATTCGCAGTCGCGGCGACGACGGCCGCTTGCGCGGCTTCAAGATTGGATGGCGCCGTAACGCCCGCGGATTCCGCGCTGTTCTGCGCCGCTTGCGCCGCGGCAACGGCGGCCTCAAGGAAGGCCTTCGCGCGGTCGCGCCGCGTCAAGTAATCTGCGGGGTCGATTTCAAGCAAAATATCCCCGGCCTTGACTTGCTGATTGTCCATAACATTCAGCGTTTTCACATAGCCGGATACTTTCGGGCTTATTGTGACCGTGCGGCCGCTAATGGCCGCATCGTCTGTGGATACATCAAAGCGGTGCGCATAAACGTAAAACCCGCCGACAAGGGCGGCGGCGAAGACGCAAACTACAGCGATTGTAAAGGCTGGCTTTTTCATGGGTGGTCCGTTTTGTTTTGAGGCGCGTAGATGGAAAGGAAAAGAGAGACCGTTCTTTTGATATGTGCGTCGACCTTCTCCTCGGAAGGAAGCGGCGCATGAAGAAAAAGAATTTGCTGAAGCATCTCCCCCTTCAGAAGACTGAAAAATTGCCCTGAAGCATAGGCCGGATCAGTCACATGCAGTTTGCCCTGCTGATGATATTTTTGAAGCAGCTCTGTAAAAGCCAAAACGACGCGCCCGGGGCCGATCTCGTAAAAGATGTTAGGAATATCGGGACCGTGCAAAGCCTCGGCATGGATAATGCGAATGAGGCGAATGGATTCCGGCCTCAGAATCTTATCGAGAGCACCGCGAGAAATGGACATCAAAGCCTGTTCAACCGGAAGTTGTATATACTCCTGTAGGTCGACAGGCATTCCGACCTTGTCGCACCGTGTTTCAATGATGGCTTTGAAGAGTTCTTTCTTGTCCTTGAAATGACTGTAAATCGTCAGCTTGGAAACGCCTGCCTTTTTCGCAACCGCCTCCATGCTCGTTAATTCATAACCTTTTTTCAGAAAAAGCTGAGTGGCCGCAAGCACAATATCTTCGCGCTTGGCGCTGTCTTTCGGCCTTCCTTGACGAATATGTTTTGAGCTTGCATTCATAGTATACTGATCGGTACAGTTTATATTTCCATACAGCCAGTTCCGCCCAAACACAACAAAATTTTCACGAAGTGTTAAGATTTACAGATTTTGGCAAAAATCTTTTTAATGTAAGCCCCTGTGCCCCTTAAGCTCCCACCCGTAGGAATAACATAATCCGCCCGCTTGCATTTTTCCGCATTTGGCATTTGCTTCGCCAAAATAGCGCGGAATAAAGCCTCGGTCATCCCCTTGCGCGCAAGCACTCGGGCTTTTTGAACGGCGCGCGGCGCATTGACGCACAAAACGATATCGCACCGCTTATCCGCGCCCGTCTCGAACAGCAGGGGAATCTCCAAAATCGCCGCGGAAAATTTCTTCTTTCGAGCCTGTTTTATAAATTCCTTTTCCGATTTCCAAACAAAAGGATGCAGAATGCGCTCCAATTGCTTTAGCTTTTTCGGATTTCCAAAAACAATTTTTCCAAGAGCCGCCTTATCCATTTTTCCTTTCCGAACGCACTCAGGAAAAAGTTTCGCGACGCGCAAAAAGGCCGGGCCGCCTTTCATCAAGGCCTTATGAACGGCCTCATCGGCGCTATGCACCGGATAGCCCATGCCGCGCAACATCTTTGCGACCGCGCTTTTGCCCATGCCGATGCTTCCCGTCAGGCCGATGACTAGCATTCCTTCGCCCCCTCCAGCACATGGCGGCGCAGATTGTCCGTCACTTCAGGATCGCGCCCGAAAAACGCCTTAAAAGACGGCCTGGCCTGATGCAAAAGCATGCCCAGCCCGTCGATGGTTTTATGCCCCCGCGCTTTCGCACGCCGCACTAAGTCCGTCTCCAACGGCGCATAAACAATATCGGTAACGGCGGCATGCTGAGGCAACTTCTCAAGAGAAAAAACCAAAGCCTCCTGCCCCTTCATTCCCAAAGACGTCGCATTCGCCAGAAGAACAACCTCATTCAAAGCCTGCGGCGCCTTCTCCCAATCGATCACAGAAATTTTGCAAGCCGCCGTAGATAATCCTCTCGCTAAAATCTCGGCTCTCTCTCTTGTACGATTGGCCATGCGGATTTCCTCAAACCCCATGTTCTGAAGCGCGACTAAAACGGCGCGGCTCGCTCCGCCTGCGCCCAGAACAAAGGCCGCGCCGCCATCGGGTTTAAAACCGGATGAAAGGAGGTTCTGCTCGAAACCGAAAGCATCCGTGTTGCTTCCCCTCAATCCGCCCTTTTCATCAATAGAAACCAGATTAACTGCGCCGATGCGCTCGGCAAAGGGATCAACCGCATCCATTAGTCTCAAAGCCGCGATTTTATGCGGAATGGTCAAATTAACGCCACAAAAGCCTTTTTCCTTTAATGCGCGCAACGCCGAAGGCAATTTTTCAGGTTCAACTGCAAGGGCCTCATAAGCGCCTTCGATGTCATAGGCCTGCAACCAGAAGGCATGCAACCGCGGGGACAACGAATGCCCGACTGGCCACCCCATAATGCCCGCTTTTGGAATAAACTTTTGCACCACCAAACCTCGCTAGAAAGATTCACTTTTCTTCTACACGAAACCGCTCCCACAGACTATTCTTTCCGTTGATTCTAACTTAATCCCAAATCATGCCCTCTGTGTTTCTTCTCATCCCCGATGCGCCGCTGCGCGAAGCCGTCACCGAGCAAATCCTGACGGAAAAGTTGGCCGCGCCCATCGCGCTTGAAAACCCGAATGACTTCGCCCCACGCGACGAAGACAGCGGCGATATCGTCATCATAGACGAACCAGCAGCAGGGGAAGAAACGCAAAGCATCCTTCGTTTTTTCCAGAACCGTTCACAGCCGCCCGTGACCCTCCTGTTAAGCAAGGCAGACGATTTCGAGGACGCGACCGAAACTTTCATCAAACCCTTCCGCCTTGGGCATTTAATGGCGCGGCTTCGCTATTACATCGAAACGGCGCCCAAGCTACGCGACAAGGTTGTTTTTTTCGGTCCCTACCGGTTAGAGCCGCAAAAAAGGCACCTCTTTCGCGACGACGACAACCCAATACGCCTGACAGAAAAAGAAACCGCCCTTCTGGTTTTCTTGGCGCAGGCCGATCTGCCTGCGTCTCGGCAGGAGATTCTGGCTGCCGTCTGGGGATATGACGAGCGTATCGACACCCACACGCTTGAAACGCATGTTTATCAACTTCGGCGCAAGATCGACCTTGACGGCGAAAATTGGCTGGTATTCGAGTCGGGCGCCTATGGTCTTGCGGGTAAGAAAGCATGAAGCGTTTTTTAGTCCTTCTTCTTATATGCGTTCTTTCGGCCTGCGGCGGTTCGCCTTCAAAGCCCTCCTACAAGAATATGACCGGCAAGGGATTGTCCAAAACGCAGCCCGACCGCGATCCCAGACGTCGCATTGTCATCGTCTATCCTTATACGAAAGAAAAAGCCGACGTCGTTTATTATCACGACGGCCTCTACGATTCCGCCGCGCTGCGCAAGATCGAGCGCGTGATGCGCGACCGGCACGATAATGTGGCGGGCGAAATTGATCCTGAGCTGATCGATTATATGGTCGATATGCGCAAAAGGCTTGGACTGCCAGATAACGTGGTCTTTCAAATTCTTTCGGGCTACCGCACGCGCGACACGAATGAGCAGCTGGCGCACACCAACGGCAACGTCGCTAAAGATAGCCTTCACATGCACGGGTGGGCAGTTGATTTCCGCATCGAAGGAGTCAACGGCAAGGCCATATGCGAAATCGCCAAAACGATGCAGCGCGGCGGCGTCGCCTATTACCCCGAAGACAACCACGTCCACGTGGATATTGGCAATATCAGAACGTGGAAGTAAAAACAGAGGGCAGCAAACGGAATATCGCCAATGGATAAAATCATGGAACCGTCAAACATCCTAAACGATCTCCTTGTCAAAGCCCGCGCGGCTGGCGCGGACGCGGCTGACGCTCTTTATGTCGAAGGCACAAGCCTTTCGGTTGCCATGCGCCTGGGCGTTGTGGAGCATCTGGAAAGATCGGAATCCGCCGACGTCGGCCTGCGCGTGTTCATCGGCCGTCGGCAAGCCGTCGTCTCCTCCACCGATCAAAGCGCCAAAGCTCTGGACGAACTCGCGTCCCGCGCCGTTGCCATGGCCAAGATCGCGCCCGAAGATCCTTTTTGCGGCATAGCGGACGCGGGCGAAATTGCCAAAGAATATCCAACGCTCGAACAGGATTCCGCTCAGTATTCTGCCGAGCAACTGATCGCCATGGTTCGCGAGGCGGAGGACGCCGCTCGCGCCGTCAAAGGCGTCACCAATTCCGACGGCGTCAACGCCGGATGGGAATCCTCGCGCGTCGCGCTGGCCGCTAGCAACGGCTTTTTCGGGGAAAAAAGGCATTCCGGCTATAGCCTCAGCGCCTCGGTGCTGGCGGGCGAAGGAACGGAAATGGAGCGCGACTACGAATATGCCGCGCGCGTTTTCGCCGCCGACTTGCCCTCCCCTAAATGGATCGGCGAAAAGGCGGCGCAACGCGCCGTCAGCCGCCTGAATCCGCGCAAGATGCCGACATCCCGCGTTCCTGTCTTCTTCGACCCTCGCGTCGCCTGCGATCTGGTCGGCACGATGCTGGGCGCGATATCCGGCGCATCGGTCGCGCGCGGCACCAGCTTCCTCAAAGACAAACTTGGGCAAAAGATTTTCCCCGAAGCGATAACGATTATCGAGGACCCCCATCGCGCGAGGGGGTTGCGCTCCCGCGCTTTCGATGCGGAGGGCATCCTTCCCCAAAAGCGCAAACTGATCGATGCAGGAACGCTGACGACATGGCTTCTTGATCTGCGCTCGGCGCGCCAATTGAAAATGCGCAGCACAGGGCACGCGTCGCGCTCGCCGGGCGGCACGCCCTCGCCTTCAGCAAGCAACGTCCATATGGAGCCGGGGACTCCTCTGCCCTTTGATTTGATGCGCGATGTCGGGCAAGGCTTTTACGTGACCGAAACCATGGGCATGGGCGTCAATGGCGTGACGGGCGATTACAGTCAGGCGGCAGCGGGCTTCTGGATCGACAAAGGGCAACTGGCCTTTCCCGTAAGCGAAATGACGATTGCCGGAAATCTGAAAGACATGTTTATGAACATCACCGCCGCGAATGATCTTAATTTCGAACGCGGCATCAATGCGCCGACCTTGCGCATCGACGGCATGACCGTAGCAGGCACCTGATGTCCCTTTTGCGCGTGGCCGTCCTTGTCGATCTTCCCCGCGAACAGGCTTCCGGCGGACATGTGAAATATTGGGAGCGCCTAGCGCAGGCGGCGGCAAAGGAAAACGCCGCAGATCTCACCGTCTATTTTTCGGGCGAAGGCGCGGATGAAATTCTTTCACCCCATGTCCGCTTCCGTTATCTGCCCCCCGTATTCAGCACCGCGCGGTTAAAATTTCTGCCTTACGTTCCGGCGCACACCGACCTTGCCTCTTACCATTCGCGCCTCGCGAAGGAACTGGCGGCGTATGACGTCATCCATACGGCAGACGCCTTCTTCGCCTTTGCTAAAACAGCCGAGCGCATCGCAAAGAAACGGCATATTCCGCTCGTAACCTCCTTCCATACCGACACCCCCGCCTATGCCGAGGTTTTCACGCGCCAAACACTGCAAAAACTTTTTGGAATGAAATTCGGGAATTGGCTCGACGATACATTCCAAATTTCCCGCCGCCAAAGGCGCAGCAAGGAAAAACGGCTGAAGAAGCATCTTTGCGCCTGCTCCGCCGCGCTGGCGATGCGGCGTGAAGATGTGCTCGCCTCGCGCGAAGCGCTTTCGCCCGATAAAGTTATGCCCATGCGGCTTGGCGTGGATAAAAATCTTTTTAAGCCGCGCCCCGAAGCTCGCGCGCAGGTAGAAAACGATTATAAAATTCCTCCGGATAAATTCCTTGTTCTTTTTGTAGGGCGCGTGGATATCGGCAAAAATATGCCATTGCTTTTGAAAGCCTGCCGCGAAGCGATTCAAAAGGGCATGCCGCTGCATATGCTTGTGGCGGGATTGGGTCCCATGGCTGACGAGGTCAAAGCAACCTTAGGCGGAAACGCATCGCTTGCCGGATTAATACCCACGGAAAAACTGGCACAGTTTTATGCCGCCGCGGATTGCCTTGCCATGGCGTCGGATATTGAAATCGGCGGCCTTGTTGGGGTCGAGGCGCTGGCATGCGGATGCCCCGTCCTCACGTCGAACAAGAACGGCGTTGCGGCCTTGTGCGAACATACGCCCGCGATGCAGGAAGTCGAAAGCGCTAGCGACGCATGGACCGATGCCCTGCTGGCGCTTTGGCGCGACAAAGGCAAAAAATCCGCCATGCGCGAAGCGGCGCTGTCTTTCCGCAACGAAAAACTCGCGGACTGGACAGAAGTCTTCAAAGAAAATTTTCTGCCCGTATGGAGAAGCGCACGCCAAAAGTGATATCATTAACCCTATTTGCGCACAGATTTCTTTCCGCGCTAGATTTACTTTAAAAGATCTATGTAATAGCTTCCAGCATCATCATTATTCATGGAGAGAATTATGGACATTAAAGCTGCGCCCCCCAAAGAGGCATCGGTGGAAATTTTAGTAGGTTCAGTTGATAGCAACGTTTCTCAGGAAGCGACCAAAAAGGAAGATCCCTCTCGCCGCGCTCGCGTGTGGCAAGGCCTTCAGGGACAGCCCTTCGGAATTAACCCGCGCTAACCCGAAGCCGGATTTAATCATTTCAATCAGGACACCCTATGTCTTGCGCATGGAACGTCCATAGAAATGACGATGCAATGATGAGAAATGGCTTCCAATAAAAAACGCCAGACGGTCTATAAGCCGGGTTCTGTCCTGCTCCTTACCAAAGGTAAGTAACAGGGACGATCATTCATCTAGGGCATTCGTTGCCGAATGCCTCGAGCAACCAACCCGAGCCGCGCGCGGGGAAAACGCCGAGTCTGCCCAAGGGCAAACGCTATGCGGCTCCTATTCGGTCTTGCTTCGGGTGGGGTTTTCCGTGCCGTTCCCGTTGCCGGAAACGCGGTGCGCTCTTACCGCACCTTTTCACCTTTTCCCCGCCTTTTGGAGGCAAGGTAGTCTGTTTTCTGTGGCACTTTCCTTTAGGTCGCCCTAACCGGACGTTATCCGGCACCCTTTTCCCCTGAAGCCCGGACTTTCCTCCTGCCACTTGAAATAGAGAATTTCGTTAATAAACAATTAACTACGCTCTATATTTCAAGTGACAGGCGATCATCCGACCGTCTGGCACTGCCTTCATATCACAAAAAGCCTGTCTCTCAAAAACAACATTCTTGGTTAAAAACCAAATATTAACATACTTATGTCTTATATGAATTAGCAATAATCCCGCTTTAATGGTAAATTCCTTTCCGGAATTCTTTTCGTTTTCGTACCGGTTTCTGGATTCATCCTAAGGAGAAAAAAATGAAGAAAATCACCCTTTCGTTTCTGGCATTGGCCGCGACCGTCGTCTTGTCCCCGGCAGCCCATGCCCGCACGACCCCAACTGGCTGGTATGCAGGCGCAGGCGTCGGCGGAACCTTCCCAACGGACGCCGATATCCGTTCCGCTGGCGGCAAGGTCAAAGTCAAGAACCATGGCGCCAATCTCGATGCCATCGCTAATGTCGGCTATGCATGGCCGTTCGGCGTTCGCGTCGAAGCGCAATATCTGCACAACCAGTATAACGTGCACAAAGTTGACGGTGCAGCCGGCTTTGGCCATTTAATCAATAACGCCGTGTTCGCCAACGTCCTTTATGATTTCGACATGGATTCGATGTTCACTCCATATGTTGGCGCCGGCATCGGTCCCGATTTCGTAAATATCAAAAACTATGGCAACGGCGGCTATGGGTTCCTCCATGGCGATACCATCGTCGCGGCCTATCAAGGCATCGCGGGCGTGGCCGCTCAGCTGGACAGAAACTGGGCCGTTACCGCCGACTATCGTTACATCAGCTCTTGGGATCCCAAGGTCAACTATACCGGCGGCGGCAAAGGACGAACAGAGAATGCGTCGCATAACGTCATTCTTGGCGTACGTTATAGCTTCGGCGCTCCCGAAGCTGCCCCGCCAGCCCGCACGGCCGAAGCGCCCATGGTGTCGCCCGCCCCGTCGCAGCCTGTCGCGGCCCCGGTTGCCGAACAAAACTTTACGGTCTTCTTCGACTTCGACAAGTCCGTTCTCGGCCCCGAAGCCAAGCGGATCGTCGCTTCCGCCGTTCAACAGTTTAAGAAGGACGGCCTGGCGAAGATTAGCATCACAGGCCATACCGATACGGTCGGCACGCCTGAATATAACAAGCGTCTATCCGAACGCCGCGCCGCTGCGGTCGAGGAAGAGATCAGAAAATACGGCATCTCTACTCAACACATCGCGAAACGGGGTGTTGGAGAGAACGACTTGCTGATCCCGACAGCGGACGGCGTTCGCGAAGCGCAGAACCGCCGCGCGGAGATCGTTCTGGCTAAGTAAGAGAACTAAATAGACAAGAAAACGCCGCATGATGAATGCGGCGTTTTTTTTGCGCTGTTCGTGAACAGATCTTCCACTTCCAAAAGCAGCAAAACTATAGTAAGATGCAAAATCATTTTTGAGGATTTTATGTCTATCCTTCCTGTTCATTTCCTTCGAAAGTGCCGGTAACGGCCATATATCCCCCTTTGCCGAATCAAGGCTATATTTACTCGGCATCCTCGGACGCCCCCCCCTTTAAACGGAAGGTTTCTCATGAAATATGCACTCATCGGCACCGGCAAAACCGGCGGCGTGGTTTTGGAATCGCTGCCCGCAGAAGACGTTATCGCCGTATTCAACGAAGAAAGTCCCGTCACGGAAGCCAAGCTCAAAAAGGCCGATGTTGGCATCGTCTTCGTTCCGGGCCAGCCCATGCGCTATCTTTTGCCTCTTTTGCTGGACTCGGGCGTTCCTATGGTGATCGGCACCACGGGTTACGAATGGCCGCAAGACCTCGATGCGCAGCTGAAAGAAAGAAAAACCCCGTGGATTATCGGCATGAACTTCAGCATCGGGCTGAACGTGATGCGCCATTTTGCCGTGCGGATCAAAGCCGCCATGACTGCGCTAAGGCCGGACGCGTTACAGCTCGGCATTACCGAAACGCACCATATCCATAAAGTCGATGCGCCCAGCGGCACAGCGATCAAGCTGGCGCAATACATCGATTTTCCGAAAGAAGATATAAAAGCCGTCCGCGAAGGCGAAGTGACCGGCACCCACACGATCGACTTTGGCTGGCCAAGCGAGCGTCTATCCATAACTCACGAAGCCTTTAACCGCACCATCTATGCCGAAGGCGTCAAGCTGGCTTGCGAGAAGATCAAGGGCTTGCCGCCCGGAATCCATGCATTTGAAAAACTCGCCGACGATTTAATCGAAACGAAATAATAAGAAAGAAGGCTCCCCATGAATCCGAAAAATACGTCCCTTTGGACCGCGCTTATAACCCCCTTCACGCCTGACCTTGCGGCCGTCGATTACGAGACGCTGATAAAACTGGCCAAGCGGCAGGAGGCCGCCGGCAACGGCGTCATGATTCTTGGCAGCACGGGTGAATCCATCTCCCTAACGGACGAGGAAAAACGTGAAATTGTGCGCCTTGTTTGCGGATTAAAACTTCAAGTCCCCGTCATGGTCGGCACGCCCAATCTGAATTACATACAAACCATGGCTTGGATCGATTTCTGCCGAGGTTGCGGCGCGGACGCCTATCTTGCGGCCACGCCCGTCTACACAAAGCCCGGAGCCGAGGGGCAAGTCGACTGGTTCACAAAGATATTCGATTCCGTTGACGCGCCGGTGATGCTGTACAACATTCCCTCGCGCACAGGCGCGGTTCTACAGCCCGCCGTGTTGAAAGCGTTGAAAGGCCATAAAAACTTCTGGGGCATCAAAGAGTCCTCAGGTCTTGATATGTACATCGAGTACAACGCCGCCGCGCCGAATATCTCCCTTTATTGCGGCGACGATTATATGTTCGTGGCGGCTGCAACCATCGGCGCCGTCGGCCTTGTCTCGGTGGCGGCCAACATGTGGCCGGAGGCCTGCAACGCCTATGTGAAGGCCTGCCTAAACGGCACCTATCGCGGGCAGGAATGGTGGCGCATCAGCAAGGCTTTGTTTGCGGCCTCTAACCCCATACCCGTCAAGGCCTTGATGCAGCATAAGGGCGTCCTGCCTTCGGGCGCGGTGCGCTTGCCTTTAAGCGCAAAGGATCTCGCTTCGATGGACGGCGTGATCGCGGCCGACGAAAAAGTAGCGGAATGGGCCAGCCGCTTCCAAATCGCCAAGGGCAAAGCGGCATGACCTTCGTCAACGAAAACTTCTCGAAGCTGTCGGAAAGCTATCTTTTCGCCGAGATCTCAAGACGCGTCGAAGCGTATAAGAAAGACAATCCTTCGAAAGCGCCGAGTATCGTGCGCTGCGGCATCGGCGATGTCACGGAGCCCTTACCCGCCGCTTGCATCGCGGCCCTGCACAAGGCCGTCGATGAAATGGCGGCGCGAGAAACATTTCGCGGTTACGGCCCCGATTACGGATATGAGTTCCTGCGCCATGCCATTGCGGAAGACTATCGCCAGCGCGGCATGGCTCTTTCGGATGACGAGGTTTTCGTTTCCGACGGCAGCAAGTGCGATTGCGCAAACATTCTGGATATCTTCGGCAATGGCAATCGCATATTGATGCCCGACCCCGTTTATCCCGTTTATGCCGACACCAACATCATGGCGGGGAACGAAAACGTCGGGTTTCTTGACGGCAACGCGGAAAACGGGTTTGTTCCCGCGCCCCCCGACGCGCCTGCGGATCTTATCTACCTATGCTTTCCCAACAATCCCACAGGCGCCGTCGCAACGCGCGAGGGACTCAAAGCATGGGTGGACTACGCCTTGCGGCACCGGGCCGTTATCCTGTTTGATGCGGCGTACGAAGCCTATATCCGCAATCCGGAGCTGCCGCGCTCCATCTATGAAATCCCGGGCGCAACGGAATGCGCCATCGAGATGCGCAGCTTCTCGAAAAACGGCGGGTTTACCGGCCTGCGCTGCGGCTTTTGCGTGATCCCGAAAACGGTCAAGGGAAGGCGCAAAAACGGCGAGACGCAGTTCTTGCATGCCTTATGGCGGCGGAGGCAATCGACGAAATTCAACGGCGTCGCCTACCCCGTCCAGCGCGCGGCTGAAGCCATATATTCGCCTGAAGGGAAAATTCAGGTCGCGATGCTAACCGATTTTTATTTGGAAAACGCGCGGCTGTTTGCGGGCGCATTGAACAGACGGGGTTTGAAATTCTCCGGCGGCGCGGACGCGCCCTATGTCTGGGTCAGGAATTTCGAGGGCAAAACCAGTTGGGAAATGTTCACGATATTGCTGGAGCAAGCGAACATCGTCATAACCCCGGGAGTCGGCTTCGGCTCGAAAGGCGAAGGATATTTTCGCATTTCGTCCTTCAATAGCCGCGAAAGTGTCCTCGAAGCCTGCCGCCGCCTAGAAGCCTTGAAATAAATATCCCTCTTTGACGTTTATCAAACACGCCGCGCCGCGCTTTCTTCAGGCTGCAACGCTTGTCCGGAAAGCGGGGCGGCATGCTGACGAAAGAAGAAACGCGCATTTTGCGCAGCCAAGGCACCGAGAAGCCTTTTTCAAGCCATTTGCTTCAGGAACGCCGCAAAGGCACTTATATCTGCGCGGCTTGCGGCGCGGAGCTTTTCACATCCGACATGAAGTACGACAGCGGGACGGGATGGCCTAGCTTTTACGATTCGATCCCCAACCGCGTCGAAACGCGCATCGAAACGCCGCTTGGCTCGCCGCGCATCGAATATCACTGCACGCGCTGCGGCGGCCATCAGGGGCATATTTTCGAAGACGGCCCTCCACCCACTGGCCTGCGCTATTGCAATAACGGGCTATCCCTAAAATTCGTTCCCGAACAGCCGGAGGTTTGAATGGCATATTTCTGCGAATCTGCGTCGTTTCCAGTTCTTCTTCCCGATCCGCGCATGGACGAATTGCCCGCCGATAAATGTGCCCTGCAAAGCATAGTCCTTGCGGGAGGCTGCTTTTGGGGCATGGAAATGGTGTTCCGGCATGTGGCGGGCGTCGTCAACGTCCTGGCAGGCTATGCGGGCGGCGCGCCTTATACGGCGCATTACGAAAGCGTGAACCTAGGCACAACAGAACATGCGGAATGCGTCAAAATATATTACGATTTGTCGCAAATTACCTTGGGGAAAATCCTCAAAATCTTTTTTTCGGTCGCTCACGATCCGACGCAAGTCAATCATCAGGGGCCGGATATCGGGAAGCAATACCGCTCCGCCATATTTTATTCTTCCGACTCCCAGCGGCGCATCGCCGAAGCCTATATCGTTCAGTTGAAAGAGGCCAAACTTTTTCCGCGCCCCATCGCGACGAAACCGGAACCCTTGCGCGGCTTTTACATGGCCGAGGACTACCACCAAAATTATGCCGAAAACCACGCCGAAGTTGCTTATGTGTTGGCAAACGATCTGCCAAAAATTGCCGCGCTGAAAGATACATTTCCAGAGATATATATTTAAGCCTTTCGGCAGAGTGTCAGTCCCCACGAAGAACGGGTTAGCGTACCGAGATGCGGAATGACGAACCTTACACTGAGTCTGGGCTGGACGCCGCCGGAGATTAGTCTCGCCGGAGAGATAAATCGTTTAATTCCAATAGGTTGTGCGTTTTCCTCTTCTTTCGTTTTATCTGGAGGTCGGAGCGCTTTATGGATATGCTCGGCAACCTTATACCAATCGCCCTATGACTCGCATGGGTCACGAGCGGGAACAGGTGCATCATGAATTGGCTTACGAATTTCGTGCGTCCGAAAATCCGCGCCCTTGTCGGCGAGAAGAAGGACATTCCCGATAATCTTTGGGAGAAATGCCCGGGATGCAGCGCCATGCTTTTCCGCAAAGATATGGAAGATAATTTCCATGTCTGCAAAACGTGCGGCTTTCATTTAAAACTGCCTCCCGCCAAACGCCTCGAAAGCCTTTTCGACGACGGGAAATATAAGAACGTGCCCGTGCCGAAGGTCATTGTCGACCCTTTGAAATTCCGCGACCAAAAAAAGTATACCGACCGCCTGAAGGACGCGCAGAACAAAACCAAGAACAACGACGCCGTGATCGTCGCCGAAGGCATGGTCAACGGCGTTAAAACCGTCATGGCGGTTTTCGACTTTTCTTTCATGGGCGGCTCGATGGGCAGCGGCGTGGGCGAAGCGCTCCTCACCGCCGCACGGCGCGCTGTATCGGCTCGCGCTTCTTTCGTGGCCATTCCGGCTTCGGGCGGCGCGCGCATGCAGGAAGGCATGCTGTCCTTAATGCAAATGCCGCGCACGGTCATCGCAGCCAATCTGGTCAAAGACGCGGGATTGCCCTTTATCGTCATTCTCACCGATCCGACAACGGGCGGCGTGACCGCCAGCTTTGCGATGGTGGGCGATATTCACATCGCCGAAAAAGGCGCGCAAATCGGCTTCGCGGGCGCGCGCGTGATCGAAAGCACGATACGCGAAACCCTGCCGCAGGGCTTTCAGCGAGCGGAATACCTACTCGAACATGGCATGGTCGATATCGTCGTGGAGCGCAAGGATTTGCGCGAAACGCTGGGCCGAATCTTGCGACTTTTGAAGAAAGAAAAAGCTACGCCCGCCAACGCCCTCACCGGCCCCGTCCCCCACGGCGCACGAGGCGGGAAGAGGATTTAGGTAACAGGATTCAGGATTGGGGGGAGAAACAATTTCCCTGAATCCCGAATCCTGAATCCATCTTACAAAATAAACTTCGATAAATCCGCGTTTTGGGCAAAGTCCTGAAGCCGTTCGCGCACATAAGCGCCGTCGATCACGATTTTCGAATCCGGCTTGTCGCTGGCGTCGAAGCTGATGTCCTCAAGCAGCTTTTCAAGAAGCGTATGAAGCCGCCGCGCGCCAATATTCTCCACGCTTTCGTTGACTTCGACCGCCAGTCCCGCCAAGGCATCAATCGCATCGTCGGTGAATTCCAAATCCACCCTTTCCGTCTCCAAAAGAGCCTTGTACTGCTTCACAAGGCTCGCTTCAGGCTCGGTCAGAATGCGCCGGAAATCGTCGCGCGTCAGCGGCTTCAATTCCACGCGAATGGGAAGCCGCCCCTGCAATTCCGGCAAAAGGTCGGAAGGCTTCGCCAACTGAAAAGCGCCCGATGCAATAAACAAAATATGATCCGTCCGCACGGTGCCGTATTTCGTCGAAACGCTCGTGCCTTCGATCAGAGGCAAAAGATCTCGCTGCACGCCTTCGCGGCTCACGTCCCCGCCGCCTCGGAAGGTTTCCGACCGCGCGGCGATTTTGTCGATCTCGTCCAAGAAAACGATTCCATTTTGCTCCACTTCGTCGATGGCGACTTCGATCACCTTGTCCATGTCGAGCAATTTATCGGACTCTTCGGCATGCAAAATGTCCAGCGCTTCAGGAACAAGCAGCTTGCGCATCTTCGTGCGCTGCCCCGCCCCCAGTTTGCCGATCATGTCGCCGATGTTGATCATGCCCATCTGCGCGCCGGGCATGCCCGGAACGTCGAACATCGGCATGCCGGCTTGCGCGGAATCCTGCACCTGAATCTCAACTTCGCGCTCGTCCAATTCGCCGTTTTTCAGCATATGGCGGAACTTCGTGCGCGTTTCGGGCGTGGCGCTTTCGCCGACCAAAGCATCCAGTAAACGATCCTCAGCCGCTTTTTCGGCGCGAGGGTTCAATTCCTTGCCCATGCGCGTGCGCACCATTTTGATGGCGATGTCCACAAGATCGCGCACGATCTGCTCCACGTCGCGACCGACATAGCCGACTTCCGTAAATTTCGTCGCTTCGACTTTATAGAACGGCGCTTGCGCCAACCGCGCAAGCCGTCGCGCGATTTCCGTTTTGCCAATGCCGGTCGGCCCGATCATCAGGATATTCTTGGGCACGACTTCCTCGCGCAGGCCTTCCGGCAATTGCTGGCGCCTCCAGCGGTTGCGCAAGGCCACGGCGACGGCGCGCTTGGCGTCGTTCTGGCCGATAATATATCTGTTTAACTCAGCGGTGATTTCTTTTGGCGATAATGGGGTCATGATTTCTCTATTTCTATGCTTTCAAGCGTAACGTTGGTGTTCGTGTAAACGCAGATTCCCGCCGCAATGCCCAGCGCCTTTCGCGCGATGGTTTCGGCGTCGATGGAGTCCACATCCATCAAAGCCCGCGCCGCCGCAAGCGCATATGGCCCGCCTGAGCCAATGCCGATAAGCCCGTCTTCCGGCTCCAAAACATCGCCCGTGCCTGAAAGGATAAGGTTCGTCGATTTGTCCGCCACAGCCATCATGGCTTCAAGGCGGCGCAAATAGCGGTCAGTTCTCCAATCCTTGGCCATCTCCACGCAAGCGCGCATCAATTGGCCAGGGTGCTTTTCCAGCTTGGTCTCCAAACGCTCGAAAAGCGCGAAGGCGTCCGCAGTCGTGCCCGCGAAACCGGCAATCACGTCCAGCCCGCCGCCTGATTTCAAGCGACGCACTTTTCTGGCATTGCCTTTGACGATAGTGGCGCCCATCGAAACCTGGCCATCGCCCGCAACGACAACTTTGTTGCCCTTGCGAACGGCGATGATCGTCGTGCCGCGCCAATTTGGGGAAGAGGAATCTGTCATGTACAAAAAGAGGCTAGGGGTTCATCAACTCCTTAATAGATGGGAGAATTTCCAAAAGAAACAAGAGGCGCGTTTTCTGTTTAAATTCCTTGTGTTAGACACTTTTGTTATTTAAACAAGCATAACCATGCTGACTTTATACCCATCCCTGCACATCAAAGACGGCGCCGTTGCGCGGTTAACTCGAACCAGCAGAGACCTTCGCCAGGCCGAACTGCTTCACCCCAACCCCATTCAATGCGCGGCGGAATTCGAAGCAGACGGTTTTCCATGGCTTCACATCGTCGATCTGGACGCCGCGTTTTCTGAATCCATGACGAATGCAGCATGTATCGAAACGATGATCAAGAGGGCGAAAATACCTATCCAGCTTTCCGGCGGCATTCATAGTATGCTGGATATGGATAAATGGTTCGACAAAGGCGCTTCCTGCATCGTCCTGACTTCGGCGGCGCATACAAGCCCCGCGCTGGTCCGCGAGGCGGCCAAACGCTTTCCCGGAAAGATAGCGGTGAAGATCGATTCCCTCGGAGGCTTTGTGGCGAATACGGGATGGACGGAGGCTTCGTCGCTCAAGGCGCTCGATCTCGCCTTGCGAGTCGAGGAAGCGGGCGTAGCTAAAATCATATATGCGGATATCAATGTGGACAGCGCGCTAAGCGAAATCGACATCGAATCCACAATTGACTTGGCCTTTGCCCTGACAATTCCCGTCGTCGCCTCGGGCGGCGTGAATTCCCTGCAAGAGCTGGCGGAACTGAATTCCCACACGGATTCCGGTATTGCGGGACTCCTTTTAGGCCGCGCCTTGTACAACGGCACGATCAGCGCCAAACAAGCCCTCGAAGTAGCGAATTCTTAAAAGACTCGCGCTAGATTGCGAATGGGACTCTTTGCCATCCGTCCCTTTGTGATATAATGCCCTGAAGAATCAGGAGTTTTCTTTTGCAATCGACCGCCGACACCCCTCTTTATGCAGTAACCGGTCCCGATGTCATGGATACGGACACGTATCTAAGCAGCGCGAACGCGCCGGATATCGAGGAAGACATGCGCCTGTGCATCCAAAGCGGCGCGCGGCGCATGATCTTGAACTGCGCGCCCTTGAAATACGCGACATCGGCGGGTCTGCGCGCCCTGCTCGGCATCGCACGCGAGATGTATGCTGTTGGAGGAACCGTACAAATCAAAGGCCTGAAAAGCCAGCCGCGCCAGCTTTTCTTCGCCTGCGGCTTGGACAGCATCATTCCTCTGGTTAAAGAAGAAACCCGCTTTCCCGCTTATCGGGATTAATCATGCAAACCGTATCAATCGCCATCAAGACGCTCCCTCATACCGAAAATCTGGCCTTGCCTTCGTATGCAACCGAGCATGCGGCGGGAATGGATCTTTGCGCCGCCGTTAAAGACGATGTGGTTTTAAAGCCCGGGGAGCGCAAGCTCATTCCAACGGGACTTTCCATCGCCTTGCCCGAAGGATATGAGGCGCAGGTGCGCCCCCGCTCCGGCCTCGCTCTTAAAAACGGCCTTTCGGTTTTGAACAGCCCTGGCACGATCGATGCGGACTATCGCGGCGAAGTGCAGGTCATCCTTGCGAATTTAGGCGGGGAACCTTTCACGGTTACGCGCGGCATGCGCATCGCGCAGATGGTCGTCGCGCCCTATACGCGGGTCGAATGGCACAAGGTCGACAAGCTCCCCGAAACCGCGCGCGGCGCGGGCGGCTTCGGCTCGACAGGCGTAGGAGAATACTAACGACCCAATGAAATGACTCATTCGGAGTCACGAGCGGTTGCGAGGATCCCGCCACTTACCGTATTTGAGCTTTTGCATTAACAACAAACATATTCAGTACGGTAAGTGGCGGGCGAGGCGCAGAGCGAGTGAAGTCGAGCGATGCAGAGCGAGTGAAGTCGAGCGATATGGATATGTTCATTGGTTGTTTGGAATAAAACCAGCGTCATTCCCGCGCAAGCGGGAATCCATCTTTTTGGGAAGCCGCTTCATCTATAGCATCAAGAACAATTTTAGGCGTCAACAGCTCAGGCAAAACAATTCCCTGCGGCGCCTGAGGCCCGAAAACGATATTGAAAGGAATGCCGTAGCGGCCATAAGCATGCAAAAGCTCCGCGACTTCGGGATTGGGGTTTGTCCAGTTCGCCTGCATGGCGATAACGTCGCTATGGAAAAGTCTTTGCGCCACGGCGCCGTTCGACAAAGCGAATTTCATATTGGCTCTACAGGTAAGGCACCAATCGGCGGTCACGTCGAGAAAAACGGTTTTGCCCTCGGCAATATCGGCTTTCAGCGACATCGGATCGTAAGCCATCCATAACCTGTCGATGGGAGCTTCTTCCTTGGGCTTTAACGCGCCCTGCGCGCCGACGAAAACAGCAAGAACGCAGGCGAGAACGATAAGAGCGATCGTCGCCAGATAATGAATCCCGCGCTTCTTCAAAGCCAAAAGAATGTGAATAGCGGCCATCATCAACCCAAAGCCAAGCGCGGAAACCGCCGTAATCTGCGCCGCCAGAATCCACAAAAGCCAAAGCGCGGTAAGTGCAATGGCGACGCCCAAAATTTGCCGCAGCCGGATCATCCACGCCCCGGGTTTTGGAAGCAACGTCGCGGCGCGCGGGAAAAGCGCGACGGCGAAATAAGGCAAGGCCATGCCGAAGCCCAAAGCCAAAAAGACCGCGAATATTTCCAAAGGCCCAGAGGCCAAGGCAAAACCGACAGCCGTGCCGAGGAATGGCGCGGAGCAAGGAGTCGCCAGCAAAGTCGCAAACGCGCCCGTCGCGAAATCACCCGCCAGTTTGGGATGATAGGTCTCGCTCAACGTATCCGCCAAAAAGCGGGGCAGCGGAATCTCGAACAAGCCCCATAAATTGGCAGCGAAAAACGTCAGCAACAGAACAAGGAACATCAGGAAAAACGGCTGCTGAAATTGCACACCCCATCCCATCGCAAGCCCGAAGGCGTTCAGTCCAACCATCGCGATCGCCAGCACAAGGAAAGAAAATATAATTCCCGCAGCGGTATGCAAAAAGCTGAGCCTGACGGCGCGCGCTTCCCCGCCGCCATGGCTGATGACGCTGACGATCTTGAGAGACAGAACAGGCAGAACGCACGGCATCAAATTCAGAATAAACCCGCCCAAGAGCGCGCAAAGCAGCACAAACAGAAAGGACGGATTTTCTGGAACGAAGGCGGGCGGCGAAGAAATCGCCACAGGCATGATGTTTTTGATCTCCGTCGCATGATCGCCGTTCACGATGGTTAGGGTCATCGGAATTTTTTCCAGCGTCACGCCTTCGGGCAACGTGTCGACAGGCTTGATGACCAGCGTCGCCGTTGAACTTTTATCGTCGTATTCAATAGCAGGCGCGCTAAAGCCGATGTTCTTGTCGTTCTCTGTGAAAATATCCGGCGCTCCCTGTCTGTCGCGCAGGCTGACAATATAGGTAAGGCTTTGCCCGTCGCTGGAAATGCCTTTAAGAAGAATGCCGGATTCCTCGGGCGAGGAGGGCAAAAGAGCCTGCGCCTGCTGCCAAAGGGCGGTTTCCGTATCGGGAAAAGCGGAACCTGTCGGAACGGCAAGACTGAGATCGAAATGCTTAGGCACGCAAATGGAACTGCACACTAGAATATCGACGGATAGGTCGGCTTTCAGCCCCTGCCCTGCATTGCGCAGCTTCGCCTCGATGGGAAAAACGACGTGCTCGCCATAGCCCACCGTTTCAAGGCCGAACGCCGAATAGCGGCGCGGCGCGGGAAAATGCAAAACGGCTTCTTTCAGATTATTCGCATCCGTCTGGCTGCGGCTCCAATCCAATTGGGGAGGAAGCCCCGAGATCCCTGGCGAGCGCCAATATGTATGCCATCCGTCCGCAAGACGAAGCTCCAACCCCAGCTTGGCCGTATCCTCCGTCATGGCAATGGGGCTGGCAGCGATCAGGCGCGCCGAAACGGTATTGTCCGTAACCCATTCGCCCGCCAAGGCGAAGGCGTCGGACGGCAACGCGAAAAGGAACAACGCGACGAGAATAAGTTTCATGGCAAGCCCCGAGAAACGAATGAAAACCAAAGCCCGCCTACGGCAGAAAACCATTGCGCATATTCGGTTGCCTTCGGCGAATATTTAGCTATCAAAGAATCGCAAGTTGAGAGAGAATATGCAAGAAAAGAACGTGAAGTCGAACAATGTCGAACAATATGGATAGGTTCATTGGTTATTCAATATAAAGGCTTGTTGAAAAGATGAAGGACATCATTTCGCGCCTCAGAAAAATAGGCAAAGCCGAAAAGCCAGGCTTGTCCGCAACCCCCAGCTGGCTAACGGGGCAAATGCTTGTCGCCATGCCCGGAATGGCCGATCCGCGTTTTGTTCGATCCGTTATTTATATCTGCTCTCACGGCCCCAGCGGCGCAATGGGGCTAGTGATCAACCGGCTTTTCGGCGCGGCCGATTTTCCGATGCTTTTGGAACAACTTAATATCGACTCGACGCCGGAGACGCCCGAAATGTCGGTCCAATTCGGCGGACCGGTCGAAATGGGACGGGGTTTCGTCTTGCATACAAGCGATTATTTACATGGAGGAACGACGAGAATCGACGACCGAATCTCCGTGACGGCGACCATCGAGATTATTCAGGATATCGCGTCGGGCAAAGGCCCGTCGCGCTCCCTGATGCTTTTGGGCTATGCGGGATGGGGCGCGGGACAGTTGGAGGAAGAACTTAAAAGCAACGGCTGGCTTACGGTGGAAGCGGACGAGGATATCCTCTTCGACAGCGATCTCGATTCCAAATGGGACCGCGCCATGGCCAAGATGGGCATCAGCCCTTCGATGCTTTCGTCCCTGCAAGGCAATGCCTGATTGCTTAACAATAGGCGTTAACGATAGTTTATTGCCAACAAACAGCGTGAATTATGTCCTCTTCCGTGGTATCTTCCTATTAGGAGGGGCAGATGAATTACGACCGCCGTCATTCTTTGGAACATAGCGACAGGCCGCGACTGACAGAGCAAACTCTTCCGCGTCGTGGAAATCTACATGGCTTGAGAGCCGAAGGAGCGCGTGAAGACTTCTCGCGCCGTGGCGAGACGGCGCTTGTTGGCCGTTCAAGAAATTCCGAACTTTTGCCGACCTCTGCGGAGCGGGCGAAGCCGACACCCGAGAACAAGCGTCCCCCTCTTCAGCCCAGCAAAGGATTAACCCAGATTGTCGACGGCGATACGAATAAGGTGCAGGTATCAAATCACGCTCTTGCTGCGTCGACAAAAGGCCCCAAAAAAGGCGCCGCGCCACAGGCCGCAGCCCCCGCGCCGTCAGGAAATACGAAAAGGCGCGACCATAGAAGCGCGCTTTCATCCATCGATAATATGCTTTTGTCCACGCCCTTGCCCCAGCCCCAATATGTCAAGGGCAGACGCGTGCGCGCGGAAGACCTTACGCTTTAATTCCGGCTTTCCTCATTCCCCCGCCTCCGCTATATAAACTTGTATGATTATCGGCGTCGGCAGCGATATCGCGAATATAGCCCGCATCGAAAAAACGCTTTCCCATTTCGGGGAGCGTTTCGTGCGCCGCATATTCACGCCCGTGGAGCAAGCCAAAGCCGAAAAGCGTCAGACGCCGGCGGCGACGTATGCCAAGCGTTTTGCCGCCAAGGAAGCCTGCGCCAAAGCGCTTGCAACCGGCATGAACCGAGGCGTTTTTTTCAAGGATATGGGCGTCGTCAATCTGCCTTCGGGGGCGCCCACTTTGGAGCTTACCGGCAATGCTTTGAAGCGCCTTCAGGAAATGACCCCCGAAGGCATGACCGCAAAAATTCACCTTAGCCTTTCCGACGATCACCCATGGGCGCAGGCGTTCGTGGTGATCGAAGCGATTAAGCCGGCAGGCAGGAATCAGGAAACAGAAAGCGCGTAAGCAAGAGTGAGCTGCACCCTCGTCGTCTAGACCAGAAACTGGGGTAAATTAAAGTATTGCTCTTCATTGTTATGCGATAATTGAATTTTCCATTTCGACGCCCCTCTTCATTTTTTCCTGTTTATACAGAGCGAAAACGACAAGAGCGGCCACACATCCGCAATCTCCGAAATCCTCAGTTAATACGGCAAAATGCAAGGATGTTCATATCGTTCTATGTTCCAGCCCCTTCCCTTGCTGCGCTTTGAAAATAAGTGTACCCCATGTGTTGGAGCATTAAATCCGGAGGGGAACATGAACGACCTCGATCCGATTGTTTTTAATCTTGCCACGGCTCTTGGAATCGGCCTGCTGATCGGCGGAGAACGCGAACGACGCAGAGGCGAAGGAACTTTGCAAACGGCAGCGGGAATCCGCACCTTTACCATGGCTTCGCTTGCCGGAGCCGTTAGCATGATAATCGGCGGCGAGATCGCGCTGGCCGTCACGATGGCGGGCGTAATCGCCTTAACCGCGCTTGCCTACTGGCGCACGAACGAAACCGATCCGGGGCTGACTACCGAAATTTCCCTCATTCTCATCGTTTTGCTTGGCGGCCTTTCCTTGCAACAGCCCGCGTTGGCGGCGGGAATCGCGGTCGCAGTCGTCATTCTGCTTGCCGCTCGGCGGATGCTTCATCATTTCGTGCATAAAGTGCTGACGGACGAAGAAATCAACGACGGCTTAATCTTCGCCAGCGCGACACTTGTCGTCCTGCCGCTTCTTCCTAACGAGCCGATGGGGCCTTATGGCGCTTTCAACCCCTATAAAATATGGCTTGTCGTTATTCTTGTCATGGCCATCAGCGCGGCGGGCTATATCGCCGTGCGCACGCTTGGTCCGCGTTTTGGGCTTCCGCTGGCAGGCCTTGCTTCGGGCTTTATCTCCAGCACCGCGACAATCGGCGCCATGGGCGCGCGCGCGGTGCAAACGCCGGGCATCCTTTCAGGCGCGGTCGCCGGCGCTGTGCTGTCGACCGTTGCGACGATCATTCAAATGGCGGTCGTCGTAGGCACGACCAGCCTGCCCGCCCTTCAGACACTAACACCGTCCCTTTTCTTCGCGGGCATTGCCGCCGTGGCCTATGGCGCCGTCTTTACAATCATCGCCATAAGGCAAAAAACGAAAAACGATCCCAAGCCCGGCAAAGCGTTCAAATTTTCTACCGCGCTGATCTTCGCGGCCGTACTTGCCGGCATTATGCTTGTCTCTGCCGCGCTGCGCGAATGGTTTGGCGGGACCGGCGTCATCCTCGCCGCAGCCCTTGCGGGATTTGTGGACACGCATGCCGCCGCCATTTCCGTGGCTTCGCTTGTCGCCTCGGGCAAGATGCCCGCCGCCGATGCCCTTATTCCCATTCTTGCGGGGCTTACGACCAACACCATCAGCAAACTCATCTTCGCGCGAACAAACGGCGGAAACGCCTTCGCCCTTCGGGTCGTGCCCGGGCTTATCCTTGTCGCGCTTTCGGCGTGGGCTGGCCTGTTGTATCAACCCAGTTTGTGATTATTTTAACTGCTATTTGCTTACCCGTAAACGATCCCTGCTCCCAATCCATTCATCATTTCGGCAAAGGCGGGGAAGCTGGTGGCGATAAAACTGCCGTCGTCGATGGAAACCGGATTTTCCGCGCGCATGCCCAAAACTAAAAAACTCATGGCGATGCGATGGTCCATGGCCGTAGCGACCGTCGCGCCCCCCGCAGGCGGCTCGCCTGTCCCATGAACAATCAAATCGTCGCCTTGGCTCTCCGCCTTCACGCCGCACTGCGCCAGCCCCGCAGCCATCAGGCTTAGGCGGTCGCTTTCCTTAACGCGCAATTCGCCAAGGCCGCACATGCGCGTCGTTCCCTTGGCGCAGGCTGCCGCAATGGCAAGGATGGGGTACTCGTCGATCATATTCGGCGCCATGGAAGCTGGGACGTCGATCCCCATGAGCTGCCCCGCCTGAACAATCAAATCCGCCACAGGCTCGCCGCCAGCATCGCGTTCGTTTTCAATGGCGATACCCGCGCCCATTTTGCGCAAAACCTCGATCAGTCCCGCGCGTCGCGGATTGACGCCAACATTGCGCAACGTAAGGCGCGACCCTGGACAAACCAAAGCCGCGACAAGAAAAAATGCAGCCGAACTGATATCCGCGGGAACATCGATATGTTGTCCCTTTAAGGATGGGAATCCTTCAAGGGATATAATCTCCGCGCCGTCCTCGCGCATCTCTGACGACACAGAAGCCCCGAAAGCGCGCAAAAGATTTTCCGTATGATCACGCGTGGGCGTGGTCTGTATAACGGTGGTTATGCCTTTCGCCTTCAATGCCGCCAGAAAAATGGCCGACTTCACCTGCGCCGAAGCGATGGGAAGCATATAGATGATGGCTTTGGGACTGCCCGCTCCCGTAACGGTCAGTGGCAATTTATCGCCGTTTCCTGAAAAATGCGCGCCCATCTGGGAAAGCGGCTCGATCACGCGGCCCATCGGCCTTTTGCTGAGCGAGGGATCGCCAGTGAAACGGGCCAAAAAATTCTGCCCCGCCACAAGCCCCATAAGAAGCCGCACCGACGTGCCGCTATTGCCCATGTAAAGATCGCCCGCAGGAGCATGAAGTCCTGAAAGCCCCGCCCCGCTAATATGCCAAACGTCCTTGTCCTTTTTGATTCTGGCGCCCATCGCGCACATGGCTTTCATGGTACAAAGGACGTCCTCGCCCTCCAAAAGGCCGCGCACGGTCGTCGTACCGTGGGCGATGCCGCCCAGCATAATGCTGCGATGGGAAATGCTTTTATCGCCCGGAGGCGTAACCTCCCCAGAAAGCGGCCCGCACGGAGAGGAGGTGAGTTTTTGGGGAGAGGTAAGCATACAAGAGCTTTTCTAAATTTAGGAAAAGCGTATCTAGCTATATTTTCCCCATTTTTGAAAGACAATTTGCTGGTATTCATCTAGTATTTCTTGAAATTTTACGAATAAATCCCAATCTTGCTCCTTGGGTATGACAATGCTTAAAAATAAGCTATGATTCTCGTAAACAGGATCAAAGAGGAACGCTAAATGACGGATATGGAAGACAAAAACGAAGACGCACAAAGCGAGGCCTGCGCCGCACGGGACAATCCCCAGCAAGAGCCGGATCATGCCGCCCAAGTCGCCGAGCTGGAAAAGCAGCTTGCCGACATGAAGGATAAAGTCTTGCGCGCCATGGCGGATTCGGAAAACACGCGCCGCCGCGCCCAAAAAGACCGCGAGGAAACCTCGAAATACGCCATTGCCAATTTCGCCAAGGAAATGCTGACCGTTTCCGACAATTTCCGCCGCGCTCTGGAAGCCGCGCCAACCGATCATCTTGACGAGCCCGTGAAAAACCTGATCGCGGGCATCGATGCGACCGAGCGTCAGTTCCTCGCCGCGCTGGAGCGTTTTGGCATCAAGAAGATGGATGCGCTTGGGCAGCCATTCGACCCCCATTTCCATCGTGTGATGATGGAAGTAAATGCCGAAGGCCAATCGGCGGGAACTATCGTCCAGGTTATCCAGCCCGGTTATATGATACACGACCGCCTTTTAAGGGAAGCCCTCGTCGCGATCGCGCGGAGCGAGGCGCAAGCCGTCCCGCATGTAGATACTTCGGCATAATTCAGCGGTACGAAAGGGAAGGTAGTTCTAAACGGCGTCATCCCCGCGAAAGAGGGGATCCGAGCCAGATTTCGTGCGGAATGGCACGCGTTCAAGCTCAAAATTCTTTTCTCAATAACGCGCAAAAAACATTCCTCTCGAACAAGAAATGTTTTAATCTTTCTCCTTCCTCTCGAATCTCTTTCCCATGTCCGATACTCCCGCCGATCCTTTCGATTTGCCGCCGCATCGCGAAACGTTCCTTGCGCGTTATCCGCGCAGACTGAAACTCGCGGTTACGGGCAGCGTTCTTCTTCTGGCGCTTCTTGTCTCCTTCTGGCCAAGCCCTGCGCCGGATGCCGGAAGCGCAGCCAAGGAAGAAGGCGGATTCTTCTCGTTCTTCGCCTCTTCGGGCAAAAAACTATTCAGCAGCTCCGATGCGGATATCCACGCGCCCGCCCTGAACGACCAGAACGACCGAAGCGTCAAATTAATGCCGGCGCCGGACGCGCGGGTTAGCGAAGATACGCCCGAAGGCCCCTTGCCCAAAATCAGCGAATTCGGCCTGAAGCCGTGGCTGGTTTACGCCCGGCCATTCAATCTCGCCGATAAAAGGCCGCGCATCGCCGTTGTTATTGCGGACCTTGGCCTGTCCGAACCTTTGACGGAAAAAGCCATTCTCGAAACCCCTCCCACGGTGACGCTTTCTTTCAATCCGGTGGAAAATGTGGTAGGCGCATGGGGCGCGCGGGCGCGGCAGGAAGGGCACGAATTCCTTCTTCAATTGCCGGTGGAGCCGTATGATTATCCAAACAGCGACCCGGGGCCGGACGCTCTTTTGGTCAATCTGTCGAGTACGGAAAACCTGTCGCGGCTTATGAAAACTTTTCGCAAGGCTTCGGGATATATCGGCGTCACAACGACTTACGGCTCATCCTTTACGTCCGATTCATCCGATTTCCCATTGATATTACAAACGCTTCAGTCCCGCGGCCTTGTCGTGCTCGATTCGCGGGCTGCGCCGCACAGCGTCGTAACGGATATGGCTCGCAACGCCTCGGTTCCGGTTGCGGTCGTCAACCAACATCTTGACGCCAATCTGGCTCCGGAAGAGATTCAGGCAGCCTTGGCCGAACTTGAAAAAACGGCACAAAGGAACGGCCGCGCGATAGGCATGACATCCGCAACGCCCTTGATGCTTTCTCAGCTTCAAGCATGGATGGAAACCTTGCCGGGCAAAGGAATCGCGCTTGCGCCCGTCAGCGCCATTGCTCAATAATAGGGATAAGCATGACTCCAATCATCGATTTTCATAAATTTCCCTACCGCCGTAGCGTCGGCATTTGCCTTTTCAATAGGCAGGGGCGCGTTTTAGTGGCCGAAAGGCGCGACAAAAAAGGCGCGTGGCAAATGCCGCAAGGCGGCATCCAGAAAGATGAGGATCCCGCCAAGGCCGTTTTCCGCGAAATGAAGGAGGAGATCGGCACCGACAAAGCCCGCATCCTCGCCAAGGCGCCCGAGATTTTGTGCTATGAATTTCCGGATTGGCTTCAAAACCGCCGCATCAGCATGGAAGGCGGCGCAGGTCCCGTCTTTCACGGAAAATACCGCGGCCAGGAACAGGAATGGTTCGCCCTTTTGTTTTTGGGCGAAGACCGCGAGATTGACCTGACCGGCAAAAACGAACCCGAATTGCCGGAATTCGTCAGCTGGCGATGGGCGGCCTTAAGCGAGACGCCCGAATTGATCGTCGCCTTCAAAAAGCCTTGCTACGACCGCGTCGTGGACTTTTTCACGCCGATTGCCGAGGCCTTGAAACGCGGGGAAGATCCAGGGATCAGTGATCAGTTATAAGAAACATAAATATTTTTGAACCGCATCAGCCATTAATAACAGTGTTATCCTCGGGCGAGCCAACGCGAAGCGTTGGGGAGGCTCGGGGATCCATGCTGACTTTCTTCAAGGACAACCTCTCCAGAATCCTCGCCCACTTTCCCCGTCATTCCGCAACCTGTCACTCACTCGTATAAAGAATGCTTGAGTATTATTAGCAGCGATTGGCGAGTGAGTGACTGGCGATTTAGTTTTTTTACCCCAGCCCCCAAATCCAATCTTCATCCTAACAACGTTTCCGCAAAAAATCGGATCGTGTTTCCATTAACCAGACGCGCAACGTCGCGACTGTAGTTTAAATGGCCGGGCCTGGCGAAAAACCGCCCCACGCCCTGATGAATTTGAGCCCTAATGACAGGGTTCTTTTCCATAAGGCGGATGATCCTCTCACGCACAGGCGACGGGGTCGTCTCGTCCAGCGCCGCAAAATGCAAAAGCAGCGGCATGCGCACGTCATGCGCCTCGTCGAGATGGTGTTCCAAATCCCTTCCGTAATAAACGACCGTCGAATCGATATCGCTTCGCACAGCCAGCAAATAGGCCAAAAGCCCCCCGATCCCGTAACCGACCGCCCCTACTCTTCCCACGCATTGCTCGCTTTTGCGCAGAAAAGCCAAGGAAGAAAGAAGGTCGCGCGCGCCCGCCTCGATATCGAAGCCTTTGGGGATCTGCCCCACCAATTGGATATGCTTTTGCCGCCGGAACAGGTCGGGGCACAAAACGACATATCCCTTTGCGGCAAAGTCGTCGCAAATCTGACGCATGCTTGTGTCCGCGCCGTATGTGTCGTGAATGACCAGCAATCCCGCCCCCGGGCCTCTGGCGGGCGTGGTGTAGTAAGCATCCAGAAAATCGCCTTCGAGAGAGGAAATCTTGATATCCGTCATGATGCGGCTGGGAGATTTCGGCGGGGCAGGAGGGGATATTATCAATTTGATTCCTATCCTTAAAGTGTTAATATTTCTTTCATTCTTTTCTCAAAGCACGGTTTTGGCCATGAAAGTCACCTTCAATGTCGAATGCACGCCCGAGGAGGCGCGCGCTTTTCTGGGACTTCCCGATGTGGCGCCGATGCAAAAGGCGTTGATGTCCGAAATGGAAAATCAGCTCAAGCAAAGCATGCAGGCGATGACGCCCGAAGCCCTGTTTACAACATGGCTGCCCGCCAGCATGCAAAACGTCGAGCAGGCGCAAAAGGTTTTCTGGCAGCAGATTCAGGACAATTTCAGCCGTCTGGCGGAATCGACGACGAATGCCATGATCTCTTTTGCCGACAGCGCCGATAAGAGATAATCTTGCCCAAGGTCTTCGCAGAAACCGAGCGTTTGGTTTTACGCTCGCTTGAAGAGAGCGACCTGCCCCGCTTGGCGAAGCTGCTGGATGTATGGGAAGTCGTGCGCTGGCTTGTGGTCGTACCCTATCCATATACGCGTCAAGACGCGCAGGATTTTTATGCTGAAATCAACGATCCCCACGTCGAAGAAATGGAGCAGTTTTTCGCTCTATCCCTAAAAAATGATGACAAGCTGATCGGCGGCGTCGGCCTGCATCCGCCGCGCGCGATCGATCACGACGACGGCGATGTGGAAATCGGCTATTGGCTTGGCGTCGAATATTGGGGGCGCGGCCTCATAACCGAAGCGGCAAAGCGCGTTATGGAAATCGGCTTTTCCTGGCCGTCCACAAAGGCTCTTGTTTCGACGACGGATCCCAAAAACAGGGCCTCACGGCGGGTTCTCAGCAAACTGGGGCTGCGGGATCTTGGCCTTGTGCCCCGAACCTATCCGACCTTGCGCGGCGGGGACGAGGTGGTTAAATGGCGGCTCACGCGGGAGGAATGGAAAAGAATGGGCTAGGGATGAGGGACTGGGGGCTTGGGAGAAACCTGATGATGAAGTGCCGTTGCACCCTAACTCCAAGCCACTAGCCCCCGCCCCTACCCTTCCTCCATATGAAGCAGCGCGGCGTTGCTAAGCGCGAGCGCGACGGCCGGTATAGCCCATGAGGCCAGAACGACGGGCAGAATTTGATTGATGCCCAGGGTGTTGACGACGTTATTAAGCGTATAGACAAAGCTCCCCAAAAAAATGCCGGCCGCGATCATGGCCAGCACGCCCCCGCGCCGATTCATGCGCAACGCGAATGCCGCTGCAAAAAACACCATGGAGCACAGCAAAATAGGCTGCGATAGCAGATTTTGGAACGCGAGTTCGTGGCGCGTTTGAGGCAAGCCAATAGCCTTCAAGGCACGAATGAAACGCGGCAGTTCCCAGAAGGAAATGGTGTCCGGCGCCGCCATGCTTTCCTGAATTTTGCTAAGGTTCAGCGGCGTCGGCAAACGCCATGTCTCGACGGGCAGCGGGTCGTGTTGATCCATGTTGATAATGGCGTTTTCGGCATTCCAAAAGCCGTCTTGCAGCACCGCCTTTGGCGCATCGACCCGGCCAAGGTAATTGCCGTCGCTATCGTAGATCAACGCCATCAAAGGAAACAGGGTCAAAGGATCCATCTTCACATGATCTGCGTGCAACAGATAGCTTTTCCCGCCCTCCTGCTGCCGCAGCCACAGGCCGGCTCCGGTCAATTCCAGCATGGGCGCGCGCGCCAGATAATGCATTTCCAAGGCGCGGTAGCGCGCGTTCATCATCGCGCCGAGCGGGTTGAGCACCGCGACGTTCAACAACGCGAAGCCCAAAGTGACAAGCAACGCGGGACGCATGAACTGCCACGCCGATATGCCGACGGAACGCGCGACCGTCAGTTCTTGGCTGCGCGTAAGTTTCCAGAACGTAAACAGGCCGGAAAATAAAACGACGAACGCCAGAATGCGCTCGATGGTTTCCGGCAGTTTATAAACGCCCATCTTAAGAATAAGGGCGAAACCCACGTCCTCCTTGCCGCTGGCGCGGCGCATCAATTCCGCAACCTCAAACAGAAAAACGATGCCCGACAGGCAAAACAGGAAAACAAGGAACCATAAAAGGTATTGCCTTCCGAAATAGCGTTGCAAGACCCAGCGTTCCTTCATGGCGCCGCCTTTCGCCAAAAGCCGCGCCCGAAGCGCGACAGAAGCGGAGTCGCCCGCATGAAATCAAGACTCAGCAGCCCCGCGCCGAAAAGGCCAGGGAGAAGCGCCATCATATAAAGCGCGATGGTCAAACGGTCGTCCCTGAGCGCCATGCCGTTTAACGTCATGAAGCCCGTCTGCATGATAATCATCGCGACAGCGCAGAACAGGATGCGCCCCGTCATGCCCCGACGGTTGTAGGTTCCAACCAAAATCGTCGCCAAGCCTATCATGGCGTAGGAAAAAGACAAAAACGGCGTTGCCAACCGAGAATGCAGCTCGCCGCGAAAACGCGACATCGGCCCCCGCGCCCTCAAAAGGTCTGGCGCGGGATTCAAAAGCTCCGAAACGCGCAATTCGCGCGGATCTGGAAAACGTTGCTTGGCCGTATTGCGCAACGCGCTAAGATCCAAAACGTATTGATCAAAGGCAAGTTCGGAAAGCCGGTTCGTCGCGCGGTCGAATTCCTGCCTTCTGCCGTTGTAAATAAGCATGCGCGGATCCCCGTCCGCGTCGACAAGCTGCCCCGATGCGGCCATGGTCGTGACGACCCGCTCTGGATGCCGCACGTCGTGGATCAGAATCCCTTGCAGCGATCCGCCCGGGCCCCGGCGGTTGGCGTAGAACGTCAGGCCGTCAGTCAGGTCGTTGAAACTGCCCGGGTGGGCAAGAAAGACGGCATAGCTTCCTCGCATCTGGTATTGCATGGAGACCAATTGGCGGCTTGCCAGAGGGGTAAGCCACAAAGTCAATCCCGCGCATACGGCGACCACAAGACAGGAAAAAGCCGCCACAGGCGCGATGAGCCCCATCGGGCTCATGCCCGTGGCGCGCATGACGACAAGCTCGGAATCCGTCGCCAGCCGATTATAGATAAAAACAATCGCCACGCCGAGAGCCAACGGCATTATAAGCGGCAGAAACATCAGCGCCGATAAGAGCATCAACTGAAGAAAAATTGCCATGGTCGAGGAATTTTCGATCACGAGCGACAGCAGCCGGAAAGACTGGGTAAACAGAACCACGAAAGTCACGCCGACGCTTGCGAAGGCGAAAGCCGTCGCGATTTGCCGCAAAAGATAGAGCGTAAACAGGCGGTTCATGGAGAAATCATCACCTTATCAACAGGCTTTCGGGGCGCAAATGCCCGCCAGACAAGCAAATACTGGACAACTTTTATCTAACGCGTCTATTCTGAAAAAGCAATGAAACGAGGGAGCTTATAATGCTGAAAATTACTTTTACGCCCGATGTCCTGCCCGCGAAGGACGCTCTGATTTTAACGGTCGCCGCGAAAAAGAAGCTTGGCGAAGCAGGGAAAAAGATCGACCGGAAGTGGGGCCATGCGCTCTCCCGCGCCATGGAGACCAATCATTTTTCCGGCGCCAAGGAGGAAACTTTAACCATCCTTTCCCCTGCGAAAACGAAATTATCGCGCATCGTTCTTGTCGGGATCGGCGACGAAACAGCCGCCGATGCGAACGTCTTCGCGCGCATAGGCGCGGCGGCGGCGGCGGCGATGAAAGGGAAAGAGCACCATGCCGTTCTTTTCATCGATGCGTTTAAGGAACTGAATATCTCGCCCGCCGAAGCGGCCGCACAGGCTGGGCTTGGGGCGCGTTTGCGTTCTTACCGCTTCGACAGATACAAAACGAAAGAGAAGCCCGAGCAAAAGCAAGCCTTGACCGCGCTGGCCATCGCCACAAAGGAATATGCCGCCGCGCGCAAGATTTACCCCGCGCTTGATAGAATTGCGGAAGGCGTTTCCTTTGCCCGCGACCTTATCAGCGAACCGCCGAACGTCCTTTATCCCGAAACGTTGGCTCAGCACGCGCTGGCTCTTTCGGAGGATGGGGTTAAGGTCGTTATCCTTGACGAAGCGCAGATGAAAAAGCAGGGCATGAACGCACTTTTGGCCGTCGCGCAGGGCAGCATGCATGCGCCTCGCTTGGTCAGTTTACTGTGGCAGGGTAATCCTGCCGACAAAACACCGCCCGTTTGTTTCGTTGGCAAGGGCATTACCTTTGATTCGGGCGGCATATCCCTTAAGCCTGGCGCGGACATGGATAAAATGAAATACGACATGGCGGGCGCGGCGACGGTGATGGGTTTGATCAAGGCGCTGGCGGAACGCAAAGCCAAAGCAAACGTCGTCGGCGTCGTCGGGCTTGCGGAAAATATGCCCTCCGGTTCGGCGCAACGCCCGGGCGATATCGTCAAATCGGCTTCGGGGCAGACAATCGAGATCCTCAACACCGATGCGGAAGGACGCTTGGTATTGGCCGATGCCTTATGGTACGCGCAGGAAACCTTCAAGCCGCGCTGCATCGTCGATCTGGCGACGCTGACGGGCGCCATCGCCATCGCTTTAGGCCATGAATACGCCGGTCTTTTCAGCAACGACGATACGCTGGCCGAAAACCTGACAAAGGCGGGCAAGGCGGTGGAGGAAAATCTTTGGCGTTTTCCGATGGGCGACGCTTATGATAAGATGATCGACAGCACGGTGGCCGATATGAAAAACGTGGGCGAGCGCCACGGCGGCAGCATCACAGGCGCTCAATTCCTGCAACGCTTCGTCAAAAAAGGAACGCCTTGGGCGCATATCGACATCGCGGGCGTGGCTTGGCAGGACAAAAACCGGCCTCTTTCACCCAAGGGCGCGACGGCATTCGGCGTGCGGCTGCTCGACCGCTTCCTCGCGGAAAATTTCGAGGCTTAGGGACTTATAACCAACGATACAAAGAAATGAGTTGCTTGGGTCACGAGCGGTTGCGGGGAGCTTATCGCTCGCTGGACTTTTTAAGCCCTTGGAACCATGGTGACGCCCAGCAAGCGATAAGCGAGGCGCAGAGCGAGTAAAGTCACGCGGCGTAGATATATTCATTGGTCGTTTGGTATTACTGCTCAACCGTGAGGCAGCTTTTGCTGCGTTGGACGAGATAAGAGCACACGTTCTGCGCCGTTTCGCGGTCAAGGGAAACGAAGCGCGCGCGATACAAGGTCGTGCTGCCTGTCGATACTTCCTGAACCTGCGCTTCGGCATGGCGCGGCAAAAGAGCGATGCTGGAGCGAAGCGACGCCAAAGCCTGTTTCCCAACGGTAGGATTGCTGTACGCGCCTATCTGAACGCCCCAGTTTCCTTTAGCCGAAGCGCCGACATCGCTTTGCGGGGCGGCCGATTTTGGCGAAGGAGGCAGCGCGGCATGCGAATGCGCCGCGCCGACTGGCGGGAAAACGGCCGCGACCTTGGCAGGCAAGGGAATGTCGCCGACGGTTTCCTCGTCCGTGTCGCCTTCGCCTTTGACCTGGGCAATGCGGCTATATTGGGTTTCCGAAGATTCAAACGCGGCGTCCAGCAATTGCGCCATTTGATTGTCGCGCGCGACGGCCGATGTGCCACCCATGACGACGCCGATCAGGCGGGTATCACCCCGCTTGACAGAAGACACCAGATTAAACCCCGAAGCGCGAATATAGCCCGTTTTAATGCCGTCCATCCCCTCGTAGCGTTCCATCAGGTGATTGTGATTGCGATGGAATCTTCCGGCATAGGTGAAACTTTCGGCCCGGAAATAAGGATAGAATTTCGGATAATGGTTGATCAGCGCGGCGCCGAGAATGGCCATGTCGCGCGCCGAGGTGACTTGGTCGGGATCGGGAAGGCCGGACGGATTCTGAAAGCGCGTTTGGGTCATGCCCAAGGCGCGGGCTTGACGCGTCATCAGGGCGGCGAAGCCCGCCTCGCTGCCGCCCAGAGACTCCCCAAGAACGACGGCGGCGTCGTTGGCGGATTCCGTCACGACGCCCCGAATAGCGTCGTCCACCCGAATGCGCTGCCCCGCCCGCAAGCCGAGTTTCGAGGGCGACTGGTAGGACGCGTTTTGCGAAACGGACAAATATTGGCCAAGGCTGATACGCCCCGCCTCCAAGGCCTGAAAGGTGATGTAAAGCGTCATCATTTTCGTCAATGACGCCGGATGGCGCAACTCGCTGGCGGCGACCGCATGAAGAATGCGTCCCGTCCGGGCATCGATAACGATATCGGCGTAGTCGGGGCGCCAACGCGAGACCGGCGCGGCCTGCCGCTGCGGGCGAGACTTGGCTAAAGGACGAGTATAGCTGCGGGAAACGTGGGGGCGCGCATTCTTGTGCGTGTTCTTCTGCACCTTCATGGCGAGGGCATCGGGCGAAAAAAGAAGGAACGCCAAGGCAATAAATAGAAAAGTTTTTCCGATCTTCATTCTCAAGCCATCGTGTTCAACGATTCGAACGGGAATTCCATAAGAATCCTTGCCGGCACGGAATGCAAGGATATTTATGAAAAACGACCCCAAAAATTGAACTGCTGGACTTCTTTTCTCATAACGCTAACTTGTTAAATAAGTCTGAATCATTCAGGGTATTATCAATGCGATTTTCATTCTAACCCCTGCGAAGAGGAAAGGGTTTTACCATGAACAAAAACATGCGCGAGTGCGAGCGCGTTGCCCGCGTCGTTCTGGGGCTTTTGATCGCGTCGCTGGCTTTTTGGGGTCCCGCCAATCCGTGGTATCTTTTGGGGCTGCTTCTTGTCTTGTCGGGCGCTTTGGGATACTGCCCCTTGTATCGCAAGATGGGCGTTAACAAAACATGCGACGCCGGATCTTGCTGCTGCAAGAAGGACAAGACTGAATAATATTTACGTATCCAGGAAGCTCCGCAGCTTCCTCGACCGCGAGGGATGCTTCAGTTTGCGCAAGGCCTTGGCCTCTATTTGGCGGATGCGTTCGCGGGTGACGCTGAACTGTTGTCCGACTTCCTCAAGCGTGTGATCGGTATTCATGCCGATGCCAAAACGCATGCGCAGCACGCGCTCTTCGCGTGGCGTGAGCGTCGCCAAGACGCGCGTCGTTGTTTCGCGCAAATTGCCCTGAATAGCGGAATCGAGCGGCTGAACGGCGTTTTTGTCCTCGATGAAATCGCCGAGATGCGAGTCTTCCTCGTCGCCAATGGGCGTCTCGAGGCTGATCGGCTCCTTCGCGATCTTCATGACCTTGCGGATTTTTTCCAAAGGCATGTGCAGCTTTTCCGCCAGTTCTTCCGGCGTCGGCTCACGGCCGATTTCGTGCAGCATCTGGCGGCTTGTGCGCACCAGCTTGTTGATCGTTTCGATCATGTGCACGGGAATGCGAATCGTGCGCGCCTGGTCGGCGATAGAACGGGTGATCGCCTGCCTGATCCACCATGTCGCATAGGTCGAAAACTTATAGCCGCGGCGGTATTCGAATTTTTCGACCGCCTTCATCAGGCCGATATTGCCTTCCTGAATAAGATCGAGGAATTGCAAACCGCGGTTCGTGTATTTCTTGGCGATCGAAATGACAAGGCGCAGGTTCGCCTCCACCATTTCCTTTTTTGCGCGGTTGGATTCGCGTTCGCCCTTTTGCACCGTCATGACGATGCGCTTGAAATCGACAAGCGGCAAGCCCGCTTCGTCGCAAATGGCGGCGATCTCGGCGCGCAGGCGGTCAGTTTCGGATTCGTGGCGTTCCGAGAACTTCGACCACGCCTTGACGTTCGGCGCGACGAATTTAACTGTGGGCGCGGCTTCGACTTTCGTCAACGGCTTCTCGACTTTTTTGCCCTTTTCAGCCTTGGCCTTGACAATGGGTTTCTTGGGCGGCGGCACGACCTTGCCGGCCAACACGTCGCGCAGCCAGTCGCGATCCAGCTCATGGCCGGTATAGCGCGCCAGAAAATCCTCGCGACCGACGCCGCTTTCGCCCGCAAGGCGCATGATGCGCCCTTCGATGCCAACCAGACGGCGGTTCAGCGTGTAAAGCTGCTGAACCAGTTGTTCAAGGCGGTTGTTGTTAAAGCGAATGGTGCGAACCAGATCGACCAGCTCTTCCTTCGTCTTATCAAATTTCTTGTCGGACTGCGGCGTGGGTTCGACGCCTTTTTGCGCGGCGGAAATGCGCGCGGCTTGTAGCTTATAAAGACGGTTATACGCGCTGGCGATCTTGCCGAAAGTTTCGATGACCTGAGGCTTCAGTTTTTCCTCAAGCATGGAGAGCGAAAGATTTTCCTGCTCTTCGTCGTCGAAAACGGCCTCGCCGTCCTCGGATTCGGGCTTTTCCTCTTCCTCTTCCGCTTCGGCGCTTTCGCCTTCGCCCAGCATTTCGGCTTCGCTTGTCGGCGCGCCGCCGTACGTCGCTTCCAGATCGATGATGTCGCGCAGCAGCATCTTGCCTTCGTTCAGCGCGTCATTCCATCCCAAAATGGCTTGAATGGTCAGCGGAGATTCGCAAATGCCGCCGATCATCATTTCGCGGCCGGCCTCGATGCGCTTGGCGATGGCGATCTCGCCCTCGCGGCTCAGCAATTCGACCGACCCCATCTCGCGCAGATAAAGGCGCACGGGATCGTCCGTTCGGCCGATGTCCTCGCTGACGTTGCCTTTTTCCTCTTCGGCTTCTTCCTCGCCTTCCTTTGCGGCTTTGGGCGCTTCCTCTTCGTCGCCTTCGGTGACGCTGATGCCCATTTCGGACAACTGCGCCATCGTATCTTCGATCAGATCGGAATTGAGTTTGTCTTGAGGAAGGACGGCGTTGATCTCGTCAATCGTCACATAGCCGCGCTCCTTGCCTTTCTTGATCATCTTCTTGATGGCGTCGGCCACCATATCGATCAACGGCGCTTCGGCTTTTTCGTCTTCGGCTTTGATGTCTTCAGCTTCGGACGCAAGAGTCTTGACCGGCTTTGCCTCCGGCTTGGCGGCGAGCGCGGCGGGCTTGCTCTCGGGGTCGGGCTTTTTCGGCTCGGCCTTAAGGGGCGATTTTTTGATGTCCTTTTTCGCGGGCAACGAAGCCTTCGCTGTTTTCGCCGGAGCTTTCGCCTTTATCGCCGGCGTGCGGGCAGCCGCAGACGCCACAGGCTTCTTCGCCGGTTTCTTGGCGGCGGTCTTTTGCGGCTTTGCCTTGTGGGCTTTGGATTGTGGGGCTTTTTTCTTTGCCTGTTTTTTAGTCGTCGCCATTGCTGTGTCTAATCCCAACGAAAAGCTGTATATAAAGGATTTATCGGGCTGGTCAAAGGTGTCTGTTGATTAAATGAAAGCGAAGAATCGCCGCCTTTTTCTCCCCGAAGATGTCTATATGGAGTTTTTTTTAGGAATTTCAAGGCTATAAACGCGAATTAAAGATTTTCATCATTAATTGTTGCGCTTTCAACAGGAATAAAGCGACCTCTTAACACTCCCCGACAATAGTTCGATATAATCCTCGGCAGGTATCCTTTTACCATAAAGAAGGGATAAAAAAGCCAGACTGGCAAGCATAAAAGGAATCCAAGGGCAACACACTGATTTGCCGCGCATAAAAAACCTCCATGCAATCAAACCGATGATAGCACCCGCAAGAAGGCCGGAAACGACATCCCCAAAGGTGTGGTAACCCAAAAGAATGCGGGAGGCGGATATCAGGGCGACAATGGGAAAAACGATCATCGGCGGAACGAACCGCCGCCAGCCTTGAAGCGAAGAGGATACAAAAAAGCCGAAAAGGCCATAAGCAACAAGCGACAGGGCACTGTGCCCGCTTGGGGAATGCAAAGTCAAAGGCATTTCACCCAGGCTGCAATGGCTATAAATAAAAAATTTCCCCAGCGCGATGCATACTCCTGTGGCAACATAACTTACGACAAGCGTCAAAAAGGCAGGCCTTTGCTTATAATAAAACAAATAAAGCGCCAACGCGGAAGCAAAGCCGAACGTAACCGCGCTATCGCCAAGATTGGTAAAAGCCTGAAATGTTTGGTCGTTTATCATCGCTTGCTTATAGAACAAGGCACAAAAAGGGAAACAATCGAAAGACAAAATCGAATCATTGATTTTTGAAGCGGTTAGTGGTCTTTTCGCGTTAACTTATTCTTAACGAAGGGTTCAGTGTCGTGAACGAGAAGTTTGCCGAACTGGGAAGCCCCCGGCGGATATGGGCTGTGGCAGCTATTCATGGGGATGTGGAGCGTCTATCCACCCTTCACGATCATTTGGCGGGCCGTTTTTCCGTTCGCGACCGTCTTGTTTATCTGGGCAATTATCTTGGGGTCGAATCGCGCCATAATGCGGCGGTTCTTGAAGAAATTTTGCTCTTTCGTTCGGCGCTGTTGTGTAAAATCGGCGTTGAGGCTTCAGACATTTCCTATCTGCGCGGGCCCGCCGAGGAAGCATGGCAACGCCTTCTGCGCCTGCAATTCGCGCCCTTGCCGCATCAAATGCTGGAAAAACTTTTGCTTTCGGGCGTGGAATCCTATTTGCGGCTTTACGGCATCAGCGTTACGGATACGCGATCCGTTGCCCGCGCAGGGAGCCTTACCATCACCCGCTGGACCAATCATCTGCGTTCGCTTCAGCGCACATCACCCGGGCACGAAAAACTGATGTTCACGATGCGCCGCGCCGCGTTCGCCAATCCCGACGCCGAACAAAAGCGCCTGCTTTTCGTTCCCGCAGGTTTCGATCCGACGCGTTCCATAGACGATCAGGGCGAGGCGCTGTGGTGGACATCCGTGCCGTTCCATGTTTCGGGGCGCGCGGCGAATATTTATAATCGCATCGTGCGCGGCTTCGATTCCGTCAACGGCGGCGCGGATCTGGACGATCTCGCCGTCACGCTGGACGGCGGCTGCGGGCGCGGCGGACCTTTGGTTTGCGGCTGCTTTACGCCTTCGGGAAAATTGACCGAGCTTGTAGTCGTCGGCGGGCGCGGCGCCATCGAAAACGTGCCCTACGAACGCGAAGCGGCTAACGACATGCATGACGAAGAAATGGCGATGGCGAACCCCGTCAGCATCAGCGGCACCGACCTCTTCCAAGCCGCGAATATATAAAAAACAGGGCATCGATTTTTCTGATCCCTGTTTCCTGCTTTCTGCTTAAGTTCCCGCCTGAAGGCCGTTCACGAATTCGGCGAGGCCGATCTGGCGGCGGCGTTTTGTGCGTTCGGCGAAGAGGATGGAGCGAACGGCGGCCGCCGAGCGTTCGATATCGTGATTGATGATGACATAGTCATATTCCGCCCAGTGGCTCATTTCATCTACCGCCTTGGCCATGCGGCGGTCGATTTCCGGGCCGTCGTCCTGCGCACGGGTTTGCAGGCGGCGTTCCAATTCCCGCCATGAAGGGGGAAGGATAAAGATGGAAACCAGATCGTCGCGGGCTTTTTCCGCCAGTTGTTGCGTTCCCTGCCAGTCGATATCGAAAAGAACGTCGCGCCCGGCCTCCAGCGCGTTTTCGACCGCCTGGCGCGGCGTGCCGTAATAATTGCCGAATACCTTGGCGTGCTCCAGAAGCTGATTCCGATTGACCATTAAATTAAACTCGGTCGAGTCGGTGAAAAAATAATCGCGCCCTTCCACTTCGCCCTTGCGTGGCGGACGGGTCGTCACCGAAACAGAGAGTCGAATTTCGGGATCCGCCTCCAGAATCCGGCGGGAAAGGGTTGTTTTGCCCGCGCCCGAAGGCGAGGAAAGCACGAACATCAAGCCGCGACGGCGAATCGGATTAAAAGTTTCAGAGGACATGCGCTTATTAAGCATTTTTAGGAGCCTTCATCAATCCGCTAATTTCCTCGGCACCAAGTTCTCGTTTGTTTCCCTGAGCGAGGAAATGACTAAAGTGTTAACGCCAAAAAGCCTTGCCCGTAGACTTTTTTTTAACTTTATCCTGCCTAATCTCGGCCAGCGATTTGTGTTTTTGTTACCGGTTTTTTCATGGCAAAAGAATATCTCAAGCCGATGCTCGACGTGGGGTCGCCTCGCGTCCTCAATTGCAACATCATCACGCGAAAAATCCTTGCCGAGCATCCCGACGCGCAGCTTTTTTTTAAATGCCGTCCTTTGAACAATCTGGTTTTGATCAAGGACACCGATCCGCAGTCTCGCGGGGCCGCCATCGGCACGAAGCTCTATTTTCCGTTTAACGAGAACGACATCTATGAAGGCGGCCGCACCATCTTCGTGCACAACAAGTATCTTGAGCAGGGACTGATCGATCATTTCGGCGAGGGCGATCTGCCGCCCGCCTCGCTGGATCAGGACATGCGCGTTCTACGCATTCTCGACAAACTGCCTTCGCTGGACCCGTTCTTGCTGAAGGATGTGTTTATCAACGAAAAAATCGACATGAATCCGGCTTACTTCGAGGTCGAAAAAATTCTTTGGGATAAAATCGAATCCTATATTCTTAAAGGCTTCGAGCCGTTGGCTAAAGCGGCTTTTCCCGATGCCTTGTCGTCCGACGAAGTGGCGCGAAAGCTGATTGAAAAAATCTGGGAAGGCCGCGATCTTGAAGCGCTGCATCCGCTTATCCTCGCCTTTCGGCTTTCCGAAGGAAAGGAATTGGAGACCTTCGCCGCCTGGAAGGGCATTAATTTTTATGGCTTTGAATATGAACGCGGCTTGCCGAAAATGAAAGAACTTGCCAAGTGGCTGGCCGAATTGCAAGTGCCCGTCGCCGCCGGCAGCGTTCAGGAGCGCAACGAGATTAAAGCGATGATCGACACCATCATCAGCCGCCTGAAGGGGGAAAAACAGGCCGCCGAGGACGTTTTGAAAGAATATCAGAACAGCTACGACAAAATGTTCAAATTCCAAACCGGTTCGGCGGACTTCCTGAAATTCCTGCAAAACAGCAGCAAGCACTATTGGACCATCGGCAACAGCCTAGGCAAAATCGGGCATGCCACATACTGCTGGGATTCGACGGCGGATCGCTATCCAGATCGGCGCATTCCCTGGGAGCAAACTAGCGGCCTTGTCGTCCTGCTTTCCAAAATATTCTCTGCGGACGGAAAGATGGCCACAGCCGCCGCATGGGCCTAATACCAAACGGCCAAAACGCATCCGCGCTCGACTTCTCTCGCAACCGCTCGTGACCCAAACGAGTTATTTCATTGTGCCGTTGGTATAAGCGGATGGTAACGTACTAATTCGGCGACGATACAGCTCTTTTGCTCTTTTCTCGAACGCAGCCACCATTTTCGTGAGCGCTTTATCGAAAAAGATATTCATCGCGGCGCGAAGAATCGGGGATCGAAAATCGAAATCGACCGCAAACGAGACTTCGCATTGCTTTGAGCCAACGGGCTTGAATGCCCATGCGTTCGACAAATGCGACAAAGGCCCCGATTTATACTGCACGTTAATGGCTCGCGGACGGTCTATAACCGCTTCGGTGCGAAAGGTTTCAGCAAAAAGCCGCGTGCCCACCCGCATGTCAACAAGGACTTTATCCTTCGTGCGGGAGAGAAAGCGAACCTCTTTGCACCACGGAAGAAATTCGGGATAATGCTCGATCCCCGCGACCAGATCGAACATCTGGGCCGCGCTGTAGGGCATAAGGCGTTTTTCCTGATGGCGGGGCAAAGCGCGCACTCCTACCAAGCCACTTCAAGCTAAGGTTGGCAGTACCTTTAAAAATGGCGCGAGTGACGGGACTTGAACCCGCGACCTTCGGCGTGACAGGCCGACGCTCTAACCAACTGAGCTACACCCGCAATAGGCGGCAAGGTTTAGGCAAACCGCGCGTCGCTGTCAACAATTACTGTCCAATCAGGCCTTTAATCACTTTATTTCCAATGTCTTTAATCTTTTGGTTGCTGACGCCGGGAACCAACACCTTGGAAGTGGGCGCTTTCTGTGGGTGATCAAGCGTGTAAAGGCAGGCGTTACCCCCTGCCGGGTCCTTCTGCATATCCGGCACGCCGCTGCCGATAACGTTAATATCGCCGGAAGTCAACGCGCCGACGACGTTCTTTACCGTGCCCGCCGCGTCAATGGCATAAGAAGGGCTGGCCAGATCGCCGATAATCTGCAATGCGGGAACGATGCCGCCCACGTCGACCAACTTGGTCTTGGCGCGCAAGGACATGGCGATCATCTCGCTGGCCAGATTGATCGTGCCGTTTCCCGCAACCGTCGTCGCCATGGAATCCACAAGGATGCCGTTGTCGGCCATCACGCCGTTCTTGACGTTGAAACGCGCCGCCATGCAATTGAGGACGTTGTTCGCCCCGCCTGGATTAAAGAGATTGGCAAGAGACGAGGATATATCCGCCGCCGCGCCGCGCAAAATTTCGCCTTTTTCCGCCCTCAGGACAACGACGCCGCCAAGCGTCGAGGCAATTTCGTGCGGCGTGTTGCCTTCGCCCGCAAGCTGGATATTGGCGCCGCCCTTTCCCAACATGAAAGCCGGGATGGAGCCCATATTCTGCAAGTCCTTAAGATCCACGTTTTCGGCTATGACGCCCATCAAAACGCGCGCCGGAGTTAGCGCGGCATTGGCCTTGATCTGCGCGCGGACAACCGCCCCGCCAAGCATCGCCTGAATCGGCTCTAGCGAAAGATTGCCGTTCGACAAAACAAGCGCAGCCTCTATCTGCCTTAAGACGGCATCGCCGACGGGCATTTCGCCGATGTTGACTTTTAAATTGGCCTCGAAGGCTGTGAGCGAGTCGAACGGCAGAACCTCGTCGCTAAAAAGACGTTTACGCAAAGGCGCGGCTTGGGGTTGCTCGACCGTTTTCTCTTTTTCCGTTTTTTCCTCTTTCGCTGCGACCTTAAAATCCGCCGGGTCGATGCGGTCGCTCTTTAGCTCGCCCTTTAAAACCGGCAGCGCGCCTTTCCATGCGGCCGTCAGATCGCCTTGCATTTTGGAGTTGCCGGAAGAAAGCTCGTAAGAAGACAAAACTGCCGTCCCGCGCGCGAAATCCGCCTTGCCTTGAGCGATTAGGCGAACGGCGTCGTACGTCGCGCCGATATCGAAAGCGAACGGCTGTTTGCTGATAAGATCGGCAAGGCTTGTCTTGATGTCCAGCGTCAGAGGCTTGCCGTTGATGTCCCCTGTCATGCTCAGCGCGGCGCCTGTCGCCCTTTTCTGCCACTGCAGCGAAGCGACATTAAAGCTGTTCACCTTGCCTTTCGCGTTTCGGAAGGCGATTTGGCTGTTGATAATCGATATGTAATCGACACTAACCGAGGCGCTTGGGGCTTTGGCTTCCGCCGAAGTGGTTTCCGCTGCGGGCGCTCGCGCACCTTCCTTGAAATCCCAGTTGCGTTGGCCCGAAGCCGAGGCTTCGAGAAGAATGTCGGCATTTTCAATAGAGATTTCGCGAATCGAAATCCTTCGGTCCAGAAGAGGCCAGAGGTAGAGCCCCAGATCGAACTTTCCCATGCTTGCCATTTCCGGGCGGCTCGCCCCTTCCGGATTTGCAATCGACGCGTCTTCGATGGAAACGCGAAGCCCCGAAAGTCCCAATGAAAAATCGATGGGTCCGTTCAGCTTGACGACGCGGCCCGTCTTTTCGCTTAAGATTTTAACAAGCTGCGGTCTATATATATTGGCGTCCATGGTTCCGACATAAACCACAAGGCCGGCAAAAACAGCCGCGACGGCGGCGAGCACGATGAAGGCGGCTTTGAGCATTTTGTTCATGGAAAACCACTTTGTTTAAAACCGAATAAAAGTCTAATCCCGCTTCGGCTTTTATGCATCAGAAAAAAGATCGTCGTCCGCCGCCGCATCGAAACCGAACCATTCCCATGTTTTACGCATGTCGGGATTTAGCGGCGCGGTTATATCGATCAATCCTTTACGGGGATGTGGGATGATCAGCCTGCGGGCATGAAGATGCAGCCCCTTGCCGATTTCCCCGGCGGGGAAGCCTTCGGGCGTAGGCGCGCCGTAAACCCTGTCGCCGAGCAGCGGCGCGCCGATATGCGCCATGTGAACGCGAAGCTGGTGGGTTCGGCCGGTTATGGGCCACAAGGCCACGAAAGCCGCCAATAATTTTGCATGTTCGACTGTTTCGTAAAGCGTTACGGCGCTTTTGGCGTCCTCTTCATCTTCCTGTTTTTGCGCGACGATCATTTTTTCACCCCGCCGAGCGACCGGCGCCTCGATGCGTCCTTTGGCTGGCTTCGGCGCGCCGACCGTCAATCCCCAGTAAATTTTTTTCGTTTCGCGCTTCCTGAAAGACTCCGTCAGCTTGGCGGCCGCAAACGGCGTGCGCGCGATAAGCAAGACGCCGCTCGTATCGCGATCCAGACGATGCACGAGCTTCGGCTTGCCGTGTTTTTCATCCGCGAAAGACGAGAGAAGATGGTCGATGCTGCTTTTCAAGCCGGTGCCCCCCTGAACGGCGAGTCCCGCAGGCTTGTTCAGAACCAGAACGTCGTTATCCTCATAGAGGATCATTTTTTTAATGTCGTTCGCGTTGCGCGTGGATTTTTTCGCGGCGTCTTGCTTGGGCGGCGCGCTGACATGCGGCGGAACGCGTATTTCCCATCCCGCTTCAAGGCGAGTCGAGGCGCTGCAGCGTTTGCCGTCCGCCCGGACTTGGCCTGTACGAATCAGTTTTTCAAGCTGCCCGTGCCCGAGGGCGGGGAAATGCCTTTTAAACCAGCGGTCCAAGCGGATTCCGGCTTCGTCTTCATCGACTTTTTGCATTTGGCGTTGGGACAGGGCTTGGCCTATGTTAGGTATGCACATATATCTAGAATTTACGGAATGACGGCTTCTACTAGCTGACTTGTCTTACACCCTTTACACGCCCTTCGCCAATGCCGTACGCTTTTTCTCATAACCACCTGCTGGATACCGAGGCTCTTTCCGCCGAGGATGTCACGGCCATTTTGGACCTTGCCGAAACCTTTGTGGAGCAAAACCGCAAAACCAACAAGAAAATCGATAAATTTCGCGGGCGCACTTCCATTAACCTGTTTTATGAGAATTCCACGCGCACGCGCACGTCTTTTGAAATCGCCGCCAAGCGGCTGGGCATGGACGTCGCGAATATTCCCGTCTCGCAAAGCTCCACGCAAAAGGGCGAGACGCTTCTGGATACCGCTTTGACCCTGAACGCCATGCAGATCGATGCGCTTGTCATGCGTCACCCCGAAGACGGGGCGCCGCGCTCTATCGCGCCTTTCGTCAACGCGCATGTGATCAACGCGGGCGACGGCAAGCGTGCGCATCCGACGCAAGCCCTTCTGGACGCGCTGACGATGCGACGGCGCAAAGGGCGGCTGGATTTGAACGTGGCCATTTGCGGCGATGTGGCGCGAAGCCGCGTGGCGCGATCTAACATCCATCTACTAAAAAAATTCGGGGCGAAGATTCGCGTGATCGCCCCTTCTTATTTCCTGTCCGCCGATTACGAAAACATGGGCGTGGAAATTACGTCCAGTCTTGAAGGCGGCATAGAGGATGCCGACGCGATTATTATGCTGCGTGTGCAGCACGAAAGGCCCGGCCTTGGATATGATTTTTCGACGCTGGCGCAGCTTTATATAGACGCCTATAGCCTGACGCATGAAAAACTGAAGGCCGCCAAGCCGGACGTTATCGTTCTTCATCCCGGGCCGCTGAATCGCGGGGTCGAGATGACAAGCGAATTGGCAGACGATCCGAAACATAGCGTCATTCGCGAACAGGTGGAGATGGGCGTAGCCGTGCGCATGGCGGTGATTGACCTTCTTTTGTCCACGGAATAATACCATGGCACATTCACCCCCACTCAAACCCTCCCCCATCAAGGGGAAGGGCTTTCTATCCCGAGTTTGAAGGGCAGTGCATGATGAATGCGACGGTTTTGTTTCTCATCTCAACTTTGTCCTACCTTCTGGGCAGCATTCCTTTTGGCCTTCTTCTGACGCGCCTTTCCGGCATGGGCGATATTCGCGCCATCGGCTCGGGCAATATCGGGGCGACGAATGTTTTGCGCACGGGGAATAAAAAGCTCGCCGCCCTGACTTTGTTTCTCGACGCCCTCAAGGGCTTTGTTGCTGTTAAAATTGCTTTTTTTGTTTGTCCTGATTCTCCCGCAGCGCTTTCCATCGCGGCACTGATGGCCGTGCTGGGGCACATGTTCCCTCTCTGGTTGAAATTCAAAGGCGGCAAAGGCGTTGCCACAGGTATCGGCGTTATAGGCGCGCTTCATTGGCCGACGGCGCTTGTGGTCGTCGCCTTGTGGTTGCCGCTTGTCTTTTGGCTTCGAATTTCTTCGCTTGCCACGTTGATCGTTTCCCTGTTGGTTCCTCTGGTTATTATTGTATTCGGGTGTTATGATCTGGTTCCTGTTACCGTGGTCATCATCGCCCTTATTTTCTTCAAACATCGCGAAAATATCCGGCGACTGCTGTCCCACAACGAACCAAGGATTGGACATTCCCCCTAATGCCGCGCGCGCCGTTGAACGAGAAAGAGAAACACGATTGGCTGAGGCTTTATCGCACGGAAAACGTGGGACCGGTGACGTTTCGGCAATTGCTGAGAAAATTCGGATCGGCAAGCGCGGCGCTCGACGCTTTGCCGTCCATGGCCAAACGCGGCGGCGGCAGGAATTTCAAGCTCCCTCCCCCTTCGCAAATCGACGCCGAACTTGTGCGCATCAAAAAAATCGGCGCCAAGCTGATCGCCTCGTGCGAGCCGGACTATCCCGAAGCCTTGGCCGCGACCGAGGACGCGCCCCCGCTTTTCATCGCGCGAGGCCACACGCATTTATTGCATAAGCGCAGCATCGGCATCGTCGGCGCGCGCAACGCCTCGCTTAACGGACGCAAAATCGCGGAAGGACTGGCGCGCGAACTTGGCCAGCAGGGCATCGTTGTCGTTTCGGGCATGGCGCGCGGTATCGATTCCGCCGCGCATAAGGGCAGCCTTGAAACGGGGAGCGTCGCCGTTTTGGCGGGCGGCGTGGATGTCATCTACCCGCAGGAAAACGACGCCCTTTATGCGCAGCTTGTGGAATCGGGATGCATTGTCTCGGAAATGCCGATGGGGCTTGAGCCTTTCGGCAAGCTGTTCCCCCGCCGCAACCGAATCATATCCGGCCTGTCGCTCGGCGTCGTGGTCGTCGAGGCCGCCATGCAATCCGGTTCGCTGATCACGGCGAAAATGGCGCTGGACCAAGGGCGCGAAGTCTTCTCCGTTCCCGGATCGCCGCTTGACCCGCGCAGCACGGGAACCAACGATCTGCTTCGCCAAGGCGCCGTGTTTACGGAAAAAGCGGCGGATATTTTAAAGCATATCCATGCCCCGCCGCGCCTCCTCGCAGAGCCCCCGGCAAACGATTTCGACATACAATTGCCGGTTATTCATGAGTACGACCTCGCCGACGCAAGGGGGAAAATCCTTGAAAATCTAACGACTTCGCCCGTATCGGTTGACGAATTGGTCCGGGAATGCCACGTATCCCCTTCCGTTGTCCTGACCATCCTCCTGGAATTGGAGCTGGCCGGGCGCATTGAACGGCAGGCTGGAAACAAGGTCATTCTGATAGGATCAACGTGTCGCATAACCTCGTCATTGTAGAATCGCCCGCGAAGGCAAAGACTATTCATAAGTATCTGGGCGATGATTACACCGTCCTGGCCTCGTATGGGCATATACGCGATTTGCCCCCCAAAGACGGATCCGTCCGGCCTGAGCAAGATTTTGCCATGGACTGGGCGCTGGGCGAACGCGCGCAAAAACCCATAAGCGAGATCGCCAAGGCCGTTAAGAGCGCCGACACTATATATCTTGCAAGCGATCCCGACCGCGAGGGCGAGGCTATCGCGTGGCATATCCAGCAAGTTCTGCACGAAAAGGGATTGGACAAAAACAAATCCATCCAGCGCATCACCTTTAATGAAATTACCAAGAAGACGGTGACCGAGGCCATTCAGCATCCGCGCAAGATCGACCCCGATCTGGTCGACGCCTATATGGCGCGGCGCGCTTTGGATTATCTGGTGGGCTTTTCTCTCTCGCCCGTTTTGTGGCGCAAATTGCCCGGCGCGAAATCGGCAGGGCGCGTGCAATCCGTCGCCTTGCGCTTGATTTGCGAGCGCGAGTCGGAGATCGAGAAATTCAAGGCGCAGGAATACTGGACCATCGAAGGCCTGTTTACGACCGCGTCGCACAGGGATGTGCCCGCGCATTTGACGCACTTGAACGGCAAGAAGCTGGACAAATTCGCCCTGCAAACAGGCGCGGAGGCGCAAGCCGCGCTTTCGCTTCTTAATCAGCTGACTTATTCGGTCGGCGCGGTCGAAAAGAAGCAGACCAAGCGCAACCCCTACCCTCCTTTCACAACCTCCACCCTGCAGCAAGAGGCCTCGCGCAAACTGGGCATGGGCGCGACGCGCACGATGCGCACGGCGCAGAATTTATATGAAGGCGTCGATATCGGCGGCGATACCGTCGGCCTTATCACTTATATGCGTACCGACGGCGTGTCGCTTTCGATGGAGGCCGTCGCTTCGGCGCGCAGCGTGATCGCCAAGGATTTCGGGGATGCTTATGTCCCCGCCAGCCCGCGTCTTTACAAATCGACCACCAAGAACGCGCAGGAAGCGCACGAAGCCATTCGCCCCACCGATTTGTCGCGCCGCCCCGAGCAGGTGGCGAGGCATTTAAACAAAGAGCAGCTCGCGCTTTATACGTTGATCTGGCAGCGCACGATGGCCTCGCAAATGGCCAGCGCGACGCTGGATCAGGTTTCCGTGGATATCGTCGGCGAGGGCGGCAAAGCGACGTTTCGCGCGACGGGTTCCGTCGTCGTTTTCGACGGCTGGTTCAAAGTCTATCAGGAAAGCGTGGACGAGGACAAGAAACAGGACGACGACGGCTATGGCAACGTGCGCCTGCCGCCCTTGAGCGAAAAAGACCCGCTTCAGAAAAAAGAGATCAAGCCCGAGCAGCATTTCACCCAGCCGCCCCCCCGCTATAGCGAAGCCTCGCTGGTGAAAAAGCTGGAGGAACTTGGCATCGGGCGCCCCTCCACCTACGCCAGCATTATGCAAGTGCTTCAGGACCGCGATTATGTGCGGCTGGATAAAAAGCGCTTTATTCCAGAAGATCGGGGACGCATCGTCACCACCTTCCTTGAGAATTTCTTTAAGGAATACGTTGAATACGATTTCACCGCCGACCTAGAGGGAAAGCTGGACGAAATATCCGGCGGCCGATTGAACTGGAAAACGGTTTTGGGCGATTTCTGGAAGGGCTTTTCCGGCGCCATCGACGAAACGAAAGACTTGAAGATATCCGACGTTATCGACGCCCTGGACAATGTTCTTGGCCCGCACTTTTTCCCGCCGCAGCTGGACGGCAGCGATCCGCGCCTTTGCCCTTCGTGCAAGACGGGGCGCATGGGATTGAAACTCGGCAAATACGGGGCTTTTTTGGGATGCTCGAATTACCCGACCTGCCGCAACACAAGCCCCCTTGCCGTCGCGAACGGCGATTCCTCGCAGCCGCAAATGGCGGGCCCGCGCGAGCTTGGCGTTGATCCCAAATCCGGCATGCCGGTGAGCGTGCGCGTCGGCCCCTATGGCGCTTATGTGCAAGTAGAAACCGCCGCCGCGCCTGAAGCCGCCGAACCAGAGGGCAAGAAAAAGAAGAAAAAGAAAAAATCGGACGCGCCCAAACCCAAACGCGTTTCCCTGCCCAAGGGCATGGATCCGAATTTGATCGATCTGAACACCGCCCTGCGCGTGCTGGATCTGCCCCGCGAAGTGGGCAAGCATCCTGAATCGGGGCAAATGATAACGGCGGGCATCGGGCGCTTTGGCCCTTATTTGAAAATGGGATCCCAATACAAAAGCCTGCCGCCGGACGACGATGTGCTGAATGTCGGCCTGAACCGCGCGGTCGTTTTGCTGGCCGAGCCGAGCAAAGGCCGTTTCGGCGCATCCGCCGGAAAGGCTTTAGGAGAACACCCCGAAGATAAAAAGCCCGTAACGCTGAACAAAGGACGCTTCGGCCCTTATATAAAGTGGGGCAAGCTGATGGCAACAGTGACCAAGGATTACGATCCCGAGAATTTATCTTTAAACGACGCGGTTGAAATCCTTGCGGCGAAGGCCGAAAAGGATAAAGCTAAAAACGCCAAAGGCGGCAAAGTCAAAGAGACGGCCAACCCCGAGGCCAAGGCCAAAAAGGCGAAACGAAAGAAAGAATGACCGCGATGACCGCCAACGCCGCGATTAACCGCCTTCCGCGCGCGTCGTTTCATGAATTGGCAAGGAAAGTTAAAAATTCGGTTTCAAAGCCCTTCGCGCTGCAAGTCGGCGCGATGGACGGCGTTTTCTTTGATCTTTTACATCCCCTTTTGATCGAGGGCGGATGGGAAGGGCTTTTAATCGAGCCTTTGCCCGACATGTTCGCCCTTTTGCAAAAAACTTACGCATCCCAGCCGCAGTTGAAGCTAATCAATTGCGCAATCTCGGATCATTCGGGCGCACTGCCGCTTTACAGAATTGATCCTGAAGCCGTCACCAAAGGATTTTTGCCGAAAGAAGCCTTGGGCATGACGACTTCCTTTTCCGACCGCGGGTTTATGGGGCGAGAGGATTACGCCGAACGCTTTAAGGCGCATATGAGAAAGACGGAAGTCCCGTGTCGCTCTCTTTTGGAAACAATCGGGGACATTCCGCATATCGATGTCGCGGTTATCGATACCGAAGGAAGCGATTGGATGATCGCGCAGCAGCTTGATATCGCGCGCTTTAAAACGCGCCTTATATGTATCGAATATTCGAATTTGAGGACCGACGAGCTCAAGGAATGCTGCGCGCATCTTTCCGAGCGCGGTTTTGCCCTCGCGCTTTGCGAAGAAGATACGGAAAATTTTTTGTTTTATAGAGAGTGAGATGAAAACATCCTCGCGGCACAGGCATTTGAGATCAGCCAAGCCCGGCAAGCGGCCATTTGCGCATGGCGTTAAGCGAAGCCGAATCCTTCCCGAAAAAGAAGAAAGCCGCCGCATCGTCGGCGTCATTTCAAAGGAAGGCAAAGGTTGGCGGCTTACGTCCACAAACCGCAGGATGCGGGGCGAGTATAACCTTCGCGCCAAGCCGCAATTCAAATTGGAAAGCGGGCTGCTTGTCGTTGCCGAAAAAACGGGCGCAAACCGGTGGCAAAAGGAAGCGAAGCTGCTGGAAATCATCGGCTCTCTCGACTCGCCCAAGGCCGTCAGCCTTATCGCCATCGCCACACACGAAATTCCCGATGAGTTTTCCAAGGAGGCGTTAGAAGAAGCCGACGCGGCAAAGCCCGTCGATTTAAAAGGCCGAGCGGATTTGCGCGGCATTCCGCTTGTCACTATCGACGGGCCCGACGCGCGGGATTTCGACGATGCCGTCTTCGCGGAAAAGGACGGCGCGGGCTGGCATTTGATTGTCGCCATTGCCGATGTCGCGCATTATGTGCGCCCCCAAAGCGCGCTGGGCAAAACTGCTTACGAGCGCGGCAATTCGACCTATTTCCCCGACCGCGTGGTGCCCATGCTGCCCGAGGCGCTGAGCAACGAATTATGTTCTTTAAAGCCGCATGTCGAGCGGGCGTGCCTTGCCGCGCACATGTGGATTGACAAGGACGGCGAGTTGACGCGCTGGCGGTTCGTGCGCGGGCTTATGAAATCCCACGCGCGGCTGACCTACGAACAGGCGCAAACAGCCATCGACGGCAAAGACGACGAAAAGACAAAGCCTTTGCTGGAGACGGTTTTAAAGCCTCTTTACGGCGCCTTCCATTGTCTTTTGCGCGCGCGGCTTAAACGCGGGACGCTGGAGCTGGATTTGCCGGAACGCGCGGTCGACATTAAACACGGCAAAATCGTCTCCATTAAAATCAAGGAGCGATTGGACAGCCACCGCCTGATCGAAGAGTTCATGATCACTGCCAACGTGGCGGCGGCGGCTCAGTTGGAAGGAGCTTGTTCAATAACCGACAAACGGCCTCAAAAAGCGGGTTTTTGCTTATACCGCATCCATGACAGGCCGACGGAAATGAAGCTCGACGGCCTGCGCGATTTTCTCGATACATTGGGGATCAGCCTTGTGCCCAAGGCGCAATTGCACCCGCGCTTTCTGACGCAGATTCTGGAAAACGCGGCCGGAACGCCGCATGCGCAGGTCGTGAACGAAATGATTTTGCGCAGCCAATCGCAAGCCATATACAGCCCCGAAAACATTGGTCACTTTGGATTGGCTTTGGCAAAGTATGCGCATTTTACTTCACCAATCCGGCGCTATGCCGATCTTGTCGTGCACCGCGGCTTGATCCGCGTCTGCGGCCTTGGCGAAGGCGGCCTGACGGATCGCGAAGTCGATAAACTCGAAGAAATCGCGGATCATATCTCAACGACAGAACGTCGATCTATCGCCGCCGAGCGCGACGCGATGGATCGCTTCGTGACGCTGTTTATGGCGGATCGCGTCGGCGATACGTTCGGCGCGAAAATCAGCGGCGTTTCTCGCTTCGGGCTTTTCGCGCGTTTGGATGAAAACGGCGCGGACGGCATTATTCCGATCAGCACGCTGCCCGAGGATTATTATTTCCATGACGAAAAGCGGCAGGCTTTGGTGGGACGGCGAACAAAATCAGTTTATCGGCTGGGACAGCCTATCGCCGTGCAATTAACCATGGCCGACCGCATCACAGGCAGCATGGCGATGAAGTTGGTGGCGGAGGAAAGGACAGGCCTAATCAAAAAAACTCAATCGCCGAAAAAGCGTAAACAGAAATCAAATAAGGGCAAAAAAGGCCGTTAAAGTTATCTCGCAGCCGATATGATTTACCCTTTTCTATAAAGTCGATCCGCCTTCGTATTGTTTGTGCTTCTCTTAGACCGCCTCTACACGCATTGATGGCGCAAACGAATGGCAAAACCGCCGTCACGGGACTAAAATGCTACACTTTCGCCCATAACGCCTTGTTTTTTACGCAAGGGCTTGGTTTTTTGGCAGCTATCCGTTAAAGAAGTAAAGATTCGGGTTAAGTTTTTTCCGCTCTGCGCGTACCAACAAAGGTGATGCACGATGTCGATCCGTGACACGAAAATAGCCAAATTCGGCCTCCTGTCTTTTCTCGCGATTTTTCTTGCGATCAGCCCCGTCCTTGCCGAGGACGTTGACACGCAAACGGTCAGCGAGGCGCCGCCGCCTTCGGAACCGGCATCCCTTCCGCGCATGGCTTTGGTCAGCACCGAAGGCATCGCCAATTTCGGCCCCTCAAGCGGCACGGTGGTCGGCAATCGCGCCGCCGCCTTGCGCGACGAAGTGGCGCGGTTGCGTTCTTCCGTCAGTCTGAATTCAAACGAATTCGCCATCCTGCGCACAAGCGGCGCGGCAGGCGCGGTTCAGTACCACAGCACGGTCGCCGCCATCACGGCGCGCTTGCAAAACGGCACGACCAAGGGCAACCCCATCTTGCTTCGCCAATGGTCCGAGGCCGAGGCCAGCCTGAATGAAGTCACCTCGTCCCTGAACAAGCTGAATTCGCTTCGCGTCGCCATCGACAACGACGCTTCCGTCGCGTCGTACCTGCTCGATTCCGTCGAAGCCGCCTTCGAGTTGGCCGGCGCGGTGGACGAAGACCACGATCAATTGAAACTTTTAAAGGACGAGGTGTCCCGCCAAGTTGTTCAGCTTGACTACCTGCGGAACGAAACGACGTCCGACATTCAGCGCCAATCCAGCTATTTGGCGACCGAAAGGGCAAACGTCCAGGCTTTGGCTTTCGCCATCAGCCGCGGCGAAATGCTGGGCAACAGCCTGGCTAATCGCCCCGTCATCGTCAATCAGCCGAGCATGGCGGTGTCGCCCGTATCCCCCCCCGTTCCCCAGCCGGCGCCCCTGATGCCGGTGACTCAAAACACGGGCAGTTTGGCGCCTACGCCCGTGACGGCTTCCCCGTTAGTCGGTCCTCAATCTCTGGGGCACTTGCTTGTGCTTATTCGCTACAACCAGCCGCGCGTCGAATACGAACAGCAATTGTCGCAAGCCATCGGCTCGGTTATCGAACGTCGCCCGACCGCCGAGTTTTCCGTTGTGGCGGTGACTCCCTCCAGCGGCGATTCCGCCTTTGTCGCCGAGCAGCAGCAAATGGCCAAAGCCCACGCGGACGAGGTAAAGCGGTCGCTGATTCAGCTTGGCTTGCAACCTTCGCGCATTTCCATGTCCAGCACGCAAGCGCAAACGGCGCAAACGCCTGAAGTGCACGTTTATATCCGCTAATTTATTATATACCCGTCCTCCAATGAAAGCCCCAGCACGGGTCCCTATTCGCGCCAGCAAGCGATAACAGGGCAGAGCGAGCAAAGTAAAACGGAGCTGGGCGTTCACTGATCGTCAAGCATCAAGGATTAAACCGCTGCGCCTGCGGCGCGCGGGGCGCATTGGGCGTGAACCTTTGGGCTTCCGGCGCGCGCGGCGCTTGCGGATAAAAACGCGACGCTTCGGGCACTTTCGATGGAGATGGAGTAAAACGCGATGCCTCGGGAGCCATCGGTGGCGATGGATAAAAAGTATCGGCTTGCATGACCGTTCGCGGCTGGGGATAGAATCTTTCCGCTTCGGGCGCGATGGGCGGGTCTGGATAAAATCTGTCAGCCTCAGGCGCGCGCGGCGCTTGCGGATAAAATCGATCCGCTTCCGGCGCAAGCTCGAGCGCAAAGGCTTCGGCGGAAAACACGAACGCAAGGCACATCCATAATTTTCTTCCTACGCATGGCAAGGGAGTCTCCCGAAGTTTTGGACGTCGTGTACCGCCCCCCGCTCGTGACCCATAACAAGTCATTTCATTGGGCGGTTGGTGTTACATGATCACATCGGTAAGAAAGCGGATTGCGTCGTCAAAATCTTTTTCGGGAAGATACTGGGAATTCGGGATATTAAAATGGTTTGAAAGCTGATTTTCGATTCTAAATTCGCTTTGTCCGGACTCATGGGAAACATAAGCAATCATGGCGGAAAGGGATGTTCGCTGATTGTCGTTTAACGAACGGGAAAGCAGACGCGGCGCTTGCATCCATGCCTTGTCGTCCGCCGGTCGGACCGTAGGATTTTTATCCGCTGTTAAGCATGCGTTGCTCATAAAAAATTCCTCAAATTTATTGTCCTAATATCCTAGCCTTTGAACCATTATAGCTCGCGATCAAATAGCAATTAAACTGCAGAAATATGGTTATTTTACTTTCATGCCAAAAAAGGGCATTAACCATTAATGTCTCGCTTGCGCAAAAGATCAAAAAATAGGTAACTTTTGGACGAAATTGGGGTTGCGATGATCACACCGGAACAATTAAGAGCCGCCAGAGGCCTTTTGGACTGGAGCCGCGGCGATTTGTCGAAGGCTTGCGGCATTTCTCAGGAAACCGTCAAAAACATTGAGCGCGGCGTTTTCCGCCCGCAGGAAGCGACCGAAAAAGCCATTCTGAAAGCGTTTGCCGCGCATGACGTTTGCTTTCTGGACGCCGACGGCGTTCGAAAGAAGACCGAGCCCGTAAAGGTTTTTAAAGGCGAAGAAGAGCTGAAAGCGTTTTTCGATTCCCTTTACGAATCCGCGAAGTCGGGCGCAGATATTTGCGCCTTTTGCATTGACGAAAAATCTTTTGCGCATCATCTGGGCGACTATGCCAAAGCGCATTTTCAACGCATGGGGCAACTAAACGGCACTCGAATCCGCTGCCTTGCGCGCGGAAACGGGGAGGAGGCGCCATCCGCCCCTTATGGCGAATGCCGCGCCATTTCGGCGGACAAATTTTTTTCAGTTCCCTTTTTTATATGCGGGGGCCGGCTGGCGTTCGTTCTGATCGACAGCGAAAAAGCGTTCGTCGCGCGTCTTTCCGTGCAGCCTGTGGCGGAAGCCTATCGCAAGCAGTTCGACGCGCTTTGGGGCAAGGCCGCATCGCCCCTGCAAGCCGCTCCTGACGAAGCTGGTTAGCTTGCTGGACTGAATGCGCGAATGCGTCTAAAATAGAGAGCGTCTCAAAAACATTTAATCGCATGTCCAAATCCGCCGCATCGGCTTCCTCAAAAAGCCTTATCCTCGTCCTCGTCTTCCTGGGCTTTTTGATCCCTATTCAGGCGTCGCCGTCTTTCGTCGACCGCGCTTTGCACTATCTGCAAGGCGGGAGATCGGAAACGGCGCCTCTGCCGCAGACGGCGGAAGTCGCTTTCTCGCCGGGCGGCGGGGCGACGGAGTTAATCATCAAAACCATCGGCGCGGCAAAGCAAAGCATTCGGGTCGCCGCGTATTCCTTTACCTCGCGCCCCATCGCCAAGGCGCTGATTGAGGCGCATCAGGCTGGCATTGACGTGAAAGTCGTCGTGGATCGCGGCCAGATTGAAAAGGGCAGCCATTCCGTCATGCCCATCATCGCGCTGGCGAAAATTCCCGTGCGCGTGGATACGGAGCATGCCTTGCAGCATGATAAATATATGATTATCGACGGGAGCACGGTTCAAACCGGCTCGTTCAACTATACGGCGGCGGCGGAACAGCGGAATTCCGAAAACGTGCTTGTGCTATGGCAAGCGCCGGAACTCGCCCGCCTTTATGGCGAGAATTGGCAAGCCTTGTGGGACAGCGCCGAACCATACGCCGCGCCCCGGGCAGAAGAAAATTAAGCTGTTTACGGGTACGAGTGGGGGAACAGAGCTTATCGGGCTGGACATATTAAGCCCTTCGAATCTATAGGGGCGCCCAGCAAGCGATAAGCGAGGCACAAAGTGAGTGAATTCACCAACGTGGACATTCACTGGTCGTATTAAAGGCTTTTTTCTTGAATGCTTCGGGCTAACGAATTATTAGCTTCCAAATGCGAGAATGGCTGTTTTCCAAAGCCTTTTGGCGCCCTTAGCTCAGCTGGATAGAGCAGCTGCCTTCTAAGCAGCAGGTCAGAAGTTCGAATCTTCTAGGGCGCGCCACTTTTTCTGCGGGGGTATCTCTTTCCATGGTTCCCCGCCTGCGCGGGGACGCAAGATTTTCTAAGTCGCTTCGCTCCTAAGAAAATCTAAGCGGTTCGAATCATGTAGGGCTCACCAATATCAACCGAACATCGCGGGCAATTCTGCTTTCCTCCATAGACTAAGCCGCTTTAAGCTCAAGATGCACCCTCTGGTTCAGGGCTTTGATGGCAGATTCCAGTTGCTCAATTCTTGAAAGATGGGTGAGGTCAAGAATCCTATCGATTTGCATAAGGGCAACCCCCATCCTGCGGGCAAGGTCTGTCTTTCTCAATCCTTGATCGCGCAGAGTCTTGTAAACTGACAACTTCAATTCCCCTTGAATAGACGGACGGGCAAGCCTTCTGCCTTTGGATGCTTTAGGCAACCTGCGCCATTCGTCAACATAATCGGACAACGCAACTTCCAAAGCCTCGTTAGCGTTTTCCATAGCCTCTTCAATCGTATCCCCAAAGGTATGAGCTTCGGGAATATCGGGAAACGAAACCAGATAAGTACCGTTAGTATCTTTTTCGATTTTGACCGGATATTCAAACATTTTGACCTCCTAGATTCCAAGCTGACGTTTAATCGCCTTTATCAGACCACTACCAAGCTCTTTCTTCCCATGCATCGGGAGCACGGACATTTTTCCGTTCAGATAAACTTTCAGATGCCTCCCCTTCTGCGCCCCGAAAATCGCGCCTTGCTTTGCCAACCACCTTTTGAACTCGTTGCTGTTCCTAGCAGTTTCTCAAGATTCAATGAAAAGAAGCATAACACATCTGTTGTGTGTAGCGCAAGAGGAAACATAACAGAGCTGTTATGTGTGGCATTTGTATTATCAATGGGTTAGCGCATGAACGGCGAACACTGCGCGGGCATGACGATGTTTCTATTTGAAGGATGGCGCTTTAAGCCCTTACCTTCACCGGTTCTTTCACCGCCAGAAGGGGCAGGTCGGTTTGGGAGACGCGGTCGTGGATTTCGCGGCCGAGGAAAAAGCGGCCGACGCGCGAAAAGCGTTCGGGAAGATCCGTGACATAAAACGTATCGTGGCCGAGGCGTTCCTGTGTATTCGCCATGCCGCGCGCTTGCATCAAGCCCGCCACCGCACGCGCCGTGACGCTGGCGCTGTCGACGATATGCACCTCGGGCGGGCACAGTTTGCGCAACGTGGGGATAAGGAACGGATAGTGCGTGCAGCCTAAAAGCAGCGTGTCATAGCCGGGCGCAAGCAATCTTAAATAGCGGCTTATTACCGCTTCGGCCTCCGGCCCTTCGCTCCAGCCTTCCTCGGCCAAGGCCACAAGCAGGCTCGACGCGACCGCCTGCACCTCGGCATCCGGGCGCAGCCCGTAAATGATATCCGAATAGGCGCCGGAGCGAACCGTTCCTTCCGTGGCCAAAATCGCGATGTGGTTATTCCGTGTCGCCTTCACCGCCGCTTCCGCGCCTGCGGAAATCACCCCGCAATAGGGCAAGTCGGGAAGATCGCGCTGCAAAGCGGGCAGCGCCTGGGACGAGGCCGTGTTGCACGCGATGACAAGGAATTTGATGCCTTCCCCGCGCAGCAAATGCGCAGCGCGGAGCGTATAATGTTCGACCGCTTCCTTGCTTTTCGTGCCGAAAGGAAGGCGCGCGGTGTCGCCCAGATAAATAAAATCCTCGTGCGGCAAGGCTTCGCGCAACGCGCGAAAAACCGTGAGGCCGCCAATGCCGGAATCGAAAATGCCAATAGGACGGGAAGGTGAATTCATCATGCTGCTTTCAATAAACCATCGCGGCGGAACATTTCCTTGATGCCGCGTATCGCTTGACGCGTGCGGGCTTCGTTTTCGATCATGGCGAAGCGCACATGCGTATCCCCTAATTTGCCGAAACCGATGCCCGGGGATACGGAGACTTTGGCCTCGCGGATCAGCTTTTTCGTGAACTCCAGCGAGCCCAGATGCGCGTAAACATCCGGAATCTCGGCCCACGTATACATGCTTGCCCGCGGCTTATCAACCATCCATCCCGCTTCGTGCAAGCCTTTAACCAAAACATCGCGCCGACGTTGATAAGTCGCGCAAATCTCGCCCACGCATTCCTGAGGCCCTTCCAAAGCGGCAATAGCCGCAATCTGGATGGGCGTGAACGTCCCGTAATCGTTATAGCCCTTGATTCGCGCCAACGCCTGAACCAGCGTTTTGTTGCCGACCATAAAGCCGACGCGCCAACCCGCCATATTATAGCTTTTGCTTAAGGTAAAGAATTCAACGGCGATCTCCTTGGCTCCGGGCACTTGCATGATGCTCGGGCACTTCCAGCCGTCGAAGCAGATATCGGCATAGGCCAGATCGTGCACGACATAGACGCCGTATTCCCGCGCCAACGATATCACGCGCTCGAAAAAATCAAGCTCGACGCATTGGCCGGTGGGATTGGCGGGGAAATTCAAAATCAGCATCTTGGGTTTCGGTTTTTTCGTTCGCAACGCGTGCTCAAGCGCGGCGAAAAAATCGACGCCCGGGATAAGGGGCACTTCTTCGATAGACGCGCCCGCGATGACGGGCCCGTAGATATGGATGGGATAGCTTGGGCATGGCACAAGGACATTGTCCCCCTTGTCGAGGGTCGCCAAAGTCAGATGCGCGATGCCTTCTTTGGAGCCGATGGTGACGATGGATTCGGTTTCCGGGTCGAGATTGACGCCGTACCGCCCCTTGTACCAATTACAAATGGCGCGGCGCAGGCGCGGAATGCCCCTTGAAACGGAATAGCCGTGCGTATCGGGGCGCGAAACGGCCTCGATCAGCTTTTGCACGATACGCGGCGGCGTAGGCCCGTCGGGGTTTCCCATGCCGAAGTCGATAATATCTTCGCCGCGCCTGCGCGCGGCCAGCTTCAACTCGGATGTAATATTGAAAACGTAAGGAGGAAGCCCCGAAATGCGCGGAAAGTCCGTCGAAGGACAGATCATAAAAAGCCTCTTTTAACTGAGGGCGAGTAATGAAACTCGCTTGGGTCACGAGCGGTTGCGAGGAGCCTGTCGCTCGCAGGACAACGATCATTCTTATGGGCTGGGGGCTCGTCTCTGCAAGCGACAAGCGAGGCGCAGAGCGAGTGAAGTCGAACTTCTATATCGGATTTCATTGATCCGCTCATAAACGTTAGCGCCTGAAACCGTTCAAGCGACGTTCCGCACGCTTTTGTGCGATGCGAGAAGGCTATGCCCTTTCGGGCACAGCGACAAGAAGGAAATGGTTAATAATCCTCTGCCGTCAATTTTATGTGACGGCAGAGGATGCTTTCATTCTAGCCCGGCATAGGCGCTGGATTGCGATGCAAAATCGCAATCTTGCGAATATTGGCAAGACCATCCTGCACCTGCTCGACAACCTGATTTGCTAATGTCTGACAGCGGCGCAAATGAATGAAGTCGTTTGCAACCAATCCATCGGCGATAAAATTATGATTACCTCGCGTATGCAGATTGTAAACCGGCTCTTCGACGCCGCTCTGAAGGCCTGTAACCAGAGCATAGGCTGCGTTTCCGTCGCTTAGGACCTGAAGTCTGTCTTTCCCGACCTCTAGCTTGCCCGCACGTTTCCATCCGGTTTCCGTTAGCAGGGGATGGTTCGGGGTCACCAATACGGGGGACTCCTTTCCTTCATAAGAAAGTTCGCAAAGACGCGCCGTTTCGTGAGTCACAACCTTTGTGACGGGCTGCGCGGTTACTTCCTGCGTAGCGGCATTGAAAGTGAAAACAAGATCGTCTTTTTTGATAGCATCGATTGTTCTTTCTCCATCTGGCGTTTGCACCTTGGTCTTTGCCGAAAAACAACCACCGCTACGGTTTTGGGATGCAGCCAATGCAAGTCCCACAAAGACTGGGTCGATACCACCGCTTGAGCCTGACGGCGATGAGGAATCATCACCAGAATAGGGCTGCCAACTGCTTGGCTGCGATGGCGTCGGATCATAAGGGCCACTGTTGGTTGGACTATAAAAACCACTGTTGGTTGGATCGTACATTTGAATCTCCTCTTCATTGGGTTAATATAACCCTATTAGAAAAGGAATCTTCGCTTGCAACAACAAGTGAATCTATATGTCGCCTTTACGGATAATATCTTTAAAAGGAATTTATTGAGCAACCTGCGCTTTTCCCCGTGCATCTTTCCGCATAATATACCACTGCTGAACGATGCCCAGCAGATTGCTCCACGTCCAATAGATCACCAACCCCGCAGGCATGCGCACCAGCATGTAGGTGAAGATAAGCGGCATCAACATGAAGATGCGCGCCTGTGATTTATCGGGAGGCTGGGGCGACATTTTCTGCTGCAGGAACATGCTGAGCCCCATCAAAACCGGCCATGCGCCGATTTGCAGCGCGAGCGGCAACTGAACCGGAATCAGCCCGAACAGATTAAGCAGCGACGTCGGGTCCGGCGCGGACATATCGTTAATCCAACCGTAGAAGGGCGCTTGGCGCATTTCGATATTGACGTACAAAACTTTATAGAGCGCGAAGAAAATGGGAATTTGTATGAGCGTCGGCAAGCATCCCGAAAGCGGGTTGACCTTTTCGCGCTTGTAAAGCTCCATGGTCTCTTGGCTTTGACGGACCTTGTCGTCCGGAAAGCGTTCCTGAATGCGCTTTAATTCAGGTTGCAACGCCTTCATGCGCGACATGGAATGGTAAGACTTTAAGGACAGCGGCAGGGTCACGAGCTTCAGCAAAACAGTGAAGACCAAAATAGCGATAGCCATGCTGCCTGCGGCCTTTTCCAGCGCCGTGAGAAGGAAAAGGAACGGCTTTGTCAGGAAATAGAACCATCCGAAATCGATGGCGCGGTCAAAGTGCGGGATGTTATGTTCCTGTGCGTATCGATCAAGCAGCTTGACGCGTTTGGCGCCCGCAAAAAGGCGTGATGTATATTCGGCATCGCCCCCGGCTGGTATCGTAACGGCGTTGCCGCGAAAATCCGCTTGGAAAAAGCCCCGATCAGGCGTGTCGGCCGCATTATAAATAAACTGTCCGGTAATAGTTTCCTGCTGCGGCGGTATCATCGCAACAAGCCAATATTTATCGGTCATGCCGAGCCAACCACCCGTGCTTTGAGCGATTTTCTTTTTGTCCTCCATAAGATTTTTATACTTGAACTCCTCTAACGCGCCGCCAAGAACGCCCAGCATGCCTTCATGCACGACGGAATCGCTCAGTCCTTCCGGCAGCCCTTGCCGCGCGACGATGCCGTAGGGATAAACCGTCACCGGCGCGGCGCCCTGGTTGGTTACGCGATCCGTCACCGTGAACAGGGCGTCTTTGTCTACGGCGATGGTTCGCTGGAACAGAAGCCCTTGCCCGTTATCCCATGTCAGGCGCACAGGGTGGTCCGGGGTCAATTTGTTGCTGTCGGCTTTCCAAAGGGTTTCCGTCGTCGGCATATTGATCGAAGGAGAATCCCCCAGCCAGCTGAATTGCGCGTAATAAGCCTTGTGCGGTTTCTCCGAGCCCGAGGGCGACAAAAGAACAATGGACGGCGAATTCTTTTCCTGCGTTTCTCGGTAGTGAAGAAGCGAAAGATCGTCGATCCGCGCGCCCTTCAGGTTCAGCGAGCCGGCAACCTCGGGCGTTTCAATTAAGACGCGGGGCGTTTCCTTCAGCACTTCGGCGCGGTCGCGCAGATTTCCCGTTTGCTTGGGCTCTGCTCCCTTGCTTTCCGTCGACGCGACTTTATGTTCAAGGTACTGCGTGTGCAGCGCGGCCTGATGGGGCCTCACATAAAGATGCTGGAAACCCAAAAGGATGGCGAAAGACAGAATAACCGCGAGAAAGATATTGTTGTTCATTGATTTTCTATGGTTGAGAGCCGTATGAGGTATCAGGAATCCGCCTTCAGGAAAAGCGCAAAAATAAGGGGAAAAGGGCAAAAAACGGAGGAAGGGGCAGAATCATCGTTTCAGGGCTTAAGCGCAGGAAATTTTGCATTCCGCCGCATCCTCCTCAAAGGCAAGCCCGCCCAACAGGATATCCAGCCGCGCGGCGTCTTTTTCAGGCGCATACGAAAGATCTCGGGGCTTCGCCCGCGCTTGAGCGGCCAACCACCGGTTCCAGCTGGCCTCCGACAGGGGCGGCAACGCCTCGGCGATGGCCTGCATGCCCTTTAAATCGCCGTCGCAATGCAGGACGATGTCGTTTCCCGCCTCCAGTGCTTGCAGAGCAAGTTCTTCGGGTGCGCCTTTTAAGGCCTTCATGTTGATATCGTCGGATAGGAGAAGCCCTTCGAAACCTAAAGCGCCCCGTATGACATCATTATTCATGACCGGAGAAAGCGAAGCGGGGCGGTCGGGGTCGAAAGATTTAAAGATCGCGTGCGAGTTCATACCAAGCGGCATATCTTTTAAATTTTGGACGGGAAGAAAATCATTCGCTTCGAGTTCGAGGCGAGACGCCGCAATGACGGGCAGAACCTTATGCGGATCAACCGTCATTTTCCCGTGCCCGGGCAGATGCTTAATCACCGGTAAAATCCCGTTGGCAAGAAAAGTCTCCGCCTCCGCCCGAGCTAAAGCGGCAACGGTCTCGGGCGATCCGCTGAAGGCGCGGTCGCCGATGGCCGGATTGCCTTCGGCATTGAATAGATCAATCACCGGCGCGCAGTTAATCGTTATCCCAAGCGTTCCAAGTTGATGCGCCAACACGCGCGCAAAAAGGCAAATGGCCTCTAGCCCCCATTCGATTTCATGTTCATACATCCTCCCGAAAGCGCGGGCGGGCGGATATTGCGGCCAATGCGGCGGCGTCAACCGCGCGACGCGCCCGCCTTCCTGATCGATGGCAATCTGAATGTCGCTGCGGCCAACGGCCTGTTGAAGCTCGAAAATCAGGTACCGAAGCTGATCGGGATCTTCGCAGTTGCGCTTGAACAGAATAAAGCCGAAAGGATTGGCTTTTTTGAACAGGGCGCGCTCTTCCAGAGACAATTTCGTCCCCGCGCAGCCGAACAAAACCGGCTTCGGCTTTTGCGTTTCATCGAGCAACAAAAATGCATCCTGCATTGGACCTCTTGAGGGACGCGCATATCCGGTTAGCCTCGGCTCCCGAAAGAGTCTGGCTTTGAATGCGGTAATAAACGCCTTTCGATCCCAGATCGGCGCGGACGATGCGCAGTTTCGCGCCGCGCAATTCGGCGGCGTACTTTTTCTGCATTTTTTCCATCATCGCGCGCGCTTGCGCTTCGCTGGGAAGCGAAGCGACCTGAATGGCTGCCTTGGCCGAGGCGGCGGCGGAGGCTTTGTCTTCGGGCGCACTTTTGGTAGGCGCAGGCTTTGCCTGAACTGCAGGGGGCGGCGGCGCATCATCGGCGACGGGCGCAGGCGCCGACGAGGCGGCGGGAACGGCGGGCGGCGCGCCTACGCTTGACGCAGCTTTGGGCGAAAGATCGTTGATTAATTGCTCGATGGTTTTTTCCTGAACTTTCGGCGTTTCTTTGGGCGCGGTTTTCGCCTCCTTCGCCTTTGCAAGCGGCGCGGCGGGCGTAGGCACGGAGACTGTTGTATCTATTTTTTTCAAAGGAGTGGCAGGCAGAATATCCGCTTCTTTTGGCTTGGCTTCGGATTTTTCCGCCTCGGGCTTATTAGCCGCTTCGGTCGGAGCGGAAGCAACGGCGGGGACGGAAAGCGCGCTCGGGGGCGCGATGCCAACAGGCGACGCGGGGGCTGCGGCGGGAGGCGGCGCAGCGATGGATTCAAAGGCAGGCGGCTGCTCCTTGGGCGTTGTCTGCGAGGCAGCGATGGGCGCCTCTTTAGGCGTTTCAGGAGGCGGCAAAAGATGTTCGACCTGCGGTTCGCTCTTCTTGCCTTCCAACTGATCGTAGACGCGGACGTTTTGATGCGGAATATCGATGCCGCCCGGCTCGGCCGGTTTTTCTTTATAGGGGCCTTCGGCCGTTATAGTCGGAATTTCACCGCTTTTCTTTCCGCCCCAAAGCGCATAAGCGCCGCCGCCTAAAAGCGATGCCAGCACGACGACGGTCATGACGCGTCGCCGCGCGTAGACCCGTTCCGTCTCGAAGTCCGAGCGCACGGGACGCTCGGACACGAAAAGCTTTGGCTGCGGCTCAGTCACTGCGCAATTCCTCCATCGGCTGGCATCCTAAAACAGCCAAACCGCTGCGTAAAATGGTCCGTACCGCATTAATGAGCGCGAGCCGCGCCTTGGTCAAGCCCTTGTCGTCCACGATAAAGCGCAAGGCGGCGTTGTCGTTGCCTTTATTCCAAAGCGCATGAAAAAGAGAAGCTAATTCCATAAGATAAAAAGCCACGCGATGCGGCTCTTGCGAAGTTGCGGCAGCTTCGACGATGCGCGACCAATTGGCCATGCCCTTGATCAAAAGCAGTTCGTCCGCCGACGCAATTTTTTCAAGGGGCGTTTTGGTTAACGCTTCGTCCATCAGTTCCTGGGGCGAAAAAATTTCGAAGGCGTGCCGAAGCACCGAACAGCACCGGGCATGGGCATATTGAACGTAGAAAACGGGATTATCCCGCGTTTGCTCCAAAGCCTTCACCAGATCAAAATCCAATTGAGCATCGCTTTTTCTCGTGAGCATGATAAAGCGCACGACGCCCGAGCCCGCTTCATCCACAAGATCGCGCAAGGTCACGAAAGTTCCCGCGCGCTTGCTCATCTTGAAGGGTTGGCCGTTCTTCAAAAGATTGATCATCTGGCACAAGCGAACCTCAAGCCTGCCTTTGCCTTCGGTGATCGCCGTGACCGCCGATTGCATGCGCTTGACATAGCCGCCGTGGTCGGCGCCCCAGACGTCAATCATAAAATCGAAACCGCGCCGGAACTTATCGAGATGGTAGGCGATGTCGGTCGCGAAATAGGTCCAGCTTCCGTCGGATTTTTTCAAAGGCCTATCCACATCGTCGCCGAATTCGGTCGAGCGAAAAAGCGTTTGCGGGCGCGGTTCCCAATCGTCCGGCGTTTTACCCTTGGGGGGTTCCAGAACGCCTTCATAAACAAGCCCCCTGTCCCTCAGGAATTTTTCAGCGCGTTCAACGCCGCCGCTTTCCACAAGCGCGCGCTCAGACGAGAAAACATCGTGTTTGACGCAAAGCAGACGCAGATCGTCGCGGATCATCGCCATCATCGCGGAAATCGCTTCCTCGCGAAAAAGCGGCAGCCATTTTTCTTCCGCCTCTCCTAGCCATTTTGCCCCGTCGCGCTTTGCGATCGCCTGCCCTACGGGGATCAGATAATCGCCGGGATACAAGCCTTCGGGAATGGCGCCGATGCTTTCGCCCAAGGCCTCGCGGTAGCGCAAAAAGACCGACCGCGCGAGCACATCGACCTGCGCGCCCGCATCGTTGATATAATATTCGCGCGTCACGTCGTATCCCGCCTTGGCAAGCAGCGAAGCTAAAACATCGCCCACGACTGCGCCGCGGGCATGCCCCACATGCATGGGGCCTGTGGGATTGGCGGAAACGTATTCGACATTGACTTTTTGCCCCTTGCCAATATCGCTATCGCCGTAATGCCTGCCTGCGCGCAAGATTTCCGCGATTTCGTTTTGCCAAATTTCGGGGTGAAGCCGCAGATTGATGAAACCCGGTCCTGCAATTTCCACGCTCGCGATGATTTTGTTTTTTTCCAATTCCGGCTTCAGAATTTCGGCTATGGCGCGGGGCGGCTTTCCGGCAGCTTTGGCCAGAACCATCGCCACGTTAGTCGCCAAATCGCCATGCGCAGCCTCGCGCGGCGGTTCGACCACGAAAACGGGCATGCAGCCGTTTAGGGTTAACCTCCCGTCCCGCACCGCTTCGTCCAATACAGAGGATATAAGCTGATGAATTTTCTTATAAATCGTCATTAAGCATTCCCTTCGCCGCTAAAATAGCAAGGCGACGAGGATTTGCATAGAGAATGTCTTCATAGTGACGGAAGAATAAAAAGCGGGAGATTGAGCCGAAAATTGTGCTTTTTCAGAATTTTGAGCGCAGCGTACTTAAACGTACGTGAGCATCAAAATTCGGAAAAAGTGCAATTTGCAGGCCAATACACCGCTTTTTAGAGAGAGCCTTTAACGAACTTAGCCGGATCCACAGCCTTACCATCAAGCCGCACTTCGAAATGCAACTGGGGCGTGGCCACATTGCCGGTTTTGCCGACCGTGCCGATCATATCGCCTTGCGCAACGACGGAATCTCTTTTCACCAGGACGCGGTCGAGGTGAGAATAAGCTGTAACGAAATCCCCTTCGTGCCTGATAAGGACAAGGTTTCCAAAGCCCTTCATCTCATTACCCGCATAAACCACAATGCCAGGGGCGGAGGCGACGACCGGAGCGCCTTTCGGTGCGCCGATATTGATGCCGTCGTTGATCATGCCTTGGTTTTTTGCGCCAAACCCGGACAAAATCGGCCCCTGAATAGGCCATTTCATAGAGGGATCGGAAGCCACCGTTGTCGTAGTTTCCGCAACCTTTGGAGGCGGCGCAGGACGGTTTAACGCCTTCACGACATCGGTTTCCGTTTTGGGGGCGGGCGGCGCCGAAGGGGGCGCCGTAAACGCTGCCTGAACATCGGGCTTGAACGGCGTTGGCGACGGCTGAAGGGGCGCAAGCGTCTGGGCGGAAACGGAAGGCGGCGTGATGGGCGCCAATTCGCCTTGTTCGACGGGGGTAATGACAGGCTCGGGCGCGGCCGAAATCACGGCGCCGCCCGTATCGGCACCGGCGTAAGGCCTTAGGCTGCTCCAGCTTGGACTATCAATCTCTGCGCGGCCCGCAGGAATCATCAATTTTTGGCCTTTGCGAACGGTATAGGGCGGCTTTAAGTCGTTGAGCACGATCATCTCGCGCATCGAAACGTTATGCTGGCGCGCGATGGTGTAAATATTTTCGTTGCCTTTCACAATCACCGTCGGCCCTGTCTTAATGCTGGCGCGGCTGGGCAAGTACGGCTCTTGCGCGCGGTTGACCGTGCAAGCCGAAAGCGCGACAAGCAGAGAGATAATAAGAACCCTCTTTAAACGCATTTTCTTCATCTGGCGATGCGCTCCAATCCGTTCATATATTTACGCAAGGCCGGCGGAACGACGATGGAGCCGTCGGGTTGCTGGTAGTTTTCCATAATCGCGATCAGGCAGCGGCCGATAGCGATGCCGGAGCCGTTTAGCGTGTGGACGAATTCCGTCTGCTTTTCCCCTGCCGCGCGGCAACGGGCGTTCATGCGCCGCGCCTGAAAATCGCCGCAGTTGGAGCAGCTGGAGATTTCACGATATCGGTTCTGTCCCGGAAGCCAGACTTCCAAATCGTGAGTTTTCTTCGCGGAAAACCCCGTATCGCCCGTGCAAAGCACGACCGTGCGGAACGGCAGTTCAAGCCGCTTTAAAATTGTTTCGGCGCAGGCTGTCATGCGTTCGTGCTCGTCCCATGACTGTTCCGGCGTCGTGACGCTGACAAGCTCTACCTTGTAAAATTGATGCTGCCTCAACATGCCGCGCGTATCTTTGCCTGCCGATCCCGCTTCGGAGCGAAAACACGGCGTGCGGGCGGTCACGCGCAACGGCAGCTTTTCCTTTTCCACAATCTCGTTGTTTACAAGATTGGTCAACGGCACCTCCGCCGTCGTGATGAGCCACAGATCTTCCTTTATCGGCGCGCGATTCAATGCCGCATAAACGGCGTCGGCAAGGTCCATTTCGCCCTTTTGCAGCGCCTTCATCTCGGCGGCGTCGATATACGTCAGCGCCTCGCGCAGCAACTCCTCGCGCGATTTTGTGCGCGCCGTCATGAACATGTCGTCGGCGAATTTGGGCAACTGGCCGACGCCGTACATAATTTCGTCCTTGACCAGGAGGGGCGGCGAGACTTCGGTATAGCCGAAATCCTGCGTATGGATATCGAGCATGAAATTGCCCAAAGCGCGCTCCAGCAGCGCCAGACCGCCCGTCAGAAGCGTAAAGCGCGAGCCGGAGAGTTTCGCCGCCCGTTCGAAATCCATCATGCCGAGCCCCTCGCCCAGCGCGTCATGTTCTTTAGCGTTCGGAATAACTTTCGGCTCGCCCACGCGGCGCAATTCCTTGCTGTCGTTTTCGTCCATGCCTTCGGGCACGTCGTCGGCAAGGATATTGGGGATTGCGCTCAAAACTTCGGTCAAGCGGCGCGCGTAAAGCCTGTCCATATCCTCCAGCTTCGCCAGCCGGTCTTTCATATCGGCCACTTCCTGCATCAAGGCGTCGGCATTCCCGCCCTTGCGCTTGATCTCGCCGATCTGCTTGGATATGTCGTTGCGCTTGGATTGCAATTCCTGCATTTCCGTTTGCGCGCCGCGACGGCTGCCATCCAGCGCCAAAATATCGCCCGACATCGGCGCTAGATGACGGCGCAAAAGCGCCTTGTCGAACGCTTCGGGATTCTCGCGGATGAATTTGATATCGTGCATGTGAGGTTCCGTTGAAATTATTCCCTAAGCCTAATTAGGAGAGCGCTTTTTCTCAACATATTTCGCGCCAAAGATAGAGAGTTCGTAAAGAAGCATCATTGGCAGGGCAAGGCTTAGCATGCTGACGACATCCGGCGGGGTCAAAACGGCGGCCGCAGCGAAGATCAGGACGATAGCATAACGCCTGAAAGACGACAATTTTGCGGCGGAAAGGATGCCCACGCGCGCCAGAAGAACGAGGATAATCGGCAACTGGAAAGCCAGCCCGAAAGCGAAAATAACGCTCATGGACAGGGAGAGATATTCGCTGACTCTTGCCTCCATCTGGATAGGCAAACCGCCCGCCTGAGCCGGTATTTCAAAGCTCAAAAAGAATTTCCATGCCATTGGAAAGACAAGATAATAAGCGACAGCCGCCCCGATCAGGAAAAACAAAGGGGTTGCGATCAGAAAAGGCAAAAAGGCTTTACGTTCATGATTATAAAGGCCGGGCGCAACGAAAATCCACACCTGGGCCGCGATAACAGGAAAGGCAACAAAGCACCCCATCCACAAGGCCAATTTAATATAAGTCATAAAGGCCTCGGTAAGGCCGGTATAAATGAGCCGATGCGCGCCGCCCGAGGCCGTCGCAAGCGGACCCACAAGGAACGCGTAAATGTCCGGCGCGTATATGTAAGAAATAACCGAAGCGACGACGATAGCCGCAAGGGAATAAATCAGCCTTCGCCGCAATTCGATCAGATGCGCCAAAAGCGGCTGGCTATGCGTATCTGCTTGATCGGGGTCACTCATGGCGGGGCTGCTCATCAGCCTTTTTCTGTTTTTTTAAAGTTTCTTCGATTTCCGCCTCGGCGGAAACTTGCTCCAGCATCCGGTGCATGTCGGCCATGAAAGCGCGCGCCTTGCCCGCCATCTTGCCCAGAGAATACATCACACGGGGCATGTCTTTCGGCCCGATGGCGATAAGCGCCACGGCACCGACGACCACAAGCTCGGTCCAGCCCACGCCCAACATGAAATCAGGCGCCCGGGGGCGGAAGAGGCTTGTTGTCGGATTTGTCTTCCGGCTTGTCGCCGGTCAATCCGGCCTTGAAGTTGCGGATGCCCTTGCCCAGATCGCCCATGACTTGCGGCAATCTGCCAACGCCGAAAATGACAAGAACGACGACAAGCAGTAAAAGAATGTGTCCGAAGCTTAATCCCATGTTTTCCCCTTTGGCTCTTCATTATTCCATCTATCTCGGGCACTATACTGTTTTTGAAAACGGCTGAAAACCCCATGGTAAAAGAAAAACTTATCCTTATCGGCGGGCCGACGGCTTCGGGAAAGTCGGCTTTTGCGATGCGCCTGGCGCGAAGCGGAAAGGGCAGCATTATCAATGCCGACGCCATGCAGGTCTATGCAGGGCTGCCTATCTTGACCGCACAGCCCGACACGAAGGATCGTGCGGAAATTCCCCATTTGCTTTACGAAATAGCCGATCCTTCCGAGGCGTCTTCGGCCGGAAAGTGGCTGACGCTTGCCAAAGCCGCCATTGAGGAGGTTCGATGCGCCGGTCGCGCGCCTATCCTTGTCGGCGGAACGGGGCTTTATTTCGAAGCGCTTTTGGGCGGCCTTGCGGATATACCCCCTATTCCCGAAAGCGTGCGCACGAAAGCGCAAGATCTTTATCGCGAATGGGGCGAGGAAAAATTCCGCGCCGAGCTTTCCATGCGCGACCCCGAAAGCGCGGCGCGGATAAAACGCAACGACCGCCAAAGATTGATCCGCGCTTTCGAGGTTGTGGAGCATACGGGAAAGACTTTGGGCGAATGGCACAAGAAGGATTCGGGAGTCGGGATTCGGGAGTCGGGGGTGGAAATCGAACGTCATCTTTTGCTTCCTCCGCGCGAAGAGCTTTATGCCGCCTGCGACGCGCGTTTTCTGGCAATGATCGAACGCGGCGCGATTGATGAAGTCGAAGAATTGATGGCGAAAAATCTTTCCCCCGCCCTGCCCGCAATGAAGATTTTAGGCGCGCGCGAAATTGCGGCGCATCTGCGCGGCGAAATTCCGCTCACCGAGGCTATCCAAAAGGCTCAGCAGATGACGCGCAATTATGCTAAACGACAATTAACCTGGTTTAGGAACAAATGGGGAGAGAATTGCGGATTTGGAAAAGATTCCGTTAAGAAAAACTTTATAGAGGCATGAAAGTAATTTTGCGTTAAACATGCGCGCAGATTGTCTCGCATTTTAGACAATTCTCAATCTATTTTTAAGCGATCCTTAAACATAAAAAGTGTAAGTTATGCCTGTGTCCCAAGCGTTTTCGTGAATTACTTTCAGGAAAACATGGTACGATACAAGGCATGGAGAAACGCATGAACATGACAGCCGAAGACGAAGAGCGGATGGTTTTTATGGTCCGCAATGCGCTGCTTGTCGCGGGACAGGAAATGGGCAACGGCGAAGAATGGCCTGTCGTGAAGGACACGATTTATAAAATCATGCAGGATTGGGAAAACCTGAAAACCGAACGCGCGGTGAGCGACGAATTGCAAAAGCACTATGCGAGCATCATCGACAATCTGGTGAACAATCTTCACCTGTGCCCCGAAGACCTGCGTTCCAAAGCGGAAGAGATGATCAAGGAGCTGCGCGAACTTTATCACGCGCGCTTCGACCCTGTTACCGAGATCCATGTAGACCCGAACGATTTGCCCATGCACACGAAACGCATGATGGCAATTGTCCAAACGTTGGAGGAAGATGATGGAAAATAAACCAGATTACGCTTTGGCTCATAATGCCGTTCACGGCGTCTCAACCATCTATCCTACTGTGAATGCATCGCAGCATTCACAGGAAGTCTATCATCAGTCATTCATGGCAAAAATGGATGCGCTGTTAGATTTAACAAGCCGTCCGGATGCGCGCCCTTTTTATCAAATTGCACTTGATGATCGTCGGCATGCATCGGATCTAAACGAGGCAGCGACAGCCAAAACGGCGACGTCCTTGAGTCCTACCGCAACAGCGGAAAACATCGTCGCCATACGACCTAAAGTAAAAACTCCGGTGGTCCAACCTCCAACCTGCGCGTCTTAAGAAAAAAATTAGAATGCTTTGATCTAACGGCCCGGATGAACCAACATCCGGGCTTTTTTATTCAGACCTTATCTCACCCCACGGAAGGCGTTGCGGGATGAAGGAAGCGATAAATAAAGCTTTCATAATGAAATAAGCTGACTCTCAAGTCATCTTCGTCATCATAACCAGGTGGGGCACTGTTTGTATAGCTGGCTTCGGCATTTACATTATTGACGACGGACTGGATGGCATGAGAATCGCCCGCATTTGCAACAAGAGCGGCCTGAGCTGCTGCTGGATTGGCCTTTAAGTCATTTAAATAAGCCACGTCACTCTCTTGAATGGGGCGACAAGGTAGGCACACACTCCCGTTTTCAATCGGACAGACGGCCGTGCCCTTCACTGCATGATAAGGCATATATGCTTTCGTGACGTAGATGTCTCCTGAAACGCCGTCTTGTATTTCGGGCGAGGAGATGCCTGCCGGAACCGGTAGGACATAATGATCCCTTCCATCGCTGTCGATAGAATGCTGAGGCCCGAAAGACAGGATCGCCGTGTCATCCGGTCCATGCACAGCGCACATGGCCGGATTGTCGGGGATCGGAGCATCAGCAGCGGTAGTAGGATGATCAACGCATCCGACGGTCATAGCGGCAACGCCCAGGACCACGAGACCCAGCATCCAATTTGCTTCCCCTCTTTTAAATCCATTATCGATGGAGTCCCCTAGCATTCTGATATTCTTAATTGAGGCTCGTTCTTGGACTACTTCTCTAACGACCGCGCTAGCGCAGCAAGCCCCCAAAGGCAGGTATCTCGATATGCCGAAAGAAAAAGGTTCAGCAGCATAGGCAACGGCGAAAATCAGGGGTATTTCAGGATAGGCGTAAAAACAGTTTGCCGCGTTTGCGACAGGGCTTGCAACCTCGGCAGCGCCTTCGATAAACGCTTTTGCTTTGGGTGCCACGCGCGGAGCCACGTATTGATAAGCGCGGCTGCCGTGAATGTAGGCGCTGCTATTGATGTAAGATTTGCTGTTCTTGATGCGCGATAAAACGCCATGTGAAGTGTTCATAATTATTCCTCATAAATTGTTGTGATTATGCAATTAAAACCAATATTCAAGAGATATAGTTAATGCAAGGGGAAGCTACAAATATTCTTTGTTATGACTGTTCTCTTTCGCTTATGCATCGATCTGTATAAATTTAATTTAGAAATACTCTTTGTTGGATATAGCGTTGCCATTCCCCTTGCTGATACACTATGAATAACAAACCGGCATATCCGCCGGAAAGGCCGTCTGGATTCCGGATTCCGCTGCTTCGCAGCGGCTCCGGAATGACAGGGGCTTTTTCCCCGAATGCCGAATCCTGAATCCTGAATCCCGAATCCTGAATCTGAAATCCCGAATCCTTTTTCCTCATGCGCCGTAGCCACCACACCATCGCCCATATCCTTCATCTTCTTGCCGGAGGCGCCATCGGCCTTATCTCGGCCAGTCTTGCTCTGACCTTCGGCTGGCGCAGCGCCGACCGCCTGCCCGGGGAAAGCCGCAAGCCGCAATGCGTTTACTGCACGCGGGGCTTCACATGGCAGGAAACCGTTCCCCTTATCGGCTGGCTTTTAAGACCGGATACATTTTCCTTCCCCTGCCCTTGCGGCTTGCGCAAAGGCATGTGGCAGCAACCCGCGTGCGAGGCTATGGGCTATCTTCTAGGCGTCGTCGCCATGTATTTGCAAGATTGGTCGTGGCCTGCATTGCCTTTATGCATCGGCATCGGCCTTCTGCCTGCCATCGCCATGATCGACCTTCACTTCGGCATTATTCCCGATGGCTTGAACGCCCTGCTCGGCCTTTGTGGATTCCTTTTCGTCTTTATGCGCGGCGACGATTATTACATGGCCTTGATCGTCGCGTCCCTTTTGCTCGGCCTCGGCCTTTTCTTCGCGCTGGCCTACAGCAAGTGGCGAGGCAAGGAAATGCTGGGACTTGGCGACGTTAAGTTCTTCGCCGCCGCCGGGTTTTGGCTGCAGCCCCAAACTGCGCCTTGGTTTCTTGTTGCGGGCGGCCTTCTGGGCGTGCTTTTCCATTTCGCATGGAAACGCTTTAGCGAGGAAAAAGAATTCCCGTTTGCGCCCGCTTTGTGCGTCTCTTTGGCGGGGTGCATTTTGTATCAGCTTGTTTGACTTGCATGAGTTTCTCGCGCGCGCTCTTCACAGTCAGCAGCCTTACGGTCGTCAGCCGCGTGGGCGGCTTTGTCCGCGATTCTTTAACGGCCATATTCTTGGGCGCGGGGCCAGTCGCCGACGCCTTTTTCGTCGCCCAGCGCCTGCCAAACCTTTTCCGCAGCCTCTTCGCTGAAGGCGCGTTTTCAGCGGCATTCGTTCCCCTTTACGCGTCCGAGAAGGAACGTTACGGAACCGAAGCCGCACAGATTTTTGCAGGCCAGGCCTTGATGCTTTTGCTGGCGGCGCTTGTGCCTTTTTCAGTGCTTGTCATGATGTTCATGCCGCAGGTGATGCTGCTTTTGGCACCGGGCTTTGAAAACGACCCGGAAAAATTCAATCTGGCCGTCACTTTCAGCACGATTACCTTTCCCTATCTGGCGCTGATTTCCGTTACCGCTCTGCAAACGGGCATCCTCAACGCCAACGGCAAATTCGCGCCCGGCGCAGCCGCGCCCATCGCTTTTAACATTGTCTTGATTATCGGCCTGTTCGCTTCGCAGCTTTTCGGCTGGCATGTCGGGTATACACTTGCTTGGGCGGTCGTCCTTTCAGGCGTCGTCCAATGCGCATGGCTGGCGATGAGCTGCTATCGCGCGCGCCGCTCTATTCCCCTTGTGCGCCCGCATCTCAGCGAAGCCAGCCGCAAGTTGTTCCACAATATCGGCCCGGGAGCCATCGGCGCAGGCGCGGCGCAAATCAATTTGCTTATCTCCACAATACTGGCGTCCACCTTGCCCACGGGCGCGGTTTCATACCTTTTCTATGCCGACCGTTTGAACCAACTGCCGCTTGGCATCGTCGGCATAGCCGTCGCGACAACGCTTCTGCCCCTTCTGGCGCGGCATATCGAAGCAGGCGCTGTCGATAAAGTACGCCACTTCAACAGCCGCGCTATCGAGTTTTGTCTTTTCATGGGGCTTCCGGCGATGATAGGGCTGATCATTCTCGCCGAGCCCATCATCGAAACCTTATTCCAACACGGCGCGTTCAAGGCCGAAGACACGCGCGCGACCGCCGACGCCTTGCGCGCCTATGCCTTGGGCATTCCGGGCTTTTTGCTGGTCAAGGTTTTTGCGGCCGATTTTTTCGCCCGCCATGATACGAAAACGCCCGTCAAGGCCGCCGTGATTTCGATGGGCGTTAATGTCGTTTTATCCGTTCTTTTTTTAGGGTGGTTCCAGCATGCTGGCATCGCCTTGGCGAACAGCATCGCCATCAGCGTCAACGCCGCGATTCAATACCATCAGCTTCGCCGCATTAATTTCCCTATCGGCGACGCGAAGCTGACTTCGCAAACACGGAAAATCATGCTTTGCGCCGCGATTATGGCTTTGATCACGATGTTTTTGACCGCCCTTTTGTGGTCTACCGCTCCGGCCAACATCGCATGGAAAATTGTCGATCTTTGCCTGCTCATCGGGCTTTCAGGAGCAGCCTATGCAGCCGCGCTGCATATAACGAAAACCATAACGATGGGCGACGTGCGCCAGATTATGAGCAGGAAGCCATAGGAACCCTTATGTTTTGAAACGAAGGTCGCGCGGGCTGACGCGGATTAAATACAAGGCGAGACGAGCGCGGTATCGCATTAACGGAAACCGCCGTCCTTCGAAGAAAATCGGCTACAACGCCCATATCGAGAATAGAAATGGGATCGAAAGCTCTTCTGACAGGACAACCTTCAACATAGATATAATCGATAAAGCGACCAAACCCGTCGCTCATCATTTGAATAAAATGCGGCGCGCCTCCGGCAGGCGTGACCTCGAACACGATGCTGTGAATATTATCCGCGACATATAGAACCCGAACCTTATGCCCGCTATCAAGCAAACTGGAAAGATTGATCATGGCAGCGCCCATCGTAGTTACGGATGGGAAAATGCCAGCATAAAGGCATATTCACGCGCGACTTGGAATGCGCCTCAAAACGTAAATACGCCATGCGGAAAAGACATATTGGGGAAAGGAGGCAAGATTTAAGGAGATAAAAGTTTCCAATCCATCAAGTTCTTTTGCGTAACCTGCTTTGTTTTCGCTTTGCCCGTTTTTTCTTATCTACAACATTTCGAGCTGAGCAGAATTTACCCGATAAAGAGTTTTTTTGCGCAAGCGCCATACTTTCTTGCGAAATCTTTTCGAGAGAAGCGGCTGCTATATAACCGGATCTGGTCATGCCTGCAAACTCCGCTGCAGAATCGATCTTTTCGATAAGGCTTTCGTCCAAGCTAATATTCAGCCTTATTGCTTTTCCAGGAAGTTTAGCGCGAACAAGGATACGGGCTGCTTCATCAACATCAGGGTCGTGCGGGATTTTATCCAGAGCAGATGCCGCCGGAAGTTTATCGCCATCCCGAACCATCAATTCAATATGCCCGTTAAGCGCTTCCTCAGCGTTACGCGCAGCCTCGTTTATTGAATCCCCGCCGCTAGCGCAGCCTGGAAAATCAGGAAAAAAAACGCTAAAGCCTTCAACGCCTCGTTCGATTATAGCTGGATAATAGCGCGTACCCATTATCGTCACCTCCTTCTTATTTTGATCTGAGCCTAACGCTCAATGCTTTTTAATGTTCCTATGGCAATATCTTTTCGAGGATGCGGAACCGTAACCTTTCCTTGTTTCGTTGCATGCTTAAAATGGAAATGATCTCCCGACACTCCGACCTGAACCCAGCCGTCTTGCTTCAAAAAGTCGATCACTTCCCTACTGCTAACGCTGTGCGTCATATGCTCCTCGTTGTTGTGTAAAAATACACAAAATTGGGTTTAAGAGTCAATACATTGTCCTTGTTAAGCAGAAGGCAGAAGGAGCAGGGGTCGGAACAAAAAAAGAACTTACTTCTGTCTAAATTTGTGTATTAACATCAAAAGGCATCCGCCATACACGGGCGTTTTTGCGGACAAACACGCAACCTTTCGGCATGTTGTAACTGAGGGACCGAGTGAAGATGATCGCAAAATCGCTTTAGACCGTTGTGCAAAAATCAACTGGCCTCTAGCTCTTCTTAAAAATTCAGAACGGGATGATGTCTTCTATTGGCAAAATAATAGACAGAATGGAGTTGGTCATATCCTTGCTATAAGTGACTTTAGCTACAAGATTGTACTCGTTGAGAGGGTAATTGGGCTGAAGAGGTTTCTTCTTCTGTGGACAGCTTTTCCCATTCAAGGAAGGAACCAGATTGAGAAAAATAGGAAAGAATATGAAAAGTATATCGCTCAAAATAGCTAGTGCCGCAGCTTGCGCTACGGCACCGTCACTCTTTCCGCGACAAAGGCGGATTAGGTTTATTTATAATGACAGATTCTTGCGGAATTCGCAACTTTTTTCTTGAGAAATCAATATTAATAAATTGTCAAGA
>CAZFCA010000004.1:0-86500 GCA_964517415.1 uncultured Rhodospirillaceae bacterium
CCACGGGCGACAAAGCGCCGTCCAACGCAAGCTCCCCCAACGCCGTGTAGCTTTGGATTTCCTCAAGCGGCAGAACGCCCATCGCGGCGAGAAGGCCGAGCGCGATGGGCAGATCGAAGTGCGAGCCTTCTTTCAGAACATCGGCAGGCGCGAGATTGACGGCGATATGCTTGGCGGGCAATGAGAGGCCGAGCGCAAACAGAGCGGCGCGCACGCGTTCGCGGCTTTCGCCCACGGCTTTATCGGGCAGGCCGACAAGATTGAAGGCCGGAATGCCCGAGGACATTTGAACCTGAACGTCTATATCAAGGACTTCCGTGCCCTCAAAAGCGACTGTCGCAACGCGCGCTACCATGTTGATGGTGTTTTCCTTATTAACTTGCTTTTAAAAGAAAATGGGATGCCCGCCTTCGCGAGCATGACGGTCGATTGCCTGTTGAGATTTCTTTATCAAAACATCCCGTCACCCCCGCGAAGGCGGGGGTCTCATTTAATTTTTCTTCTTTGTTAATTCTTCTGTTCAAATTCTTTTTTGCATAAAACGGCGGAGAATAAAAGACGGGTTTTTAAAGTAAAAGCGCAAAGAAAAAGCGGGAAGCCGAGGCCTCCCGCTTTTAATTACTTACTGTCTTTGTTCTTACTTGACCGTGAAGCCCAGGTCTACCCGATGCAAACCATTGCCAGTACACCCGCCTACAGCATTTGCGACAGCGTTAGCGGCCTCGGCTGTAGTAACTTCTGAATCTATAGGAGCTAGAGTTGCTGAGGCTGTAAGCTGGGGATCGACGACATTTGCAGCTGTTGGTGCAGCTGAAGCCATGAAAAGTCCCCCATCTCGTGACGCCCCACCTACCGAAGTCAGAAGCGAAATGCAATTGGCTCTGGTTACTTGACTCATAGAAATGACAAAGCCGTTGCCATCGGTTGTTACAGAAATCCCGGTTCGGCCATTGGGAAATGGTCCATTTAAATAGTTAACCGCAAAAGTATTCCCCCCTGCAGTATATGCAGGATTGCCAGACCTGAGCATAGATGTGGGGACTTGTCCCGCCAAGATAAGATCGCCCGTGATATTAACATTAGCAGGACTTATGGTGTTAGCCGTGCTGTAAACCTTTCGTACGCTTTGCACGATCTGCGCGATCTGATTGCTCGCATTGTTCATGCGTTGGCTGCCGTAGACGGCGGCCGCCGCCGCCCAGATGGCGCCCAAGATCAGGCCCATGATGCCGAGGACGATCGCGATTTCGGTCAGCGTAAAGCCCCGTTTCATTTTCTTTGTCATTTGTCTGCTCCGTTAAAGGGGAAGAGGAAGAGAAACCGATAGAGAATGCGTAAGCATTCCTAAGCAATTCATCCAGTAGGCACTTAAGACGTTAAGATTTGTTTAACGTTTGTTTCGTGATTTTACAAAATAGGCGTTCAATTCCTTTGTCGATTTCGTCTTTGGAAGATGGATTTCTGCTTGTCGCTTCAGCTCAATATTAACCATATATAAACATAGGTATTCCAGAATAATCTGCTATTCTCATCGAGCATTTTGGGAATAAACGCATGATTCCGTCGACAAGCGCGTCATCAGCGGCACAAGAGCTGCTTGAAAAATATTCCTCGGAAGATCTTGAATCATCGTGGATGGGGCTAAAACCTTTTTTGCCCGATCCCTTTTCACCGACCGACGCTCGATTTCATCCTTCAGTTTGTTGCGAGCTTTTGCAAGACGTAGCGTCGGGAAAGGAATATTCCTCTTTTTTCCCTTTCGGTTTTTACGCGCTAGACTACCGGACAGAAGAGAAATTTAAGGAAAGAATAGACGCAGGAAACGAAACGTTAAACACGGGCGATCATGCGCCTGTAAAAAAGGCCGCTGCGACGCTGGAAGGCTTCAGAACCGATTTTTCGATGTTTTTGAAAGACCATCAGGGCGAGATTGCAAAGGGATGCGGGCTGAATCTCGCCGATCTGTGGCAGGACGCAGGAAAGGCAACCGAGCCGCTTTTTCGCCTTCAGCGGGTTGAGCCGTCACCGCCAGTAAATCGCAATCGCGTCATGGATTCCGGCGGTTTACCAAGAGTTATGCAGGCAATCGTGGCGGTTTTTTCCCACCCTTAAAAAGCCGATTGTTTTTTCTTCCTAAAGTGTTAAAAGACCTCCCTCGCTTTGCCTAAGGGCGAAAGCGCCGTCGGCATTGTGCTGACCTTGAACCGCATAGGGCCTCACGCTTTCAGCCGCGCCGGTTCAATTGATAATAAAGAGAAAGCAACGGGGTAAGAACCCCGCCGGACTAGATCCGGAAGAAAGACAACTTCAATGGCAAAAACTACCAACAAAAAGAATGCGGATAGCGAATCCGCAAACAAGGTTTCAACGCCCGCGGCCGACAGTTTTGCCGCTATGCTAGATCAAGCCTTCGGGAAGACCGGAAGTCTTGAAGGCAATGTCGTCAAGGGCAAGATCGTCGCGATTGAAGGCGATAGTGCCGTCATCGATGTCGGCCTTAAGTCTGAAGGCCGCGTGCCTTTGCGCGAATTCGCGATGGGCGGCGTCCCCGCTGAACTTAAGGTCGGCGATACGGTCGAAGTTTTCCTCGAACACATGGAAGGACGCGACGGCGAAGCCTCCCTGTCGCGCGAAAAAGCCAAGCGTGAGGAAAGCTGGGTCGTCCTGCAGCAGGCTTTCGAAAAGCAGGCGCATGTCACCGGCATCATTTTCGGCCGCGTCAAGGGCGGCTTTACGGTCGACCTGAACGGCGCGACGGCGTTTTTGCCCGGCTCGCAGGTCGATATCCGCCCCGTGCGCGATGTGACGCCTTTGATGGGCACCCCCCAGCCTTTCCAGATACTCAAGATGGACAGGGCGCGCGGCAATATCGTCGTCTCCCGCCGCGCGGTCTTGGAAGAAAGCCGCGCCGAAGCGCGGACCGAACTGGTGGCCAACCTCAAGGAAGGCCAAGTTCTTTCCGGCGTCGTCAAGAACATCACCGATTACGGCGCTTTCGTTGATCTGGGCGGCGTGGACGGCTTGCTCCACGTGACGGATATCGCATGGAAGCGTATCAATCATCCGTCGGAAGTTCTGCAAATCGGCCAGCAGGTGAACGTGCAGGTTATTCGATTCAATGCGGAAACCCAGCGCATCAGCCTTGGCATGAAGCAGCTTGAGGCCGATCCGTGGGAAGGCGTCGTCGCCAAATACCCGTCGGGACTCAAGATGAAAGGCCGCGTGACGAATATCACGGATTACGGCGCTTTCGTCGAGCTGGAGCCGGGCATCGAAGGCCTTGTCCACGTTTCCGAAATGTCGTGGACGAAGAAGAACGTGCATCCGGGCAAGATTGTGTCGCAAAGCCAAGAGGTCGAGGTCGTCGTTCTCGACATCGACATGCAAAAGCGCCGCATCAGCCTTGGCATCAAGCAGTGCCTCGACAACCCGTGGGAGAAATTCCGCGCCGAGCACACCGTCGGCAGCACGCTGAAGGGCGAAATTCACAATATTACGGAATTCGGCCTGTTTGTCGGCCTCCCTGGCGAGATCGACGGCATGGTTCACATGTCCGATCTGTCATGGGACGCCGCAGGCGAGGAAGTCCTCAAGGGCTATCAAAAAGGCCAGATGGTCGAGGTCAAGGTTCTGGACATCGACAGCGAAAAAGAACGCATCAGCCTCGGCATCAAGCAATTGACGCAGGATCCGTTCGAAAACGTCTCCTTCAGCTTTAAGAAGGGCGACGTCGTGACTGGCACTGTCAGCGCCATTCAGGAAAACGGCGTCGAAGTGACCTTGGGCGAAGGTGAAGGCGCCTTTACCGGCTTCATCAAGCGCAGCGATTTGGCCCGCGATCGGTCCGAGCAGCGCACGGACCGCTTCGCCGTCGGCGAAAAGGTGGACGCCAAGATCACAAGCATCGAAAAGGGCAGCCGCAAGGTCGGCCTTTCGATCAAGGCGCGCGAGGTCGAGGAAGAAAAGCAGGCGATGGCCGAATACGGTTCGTCCGATTCGGGCGCAAGCCTTGGCGATATCCTCGGCGCCGCCATCAAGAAGGCGCAAAAGAAAGACGAGAAAGCGTAAATTTTCTTCCTTTGTTTCCAATAAGAAGCCGCCGGAATGCAATTTCCGGCGGTTTTTTGCTCTTGCCTTTGCCGCGCCCCATTCCTGCTGAAAGCCCAGCTAAGCCAAAGGGTTATAATGAAGGTAATTCTTGACTCGTTCGCGGCAGTTTGGCACGTTTATGTGCGAGTCGCGTTTTTCCCTTCCTGTCCAAGAGGTTACCGATGACGAAATCCGACCTGATTTTGCGTCTTGCAGAAAAATATCCTCATCTGCTGCAGAGGGATATTGAGCGCGTCGTCAACACCGTTTTCGATGAAATTTCAAATGCCTTAGCGCGCAACAGCCGTGTGGAGCTGCGCGGTTTCGGTGCTTTCTCGGTTAAGCAGCGCGAAGCGCGGCAGGGGCGCAATCCGCGCACGGGGGAAACCGTTCCCGTCGCCGAAAAGTTCGTGCCCTTTTTCAAAACGGGTAAACAACTGCGCGACCGACTGAACGGCGTCGAAAGTGCGCAATAAAAAAATGGGATGCCCGCCTTCGTGGGCATGAAGGCGTTTCTATCGGAAAGCACCTAATCTCGATGATAAGGATGCCCCGCGATAATCTGTTTCGCGCGGTAAATCTGCTCCAAAAGCATGACGCGCACAAGGCGATGCGGCCATGTTTGCTTTCCGAAAGACAGCGTTAAATCCGCGCGTTTGCGCACATCCTCGGAAACGCCGTCCGCGCCGCCGATGATAAACGCCAAATCGTTTGCGCTCTCCTGCCAGACGGAGAGCTTTGCCGCGAATTCGCGGCTGGCCATATCCTTGCCCCGTTCGTCCAGAAGAACGACAAAGGCCTTTTGCGGAAGGGATTTTAGCAGCATATGCGCTTCGGCTTTTTGCATTTCCGCGCTTGAAAGGGATTTCGGCGCGGCGAAATCGCGCACGCGCACATCCTCGCCCAGCCGCTTCTGGTATTCCGCGCACAAGTCTGCCTCCGCTCCGCGGATCTTGCCGATGGCGAGGATGGATATTTTCATTTACCGCGCCGCGGTTTCCAAAGCGAATCGATATCGTAGTATTTCCGGACTTCGGGCTGGAACAGATGGATAATCACATCGCCGGTATCGACCAGAACCCAATTGGCTTGCGCCTTGCCTTCGATATGCACATGCTTAAAGCCCAGTTTGAAAAAGGCCTCGCGCAAATGATCGGCAATGGCCGCAATCTGGCGTGCCGAGCGGCCGGACGCGATGATGAGGTAATCCGCAATGCTGCTTCGTCCGGTCAGCGAAATGCGAACGATATTTTCAGCCTGCCTCTCGTCAAGGACTTTCAGCGCCGCCGCAAGCAATTGCTCGGGCATGCCTTTCGATGCGGCCTTTTTCACAGCCGCCGGTTTCTTCCTCGCGGCGGGCTTGGCTTTCGTTTTCACCGGCGCTTTGCGTGCCGTCGCGGTTTTTTTCTTTTTTATGCTTGCCACTTCGGATGATCCTTCCTGATTTGCGTTGCGGAAATATAATTCAATTTGTTATCCAGAATAATCCACGCCGGCAAGCGGCTTTTGTCCATTCTTGCCACGCGTTTAGCTTGCGAAACGGGATGCCATGCATGCCCAAAACGCAAGGCAGCGCGGCCAAGGCCACGCCCCACATGATACGAAGGCCGCCGGAAAACGACGACAGGGACAAGATGGAAAATTTCTTGCCAATCGCGCCAGCGGGGAATCTGAAGAAGATTATCCGCCCCCATCAGCCATACGAATCGCACATTGGGAAATCTCTGCATCAACGCCTTTAAGGTGTCGACCGTGTAGCATGTATGCATTTCCGACTCCAAAGCCGTGACGGCGATGCGTGGATGTGCGGCGATTTCCTGAGCTTTTTCCAGCCGTTGCGCCAGCGGTGCCATGCCCTTGACGGGCTTTAGCGGGTTTTGCTTGCTGACCAGCCACCAAACTTGGTCGAGATCGAGCTGTTTCAACGCTTGAAGGCTCATCGCCAGATGGCCTTCGTGCGCGGGATTGAAAGAACCGCCCAAAAGCCCGACGGTCATTCCCGAATAAGATTTTCCGCTGCGTATGTGAGGCTTGATCATAAGCTGCTCTCTTTTACGAAAAAAGTTCATGTCTTATTGTCGGCCTTGGCGCGCGCCAGCGGATGATGCTCGACCACCGTTCTTGCCAAGCGATTGCCCGCCACGTGCGTGTAAATCTGAGTCGTGGCAATATCCGCATGTCCTAGCATGCTTTGGACGCTTCGCAAATCCGCGCCGTGCTCGATCAGGTGGGTCGCAAAGGCATGGCGCACCACGTGGGGGCTAAGCCTCTTGGGGTCGATTTTGGCCGCCAAAGCCAGTTCTTTGAGAAGCTGAAAAATCCTTTGCCGCGTGATGGGCGCGCTTTTAGCCTTCAGGGGCGAAGGGAAAAGGAAGGGCGATGTCCCCTTGCCCAACAGTTTTTTACGCACGGGCAGCCACCGCAAAAGGGCTTTGATAGCAGGATCGCCCAAGGGCACGACGCGTTCCTTGCCGCCCTTGCCTTTGACAAGAACCATTCCGCGGTCGAATTGAATCGCCGGAACGCGCAAAAAGACCAGTTCGGAAACGCGCAAGCCCGCCGCATATAGCAATTCCAGCATTACCCGCAGACGCAAGCCGTCGTCTCCGGGATAATGCGCGGCCGTTTGAAGCAGCGCATCGACTTCTTCTTCGCTCAGGTATTTGGGCAGGGAGCGCCCCATTTTCGGCGCATCGATGGAGCGCGTGGGATCTTCCTTTCGATAATTCTCGGAACAAAGAAAGCGGAAAAACTGGCGCAAAGCCGAAAGACGCCTCGCCTGCGTGCGCGCGGAATGCTGTTTTGCGGCGCGAAGATAGGCGCGCAAATCGTCTTCGCTTGCTGCGGAAAGAATGATTTTATTACGGGCTAAGAAAGCGGACGCATCGCCCAGATCCCGCGCATAGGCCTGCCGCGTGTTCGGCGAGGCATTACGCTCGGCCAGCATCATGTCGAGAAAAGCCTCGATATGCCCGTTCCTGCGCTCAGCGGGGGATGCGCTCATCAGGTATGGCAAGCTCCGTCTTTTGGGTAGGCGGCATAACATTGGCGTTCGATAGCCATAATGCCCCGCCCCCGATGATTAATAGCAAACAACCGGCGATGAGGGCAATAACGGTTTGGGATTTCACTATTCGACTCCTGCTTCTTCACGATGTATCTTTAAGATCGGTAGTTTGACAGCGAATTGTGGCATGAACAAGTCTATACCCGAAAAAATTTCAATTCCAAAGCCGATTGTCTTGATCGGCATGATGGGCGCGGGCAAGACAAGCGTCGGCAAGATAGTGGCGTCTCTGTTGGACGCGCTTTTTTTCGACGCCGATCATGAAATCGAAGCCGCAGCTGGATGCCCTGTCGCGCAAATATTCACGGATTACGGAGAATCCGAATTCCGCCGCTTGGAGCGCAAAGTTGTCGAACGCCTTCTAAGGGGCGGACCTTGCGTTCTTTCGCTGGGCGGCGGCGCGTATATGGATTCGAAAACGCGCGAAGCCATTAAAAGAACGGCATTGACCGTGTGGATAAAGGTGGATCGCGAAATTCTTTTGGAGCGGGTGTCGCGGCACGACACAAGGCCGTTGCTGCGCGGCGGCGACCCGAAAAAAATTCTGGAAAAAATCCTTTCCGAGCGCGAACCCGTCTACGCGCAAGCCGATCTGGTCGTTCCTTGCGACGCGCGCCCCGTCGCGCAGAACGCAAAGATTGTCAGGGACGCTCTCTTAGCCTCGCCAGCGTTTCAAACTGCGCAAGCGAAAGATTTTCCGCCCTAAGGGTCGGGTCTATCCCCGCGCGCAAAAGCAAGGATTCGCCGCCCAAGGACTTCAAGCTGGAGCGCAGCATCTTGCGCCGCATGCCGAAAGCGGCAGCCGTCACTTTCTCTATGGAATGAAAAGCTATATCGGCAGGGCGATCTTGGCGCGGGGTTAAATGAACGACTGCGGATTCGACTTTCGGCGGCGGGCAAAAGGCTTCGGCCGGAACGGTCAAAAGACGCTTCACGTCGCAACAGAATTGCGTGATGACGGAAAGGCGCCCGTAAGCCTTGCTGTTTGGCTGGGCGCAAAGGCGATCCACGACTTCGGACTGAAGCATCAGCGTCAGGCTTTCATAAGAATCGATCTCGTGCAGCCAACGAAGCAGCAGTTCCGTGCCGATATTATAGGGAAGATTGGCGACGATAACGCGCGGCGCCAAGGCAAGAGAGCCTAGTGCGGTTTTCAGCGCGTCTCCCTCGATGACCTGCAGCCGGCGTTGGGAGGCTGCGACAAAGCCTTGTAGCGCCTCGACGAAGCGGCGGTCTTTTTCAATGGCGATGATTTTGGCGGCTTTGGTTTCCAACAGCGCGCGGGTCAGGCCGCCCGGCCCGGGTCCGATCTCAAAAACCGTGCGCCCGCCCAAAGGACCGGCTGCGGCGGCAATTTTGCGCGTAAGGTTCAAATCGCACAAAAAATGCTGCCCCAGCGACTTGCGCGCGCGCAAATGATAGGCGTCCAAAACGGCGCGGACGGAAGGAAGCTGATTGGGCATCATTTTTAACGGCGAAAGACGATTTCCATTCCCGCCAGAGTATAGTATCTTGGAAGGCGAAACTATTATTATCTGACGCCCATGTTTCATCGGCAAAAAAGGATCTACATTTTCGCGATGATTTTTGTCGCGCTGGTTTGCGCGGGCGCGCTCGCCCTTTCCGTTCGCGCGATGGTTGAAAACCTGCGCTTTATTTCCGCGACGAATAATCTGTCGGCTGTTGTCATGACGGCGCGTCTTTTCGCCAAAGAGCAAAGGGCGCGGACTTTCGGCGCTGGCGAGGATATTTTGGCCGTATTAGCCGAAGCCAAGCAGATACCCGCGACGTTCGACAAAAATCCATGGATGGGAAGCGTGCGCATCGCCGCCGTCGATAACGTCTCTATCCGCATTGAAAACGAAATGCCCGCGCATGCTTGTCGGCGCATGGCTCTTTATCTTTTGGGGCGCAACCCGGCGGATTTGGGGCTAACCTTGATGGAGGCGCGCATAGGTGAGGCAAACTCTTCCCTTGTTTATCCAAAGGCGGACGTGGAAGCGGAATTCGCTGCTCAAAAAGCCTGCGGTAAAAAAGGAACCGCGCTTCTGACGCTGGTCTTTAAAATACGGGAATGAACAACGCCTTCTCTCCGTCCGCAATCACCCTGACCATCGATTTGGAAGACGCATCGCTGCGCTATGCTTCGGGCGGGCGGTATGACGCCCAAACGCGCCATATTCTCGATCTTTGCGAAGCAGGCGGGCACAAGGCGACCTTTTTCATTGTCGGCCGTTTGGCTGAGGCCGCGCCCCAACTTGTTCGCGATATCGCGGCAAGGGGGCACGAGATTGCCTATCACTCTCACAACCACGTGTCTTTATTAAAGGAAGAACCGGCGCGGTTTAAGGCCGAAAGCCGCGCGGACAAAGACCATCTGGAACAATTGGCGGGCAAAAGCGTTGTTGGCTTTCGCGCGCCCTGTTTTTCCTTGACGCCGAAAAGCGCTTGGGCGCTCGCCATTCTGGCGGAGGCGGGGTTTCATTATTCCTCCAGCGTCATGCCGACCGCACTTTCCTTGAACGGCTTTCCGGATGCGCCTCGAACCGCCTTCAGGTGGCCGAGCGGCCTCATAGAGTTCCCGTTGCCCGTCGTCAGCTTCGGCAAATATAAAGCGCCGTATCTCGGGGGCATTTATCTCTATACGATGCCCTTTTTCCTTGTTCGCCGGTGTTTGATGAAAGCGCAAGCGGGCGAGGTTTTGTGGACGTATGCGCATCCCTATGACTTCGAGACGGATAAAACTTTTATCTCTCTTGCGCAAACGCCGCTTTGGATAAGCCTTGTATTATGGTGGGGCCGGTTAAGCGCGGAGAAAAAAATAAAAACATTGCTGTCTGTCAAAGCGGCAAAACCGCTCGGCGAAAGGTTGGACGAAGCCCGGACTAGCTATCGGATATCGCAAGGAAAACCCTCGTTTATTCATTCTTAATTCGCGCCAAGCGTCTCAATGCGTTCATGTTTTTTTACGTTTGTTTCCGTAAATTAACCCTATCGGTTAGGCATATTTTAAAACGTTCGGTGTATGCTTCCCTTCGTATTCAAAATTCATTTTAAGAAAATATATTTTTAGGGAGCGCATCATGACGAAAAATCCCGCTTTCGAAACTTCCGGCGATCAAGTGAAGATTGTGCGGATTTCCTCTCGCGAAAAAGATCTTAGCCATCTGCCCCCGCCCAATACGTTGCGCTGGGTCGTGCGCCGCAAGGCGCAGGTCGTTGCGGCCGTGCGCGCAGGACTGCTGACCTTCAACGAAGCGTGCGAGCGCTATCGGCTTTCGGAAGAAGAATTTCATTCGTGGATGAATTTGCTGGATCATCATGGCGTGCGCGGCCTTCGCGCGACGCGGATGCAGGAATATCGTCCGCAAAAAGAACGGCATCCATCGGAGAGTCACCAACTGGAAGCGGTAGAGTAGAGTGAATAACTAAGACTAAGATTGATATTGAGTAATACAAGATAAGGCTCGGAAAAGACCCCCTCTTTTCCGAGCCTTTACCGTTTTTACATTTCAAAAGTTATTGCTTTTTACCCAAAAGCCCGCGCACGGTTTCTTGAATATCGGACGGCATCACGACGAATTTGCTGTTCGCCGATGTCGTCATCTTCTCCAGCATCTTGATGTATTTTTCGCTCAGCAGATAGGCCATCGGCCCCGTGCGCTCGCCGATCACGTCGGTCACCTTTTTAATGGCCTCGGACGATGCGGTGGCCAGCGTGACTTGCGCTTCGGCGTCGCGGCGGGCGGATTCCAGCCGCGCTTCGGCCTGCAGAATCATCGACGACTTTTCGCCCTCCGCGCGGATGACTGTCGCTTTGCGTTCGCGTTCCGAAGCGGCCTGCATTTCCATGGCTTTTTGCATGGAGGCGGAAGGCTTGATGTCCTGAATTTCCACCGACTTGATGGTTAGTCCCCAGTCCAAGACTTCGTCGGCGATGCTCTCGCGCAGGCGCGCCTTGATCTTGTCGCGCGACGATAAGGCTACGTCCAACTCCATTTCGCCGACGATTGAGCGCAGAGCGGTCATGATTAAATTGCGGATGCCTTCCGCAAAATCGACGATGCCATAAACCGCCTTGACGGGATTGGTGACCTTGACGAAGGCGATGGCGTTGACGATTAAAAGCGCGTTGTCTTTCGTAATCACTTCCTGCTGCGGCACGTCGAGCATGATGTCTTTTGTAATGACCTTGCTGGCCACGCGGTCGAGGTACGGAATCATAAAGTTCAAGCCGGGATAAAAGGTCCCGAAATATTTGCCGAGGCGTTCGACGACCCATTCCTCGCCTTGCGGCACGATGCGCACGCCTTGCAAAAGAGTGATGATGGCAAAGACGACAAGTGCGAGGGTAAAGATTTGCGCGCCGTTCATTGGGGTTTCTCCTGTGCGATTTTAAGGATATTGCCGTCCACGCTAATTACACGAACGCGGGAACCTGCTTTGATCTTTTCGTCCGAGATGCATTCCCAAATATCGGAGCCGACAAGCGGCGTTTGAAAGCGCACTTTCGCGCGCCCGAAAGGTTCGATATCCGAGACCAGAAGGCCGACTTCGCCCACGATTTCCGCCGACGAACGCCCGGCAGCGGTTTTATGCTGGAAGCGCTTGAAGACCTTGAACCATAAGAGGACAAAAGCGACGGACGAAGCAGCCCAAAGCAAAAGTTGCGTAATAAAGCCGGTTTCAGGCGAAAGGGACAAAAGCCCCGCTACGATCAAGGCGCCCAGCCCGAACCACACAAGCACAAGCGTGGGAATCATAAGTTCCGTGAGGACGAGGACGACGCCTAAAACCGCCCAGTGGTACCATTCGAATGTCATGTTTTAACCCTTGAGAGGGAGAGCGGAAAAACAGGGAAGATCAGGAACTTTCAATAATTATGGAGTGATTTTAACTGTTTGTCGATGTTCTTTTGCGCGCCAAAATCAACGCAAGTCCGGAAAAATCCTGCTTTCTGCATTAGAAAGAGAGATTCTTCTGGCAAAACACGGGGCTTTTGTGCATAAAGCCCCCTCTTGCTGGTCCAACTGGACGACATCCTGGTGGCCGGTTTTTTAACAGCTAAATAAGGAGTTTATGATGTCGATCACGCCGGAACAGAAGCAAAAAGTAATTTCCAAACACGCGCGCAGCAAGAACGACACGGGCTCGCCTGAAGTTCAAATCGCCATTTTGACGGCGCGTATCAACGATCTCACCGCCCACTTCGAAAAGCACAAGAAAGACCATCATTCGCGTCGCGGCCTTTTGAAGCTGGTCAGCACGCGTCGCGGGCTTTTGAACTATCTTAAGAAGACCGACGTGGCCGGGTATGAAAAGCTGCTTGCCGAGCTGGGCTTGCGCAAATAGAAGGTCTTCACTTGATTATCACAGATAATCCGGATTCATCGACGCTTGAATCTCTCCTCAAGAAGGTTCTTAGTGTGCGTCCTTCGGATCAGGCAGATGCGGATCGCACGTTTAAGACCTTTGGCATTTTTGATTACGACAGCAACAAAGAAATCTGTGCAGGAGTTTCCGTGTTGGTTCATCCCGGATGGGCTTACATCGATCTGCTTTGGGTGTCCGAAGGCATGCGTGGAAAAGGCCTAGGCCGCCAATTGATGAATAAAGCGGAAGATGAATCAAAGAATAGAGGCTGCCATTCGGCCTATCTTTGGACTCAAGATTTTGAAGCGCCAAGATTTTACGAGAAACTTGGCTATACACGTTTCGTTGTGTTCGAGGATTTTATTCCCGGACATCAACGCATAGGATTCATGAAGCGACTAGCAGCATGAAAGGCCGCTTAGCATGGGGCTAAGCGGGATTCACTGAAAGCAAAAGGCTTTCAAAAGAAGGAAGAAAAAAATGTTTAAAGTTTATCGCAAGCAAATGGAATGGGGCGGCCGGACGCTGACCCTTGAAACCGGGCGCATGGCCCGCCAAGCCGACGGCGCTATCTTGGCGACTTACGGCGGCACGACCGTTTTGTGCACCGCCGTTGCGGCGCAAAAGCCGAAAGAGGGTCAAGGTTTCTTCCCCCTGACGGTCAACTATCAGGAAAAAACTTTCGCTGCGGGTAAAATTCCGGGCGGCTTTTTCAAGCGCGAAGGAAGGCCATCCGAGAAGGAAACGCTGGTCAGCCGACTGATCGACCGCCCGATACGCCCCCTCTTTCCCGAAGGATTTCTTTGCGACACGCAAGTAATCGCCACGGTTTTGAGCCACGATCTGGAAAACGACCCTGATATTGTCGCCATGATCGGCTGCTCTGCCGCTTTGACGATCTCGGGCATTCCTTTCCTCGGCCCCATCGGCGCGGCGCGCGTGGGCTATAAGGACGGCCAATTCCTTCTTAACCCGACGACGGCGGACCAAGTAGGGACGCAGTTGAATCTGGTTGTGGCCGGAACGCAGCAAGGCGTTTTGATGGTAGAATCCGAAGCCCAGCAGCTTTCGGAAGAAACCATGCTTGAAGCCGTTGTTTTTGGGCATAAAGGCTTCCAACCGGTTATCGACCTGATCATATCGCTGGCCGAAATGGCGGCGAAGGAACCGCGCGACTTGCCTCCTGCTTCTTATGACAAAAAAACGCTGCAAGCCAAGCTCCAAGGGCTTATTGGCGCCGATATCAAGTCTGCTTACGGCGAAACAGCCAAGCAGGCGCGTTATGCAAAGATCGACGCCGCGAAGGCCAAGGCCTTAGCTGGAATTGCGCCGGAGGAATTTACGCCCGAGCAGATCGGCGACGGCATCGAGCAAATGAAGTACGATTACGTCCGCGCCATGGTTTTGGATAGCGGCCGCCGCATCGACGGGCGCGACACAAAGACCGTTCGCCCCATCGTTTGCGAGGTCGGCATTCTTCCCCGCGCGCACGGCTCGGCCTTGTTCACACGCGGAGAGACTCAGGCTTTGGTGGTCTCCACGCTTGGCACTGGCCAAGACGAGCAGATCATCGATGCGCTGGAAGGCGAATATCGCGAAGCCTTCATGCTGCATTATAACTTCCCGCCCTACTCGGTGGGCGAGACGGGACGTATGGGCAGCCCTGGGCGTCGCGAAATCGGCCACGGCAAGCTCGCATGGCGCGCCATTCGTCCGATGCTTCCGGCAAAGGACAAATTCCCCTATACCATTCGCATCGTGTCGGAAATCACGGAATCGAACGGCTCCAGCTCTATGGCCACGGTTTGCGGTTCCTCGCTGTCTTTGATGGACGCGGGCGTTCCGATGGCCGCGCCTGTGGCGGGCATCGCCATGGGGCTGATCAAGGAAGACCGCGGATTTGCCGTTTTGACGGATATCCTCGGCGACGAAGATCATCTGGGCGACATGGATTTCAAGGTGGCGGGAACGGCCGAGGGCGTGACCGCGCTGCAGATGGACATCAAAATCACGTCGATTACGCCCGAGATCATGCGCATCGCGCTCGAGCAAGCCAAGGCGGGGCGCATTCATATCCTCGGCGAAATGGCCAAGGCTTTGACGGCCTCGCGTGACGGCGTCAGCCAGAACGCGCCGCGCATCACCACGTTCACGATCCCCAAGGATAAAATCCGCGAGGTGATCGGCACGGGCGGCAAGGTCATCCGCGAGATTTGCGAGACGACCGGCGCCAAGATCGATATCGAGGACGACGGCACGATCAAGGTTGCCGCCGTCGATCAAAAGGCGGCCGATGCCGCCATCGCTTGGGTCAAGGGCATCGTGGCCGAAGCCGAAGTGGGCGTTATCTATTCAGGCAAGGTTGTGAAGATTGTGGACTTCGGCGCGTTCGTGAACTTCCTCGGCTCCAAGGACGGGCTGGTTCATATTTCCGAGATCAAGCCCCAGCGCATCGAGCGCGTTTCCGATTTCTTGAAAGTCGGCGACGAAGTGAAGGTGAAGGTTTTAGGCGTCGACGACCGCGGCAAGGTCAAGCTGTCGATGAAGGCTGTGGACCAAGCCACGGGCGAGGATCTGCAGAAGCAGAGTTAAGAGAGGCGCCAGAATACTTGTCTGATACGGAGCGGCCGAACTTAGGCGTTTGTCATCTTTATGTCGGATGTCTTGAAGCATTGCGTTTAAGAACAATGCCGCTCCAATCGGATATCGTGTTCCTTTCAGGAGCCGAAAGGGTATTTCTTGTTAGATAAACCGCCGTCATTAATGCCAGAGGAATTATGACGTATCTCGGAATGCGAATGCTTCCGTTCGCTTTGTCTTCCGCATAATCTTTTAGGCTATCAAAGATATTTCCAAGAATGCTCAACCGCCGGAAAAAGCCGGAAACTTTTCGGGATTCTAATAATTCATCAGAGACAAGCAAGACTAAGTTTGCGTAACACTTGGCCTCTTGAGTTCTCGCTTTTAAGAAGGCTCTTCCACTCGTTGTTTCTTGAAGCTCGTTTTCATAACGAAAGAGAGCGTTCACATTTCTAAGAAAGGCGTCTTTCCGATTTTGTGACTTAGTCCTGTCTTTCATATCCACATCCGATGGGACATGCGCTTTTTCCGGAAGCGAGTCGAGGACATTTCTTAAATTTGAAAGCGACGAGATCATTTCGGGGAACTGAAAAGCATAGGCGTTACTTTCCGCCGCGGCATCTCTATATTGGAGAAAAGATAATACCCATTGCTGTCTTTTTTCTTTTTCCCGCGGGTCTTCAAGAAGTTCGAGGCTATCCACAAAGTTATCTATATGGCATGTGCATTCCGCTGTGGCCCTAATGTTATGTTGCGTGACATAGGAAAGCGGAAGGGAGAAGTGATGGTTTGCCATCTCAATTGTCTTATCCGCAGCGGCACTATATCCATTCAGAGATCCCATAATATTTTCGTCCTATAAACCTTTAGTAGAATGGCAATTTATTTGCATTTTAATGAAGATCGCGCAAGCAAAAGAAGAGGTATCTAAAACTGCCACACATAGTTGGTCCGGCCAAGTCCAAAGCCTTGAATCTAATGGAAAATAATGCTGCAAGGCTTGAGTTTACGGTTTAGTAAGGCCGCTTCGGTATTTTTGCATGCGGCATCGTGCCGGATACATTTAAACATTTACCCACCGGAACACCATGAAAGTCCTTGTCACCGTTAAACGCGTTATCGACTACAACGTCAATATCCGCATCAAGTCCGACAATAGCTGCGTCGAAACCGCCAACGTGAAAATGGCGATGAATCCTTTCGACGAAATCGCCGTCGAGGAAGCTGTGCGCCTGAAAGAAAAAGGCGTGGCCACCGAAACGATTGTCGTGACCATTGGCCCCGCCGCCGCGCAGGAAACACTGCGCACCGCTTTGGCGATGGGCATCGACCGCGCCATTCATGTGCCCGTGGAGACCGAGACGCAGGCTCTTGGCGTCGCGCGCGCTTTGAAGAAAATCGTGGAGAAAGAAAAGCCCGAGCTTGTCATTTTGGGCAAGCAAGCCATCGACCAAGAAAGCAATCAGGCGGGCGCTTTGCTCGCGGCGCAACTGGGCTGGGCGCAGGGGACTTTCGCTTCGAAGATCGAAATTGCGGATGGCCGCGCGAAGGTGACCCGCGAAATCGACGGCGGTCTCGAGACGCTTTCCTTAAAACTTCCGGCTGTGATTACCGCCGATTTGCGACTGAATACGCCGCGCTTTGTGAAATTGCCGGATATCATGAAGGCGAAAAAGAAAGCGATTGAGACATTGACGCCCGCCGATTTGGGCGCCGATTTGTCGGCGACGCAAGAAACGTTGAAAGTCGCGCCGCCGCCCGTTCGCAAAGGCGGAATCAAAGTGCCGGATGTCGCGACTTTGGTCGATAAACTGAAAAACGAAGCCAAAGTTATATAGAAAAGGATTCAACCATGCCCATACTTGTCCTTGCCGAACACACTCATAAAAACCTGAAGGCTTCGACGCTAAGCGCGATAACGGCAGCTTTGAAGCTGGGGCAACCCGTGGCTGTTCTGGTGGCCGGTTCCGCCGCGGAAGGCGCCGCAGCAGAAGCGGCCAAAGTGCAAGGCGTAGCGGAAGTACTGCACGCCGACGATGCCGCGTATGCGAATTTTTTGGCCGAGAACATGGCGGCTTTGGTGGCCAAACTTGCGCCGGATTACACGCATGTTTTCGCGCCCGCGACGAGCTTTGGCAAAAACATCTTGCCGCGCGCGGCGGGGCTTTGCGATTGCGCGCAGATTTCCGATATCATCGGCATTGAAGGATCGGATACGTTTACGCGCCCGATTTACGCGGGCAACGCCATCGCGACCGTGAAATCCACGGACAAAATCAAATTTATCACCGTGCGCGGCACGGCATTCGATAAAGCGCCGATGGGGGGCAATGCGCCCGTCAAGAAAATCGAAGGTGCGGGCGACAAGGGGCTTTCGCAGTTCGTGAACGCGGAACTGACGCAATCGACAAGGCCGGAATTGACGGCGGCGCAGATTATCGTCTCGGGCGGGAGAGGAGTCGGCTCGGTCGAGAATTTCAAGAACGTCATCGAACCTTTGGCGGATAAACTTCATGCGGCCGTCGGCGCGTCGCGCTCGGCCGTTGACGCGGGCTTTATTTCGAACGATTGCCAAGTGGGACAAACGGGCAAGATCGTCGCGCCCAATCTTTATATCGCCGTCGGCATTTCGGGCGCGATCCAGCATCTGGCGGGCATGAAGGACAGCAAAACCATCGTCGCCATCAACAAAGACCCCGACGCGCCGATCTTCGCCGTGGCCGATTACGGGATTGTGGCGGATTTGTTCGCGGTAGTGCCGGAATTAATCAAAGCGCTATAGGCAAATTCAAGGCCTGTTTTTTCTATCCGCAGTTATTTTCTGGCTGTGGAAGGATATCCGAACCCTTTTGCGCGGCACTCAGAAGCATATGGGATCTGATCAAAAACAGGTTGTCATAAATATCTGCATGGTGTTTGGGCTCTAGCTTCGCGCCCAGAATTTTAACCGCCGTGCGCCCAGCGGTATTGGCAACAGGCCCCAGGCAATCTTTAGTTATAAAGTCAAGAAGATGCGCCAATAAGGCGCCTTAGCCGCCATTTCCCGCGCCGGTGGGATCTAGGGGATTCTGCGTTTTGATCCATTTGCCATTTTCGCGGCGAATTGCCCTGAAGCTAAAAACGTAAACATCTTCAAATCACGGGGGTCGTTAACTTTACTTTGCGGAAAAGCCTTATAACTTTGCGGAAAGGCCTTATAGGATAAGGCTATCCGAAAGGGAATATATGCCGAACCAGTATTTTTTAAATCCTGATCTTGAATGGTACGTCAAAGAAGCCGATGTCGTTCTGTACGATATGAACGGCCTTATCGTCGATGACGAGCCTTTGCAATGGATAGCCTCGAACAAAACAATCGCCGAATTATACGAATCCGAAGGGCCGAACGCCATTTCCGAAGGCTTTTGGGGGCAGAAATGCGTCGGCCATCATCCGGCAAAATGGCTGCCCGAAGTTTTACGCCGTCAGGTGGACGAGGCCGAGCTTGAAGTTTTCCGCAAGCGCAGAAGCGAAGCGTTTAAAAATCTGGCTGCAAAAAAAGCGAAGCAAATCGTTCGCCCGGGTGTTCTTTCCTCGTTGCAGTATTTTAAGGAAATCGAAAAGCCGCTCGGTCTCGTCACGACCTCGAAGCTCGACGTTGTCCAAGTTCTTTTGGGGCGGGACGGCTTGAATATCCTAGACGACTTCAATTTCAAAATTTGCGCCGATAAAAAAACCGCAACGTCCGACACGCATAATCTTTTTGCGCTGCAACCGACCTCATATTCCACGATTTTTCTGCTTCCTGCAGGCGCCAAGCCCAAGCCGGATCCGACGATTTATTTGCTTACGAAAGATTTTTTTGAAGAGAAAATGGAGAGATTCGATCTCGACTTCCTCGTCTTTGAAGATTCTTCTTCAGGCGTTAGGGCCGCTAAAGGCGCGGGGATGTTCTGTTTTGCCGTGCCGAACCGCTACACGATGAATCAAGATCTCTCACGAGCCGACGCGGTTATCGAAAGCCAAGAGTTCGATACGCCTGCGCATTGGGTTAAAAAATCTACTCGCCGCGCACCAGCATGCGGCTGACGCGGCGTTCCTGGCGGATCAGCCAAAGGCCTGAGGCTATGATAATGGCCGAGCCGATAATCAGATAAAGACTCGGAATATCGCCCCAGATGAAATAGCCGAGCAGTGCGCCCGTGATAATCTGGGAATACTGAAAGGGGGTGACGGCCGCCGCAGGCGCGTTTTTATAGGCCTTGGCCAAAATCGCCCATCCCGCGCCGCCCAGCGCGCCCGACAGGCACAGGATAAAGAATATCCACGGCTCCATGGGGCGCAGCCCCGTGCCCATGCACATAAAAAGACCGGCAAAGGCTACGATGCCGCGGGGATAGAAGGCCGTGGCCTCGCATTTTTCCTCTTTGCTCACGATAGCGCGCAGCATAAACATCTGGGTTGCTATGCCCAGCGTGTGGCAAAACAAAAACAGATAAGAAAGCCGTTCTCCGTTGGCTTGAAAAAGGGTGGACGGATGAACGGCGACCACTACGCCTGCGAAACCGATGCCAATCGCCAGCGCCCGCTTCCAACCCAGTTTTTCTTTCAAAAATAGGGCGGCCATGCCCGCGACCACCAGCGGCGTCAGGAAAGGGACAACGTACATATTGGCGAACGGAAGGTGCGGCACCGCAAGCATCCAGAAGATGAAAGCCACGATCTGGCAAAGCCCCAAAACGATCAGGCCGGGTGGGTAATGCGGCCTCAGGTTGGCGGCCTTGCCGCGCAGAAGCGAGACCATAAAAATAACGGCCATGCTCCATGTGCCGCAAATAAAAAGAATTTGACCCAGCGAAACGCCATGAACGCGCGCCGTTTTCAACAAGGCGTCGCTAACGACCCAGATGGTGAACGCGAACAGCGCCAATACGGCCGCCAGAGGATAGTTTCTTTGCGAGAGAGGCGGCGGGGAATGCAAGCATCTCTCCGTTTAAACAGCCGACCCGTGGCAATGTTTATACTTTTTTCCCGAACCGCAGGGGCAGGGGGCGTTTCTGGGGGTATCGCTCCATGTTTGGGAATTGGCGGGATCAAAAGGGCTGTGCCGGATCGGCAGTGCCATGATAGCATGAGCGCCGGCTGAGCCTTTCATCATGTCCTCGGGCAGGGGCTCGCCGAAAGGCATTGCTGCGCCTGCTTCCGCCCCGCTCAGTTCCGTCAGAGCGGCGGCGCGGTTGCGCTCCATAATCTCCTCAAGAGAAGGCAAGCGCATGCCCGCGTGCATAAGGCTGCGCGTCACTTCCTCCCGCACCGATACCAGCATCAATTGAAACAGGCCGAACGCTTCGCGGCTATATTCGTTCAAGGGATCGCGCTGCCCATAGCCCCGCAAATGAATGCCCTGCCGCAACTGGTCAAGCGCGAGCAGGTGGTCTTTCCAGGCCTGATCCAGCGTGCCGAGCAAAGCCGCCTTTTCCGCGTGGCGCATCGCGTCGGGATCGATGATCGAGGTTTTTTCCTTCAGCTTTTCCTCAATCGCGCTGCGGGTGCGCTCTTCAATCTCGACCTCGGCGATATTGTCTTCGGCAGCCCACTTGTCGATAGGCAGGTCGAGCGCGAATACATCGCTGATGCGCTCCATAAGCCCAACGATATCCCATTGTTCGACATAGGAATGGGGCGGAATCGCCTTGGTTACGAAATCGTGAATCACTTCCTCGCGCAGGTCCTTAATGACGCCGCTGACGTCCGCCGCGCTCATGATATCGCGGCGCTGTTCGTAAATGACTTTGCGCTGGCTGTTCATGATGTTGTCGAATTTCAGCAAATTTTTGCGCATATCGAAATTGCGCGCTTCCACCTTTTGCTGCGCTTTTGCCAAAGCGGTGGTGATCCATGGATGCGAAATTTTCTCCCCGTCGCGCAGACCGAGTTTCGTCAAAATGGCCTGAGTCTGGTTATGCGCGCCGAAAATGCGCATCAAATCGTCTTCCAATGAAAGAAAGAATACCGACGCGCCTGGATCACCTTGCCGCCCCGAACGACCGCGCAACTGATTGTCGATGCGGCGGGATTCGTGCCGTTCCGTGCCGATCACGAAAAGGCCTCCGGCTTGCCGCGCTTTTTCCCGCGCGGCGTCGATTTCCTTGCGCAAGGCGGCGACGGTGGCTTCGTCCGGCTCGCCGTTGGCTGAAAGTTCGGCAAGGCGGGCTTCGAAATTGCCGCCCAGCTGAATGTCCGTGCCGCGCCCTGCCATGTTGGTTGCGATGGTCACGTTTCCGGGCCTTCCGGCCTGCGCGATGATCTGCGCCTCCTGATCATGGAAGCGGGCGTTCAATACATTATGCGGAACGCCTTTTTTCTTTAAAAGCGCCGAAAGCGCTTCTGACTTTTCAATTGACACGGTGCCGACCAAAGTGGGCTGCCCGCGCTTCTGGCACTCCTCAATCAATTTCACGATGGCGTCGGTTTTCTCGGCCATCGTTCCATAAACCTCGTCGTTTTGGTCGTCGCGGACGATGGGCACGTTCGTGGGTATTTCAAGGACTTCAAGATTATAGATTTCCGCGAATTCGGCCGCCTCGGTCAACGCCGTGCCCGTCATGCCCGACAGCTTGGGATACAGGCGGAAGTAATTTTGAAACGTGATGCTGGCCAAAGTTTGGTTCTCGCGCTGGATCGTCGTGCGCTCCTTGGCCTCCAAAGCCTGATGCAGCCCGTCGGAATAGCGGCGGCCTTCCATCATGCGCCCCGTGAATTCATCGATGATGACGACCTTGTCGTTCTTGACGATGTAATCGACATCGCGCGTGAACATTTTATGCGCCCGAAGCGCCTGATTGACATGATGCACGATTGTTACGTTGGCGGGGTCGTAAAGGCCCGCGCCCGGAGTCAAAAGGCCGGCTTCACCCAAAAGGACTTCGATTTTTTCGTTTCCAGCTTCGGTCAAGGCGATGGTCTTGCTTTTTTCGTCCTTTTCAAAATCGCTGTCGGACAGTTTGGGGATGATTTCGTCGACGCGCTTGTAAAGCTCCGAAGAATCTTCAGCCGGGCCGGAAATAATCAGCGGCGTGCGCGCCTCGTCGATCAAAATGCTGTCCACTTCGTCGACAATGGCGAAATTGAATGCGCGTTGAGCCAGATCGCTATAAGCGAACTTCATGTTGTCGCGCAAATAATCGAAGCCGAATTCGTTATTAGTGCCATAGGTGATGTCGGCGTTATAGGCGGCGCGGCGTTCATCGTCTTCAAGACCGTGCACGATGCAGCCGACCGATAGGCCGAGGAAATTATGGATTCGCCCCATCCACGCGCTATCGCGGGTGGCAAGGTAATCGTTAACGGTCACGATATGCACGCCCTTGCCCGTCAGGGCGTTCAAATAGCTGGGCAAAACGGCGACAAGGGTTTTGCCTTCGCCGGTTCTCATTTCGGTTATTTTGCCTTGATGCAGGACAATGCCGCCGCGCAATTGCACGTCGAAAGGCCTTTGCCCCAAAACGCGCCACGCGGCCTCGCGCACGACGGCAAAGGCTTCGGGCAAAAGGGCGTCCAGCGTTTCGCCCTTGGCCAAGCGTCCCTTGAATTCGTCCGTCTTGGCGCGTAAAGCCTCGTCGGAAAGAGCCTTCATCGACGGCTCCAGCCCGTTGATTTTTGCGAGAATGGGGTTCTGAGCGCGCAGGACACGATCATTATGCGAACCAAACAATTTCCGCGCCAAAGAGCTAATCATTATCTTTTGTTTCTGCCAGAATGCCGAGCGCGGGAACTGCTGCCCGCGCCTTGTCCTTAATAAATGGATGCTTTATGGGCAAAATGCAAGAGAATGCGAAGAATCTTATAATACTAAAGGATCAGTGAACGAACGCTTCCTGTCTGCGCTAAAAGGCGCAGTGTTAACAAAAGATTAACTAACAAAAAACAGGAGGATATGATGAGCCAAACGGTATCTCGTGATCCCGCCTTGGTAAGGCTCTTAAGCTGCCCTTAATAGGAAGAACCCGCCTTGCGACTCGCAAGGCGGGTTCTTTAACTGAAAAACAGTTTCAAAAAGGATTATTGAAGGGTGCCTTTTGTTCCCTGAATGACCCATTTGTCGCCCTGCATTTTTATGTCCGTGATGCGGCCGATGCCTGGGAGCGAATCGCCGACCTGGACCTCTTTCAAATCGGTGGAATTGACACTTTTTGACACCCACGCCTGCCCATTGGAAGCGGCGCGCAAAACAAGGCCTGAAGCGGCTTTCTTCTGCGTTGCCCGCTCAACCTTTGCCTTGGGGGCGCGCTTGGGTTCGGACGCGGCGCGGGATGACTGTGGCGCACGGTCGGTTGCGGACAGCTTTTGTTCGATCTTTTCGACCTTGTCCAGAAGCTCTTTATAAGAAGGAACAGTCGCTTCCCCGCCAGCGGTGCTACCGCCCGTAAGAGAGTCGACAGATTTTTGAAGAGTATCGATGCGGCTTGTCAGAGCTTCGATGCGCTGCTCGGGGGTAGGTGGCGTCGGAACGGCCTCTGCCGAAGCAATGGGAACAGGAACGCTTGCCCCTGTGGGCGCGGCTGCGGCCGGCGCGCCCATGGGAACCGTCGTGACGGCGGCCGGAGAAACCGGCGCGACCGCGTCGGGCGCGAGGGGCGGCGGCGCAAGGATTTCGCTTTCCTTAGGCGCTTCGACCAAATTGGTTTTCTGGGCGGGCTGCGCTTGCTCTTGCGGGGAAGGAGGCGCGACAGGCAATTCCGCGACCGGCGCCGAGGGAATCGCGAAACTGTCCGCGCTGAATCCCTGTACCGAGGAGGAATTTCCGCTGAATTGCCACCAGGCGACCGCGCCCAAAAGGAAAACACCGCCTACCGCAGCCGCAATCGGCAATACGGGCGAACGTTGAGACTTCGCAGAAGGCGGAGTTCTAGTATCTTCGACGGCAAACTCCTCTTCGGAAGGCAATTCGTGGACAGCGTCGCCGTCCTGAGTCGTGCCAGCGTCATGATCTTGCGGTTCTGAGCCAAAGGTATCAGTCATTTATCCACTCCTGCGATTATTATTCAAGCCAAGGGCTTGCGGACGCTCAAGATCAAAGGACTTAGGTCAGGATAGGCAAGACCGAATTTATCGTCCCATGATTTGTTGAGCATAAGGCGAGTACCCCATAGTGCCATAAGACGCGCCGTAAGGATAGGGACTTATCGCCTGATTATATGGATTATTTATATATGCGCCCGGCGTGATGTTCCCATAATTGGGGGATCCGTAGCCGTTGACCGTCGTCCCAGGATAAAGCGGAACGTTTCCGCCCGTATAAGCGCCGTAGGAAGAAGTTCCATAAGGGGCGTTATAGGGGTTTGTGGCATTATAAACCGTGTTTGAACCAGGCGCGGGTAAAAACTGCCTTTGCGCCGTGGTTGGCATCGTGCTGGAAACGGTATCGGGGTCCATGACAGGGGAGAGAAAAAACAGCCCCATAGGCGTGCCGGCCGCGACGCGGACCAAAGGCTTTGTGATGTCGGCTTGATGCTGGAAGAAGCGTCCCATCGTTTGCGCGCCCGTGCCAATGCCGCTGTATAGGCCTTCGCGGATGCCTTCGCGGCTGTTGGTGACGATTGTCGTATTGCCGTTCATCACATAAGACACGTCGTTGTGCCCCATGGCGGAACCGAAGCCTTCCAGAAAGGCGGCGGCCGTGGGCAGGACAAGCCTTGTAAAATAGCGTTCATCCACTTCTGTGGCCATGCCGCCAAGCGTGGTGTTCGGGTCAAGGGCGATGGCGTCGATGGTGTAGTCTTTGCCCTTCTTGGCGGCGAGATGGAACCGGAGAACAAGGTATTTTTCATACCCTTCCGCCACTTGGAATGAGCCAACCACGCGCGCGCCGTTCAGCGGGCCGGAAACGATTTGCCCCAGAATAGGACCCGGAACGTCCGAATTGGCCTCCGTCAGCAATTGCGCATAGCTAACCGTGCCGGCGGCGACCACTTTCTTTGCCTTTGTCTGGTCGCTAGCCGCTTGCTTGGCCTTCAGCGCATTGGCAAGCGCTTGAGCTTGGCGTTCCTGTTCGGCCTTCAGTTCGTCCGCGCTGATAACTGTCACGCTTTTCATGCCTTGCGGAATCCAGCTTTGCAAAAGCTGGTTCATCTGGCGCTGCATTGCTTGGGCAAGCGAATCATCGAAAGGCTCGGGCGGGCGTTGCTGTATTTGCATCTGCTGCTGGGCGAGCTGCCGCCTTTGCGCCTCCATTTCCAGCCTCAAATCCCTTAACGGATCATCCTTGTTGTCGCCCATGCCGGGCAGGCCGACATCCGACTTTTGCCCGATGGGCGTCGGCATCGCGCTGCCGCCCGATTGAAGGGCGTCCCGCGAGCGCGTAGCCGTGGCTTTTTTCGTTTGCTCGATCATGTAAGGCGAGGCTTCGCCGCCCGGCGGCTCGCTAATATTGGGGGGCTTAATTAAATGGGCGATTTCGTTATTGGCGGGGCCACCAAAGAAACTGACAAGAGCTACGCCCACTAAAAAAACGCCGATAACCAGCACGAAGAATTTAAAAAGCGGACGATTGTGCCAGGCGTGCGCGATATTGCCCGAAAGGGTGTCTTTTTTATCGGGAGAATCCGAAACGGTTATCTCCGGCTCGGCAAATCCTTCGCCGTTGTTGATCTCGTTTCCGTTCTCGTTTTCGTTTTCAAAATCATTTGTCATGTTCTTCGTCCCTGGAAATATTCGCGCGCATCATGGCGCCATTGTCCGACAGCAAAAGAATGGGCGCAGTGCCTATTTCATATGCTGATGTGCCGTCAGCCGACGTCACGCAGGCGTTCCAGGCAGGGGACAAGAGGCTAAGGGGTGTGCGAAGATATATTTTTTCGCCGACGGCCCAGGCTTTGGTTCGAGCGTCCAGTCCCCTCACTTTAAGCGGAACGGCTGAATTCGGCGGCGCGTTTTCGAGGATCAGTGTAATTGTTTCGTCGCCCGCTTCAAGGCGTGGGCGCTTGATGATTTGCGGCTTGGCGTTGGGCCCCAGTTTGCCGATCCGCGCATCGTAACGAAGATCGACCGTGGGGCCTCCCGAAGCGAGACGGAAAATAACGGGCGTCGGCAATCCCTGCAAAAGAACCGAGAGATCGCCTGTGCCTACGCGGGTCAAAGGCATGATGCGGACGACATGGGTTCCAGCCTTGGTGGGCGAAACCTCGAAATTGCCGCCGATCCCGACGTCCATAATGGGCCACGGCTCGCCCGTCGCGTCGACAATGGCGATGGTGGAAACGAAACCGGCGTTCAGGTTGACTTGAGGCGTTTCGGTGCCCGGGTCGAGCGTGATCGTCGAAACGCGCGTTTGCCCCTTAGGCGTGCCTTCAGAAGGCATTTGCGAGGCGTCTTGCGTTTGTTCCAGCCGCTGCATGAACATGTGAATCTGTTCGGGCGAAAGCGGCATTAGACCCATAGAAGCCTTGTCGAAAGACTTGGCGTTATGCTCCTGTTCGCGCCTGCGCTGATCGGCTTCGGCTTGGGTTTGCGCCTCAAGCGCCGCCTTCTCGGCTTCTATGGCAAGCTGGTTAGCGTCGGCCGAAAAAGCGGGAGCGGGCGGCGGCGACGGAACATCTTCTAGCGCGATTCCTTGGGGGGTGCTTGACGGCAGCGCTGATTGCGAAGCGCTTTTTTGAGGAAGAGGGAGCGAATCCGTAATAGAGCCGGGCCTCGCGATGCTGTTGCTTGCGGCGAATGCGGGCAGGGGCGTTTCGGAAAAAGCAAGAAGCGACCCGATGGCCAGAAGGGATAAGGATCCCGATTTAAGGCGGAGACAGGGGAATGTTTTGCGCAAAGACGGCTCCGAATCAGATAATTGCTTTGATTCTTTTTTTGAGCACACGAAAGTTAATAGGAAGTTTATATGCCTCGAGGAATTTAGGAATTGGATGAGGTGTTACAAAGATAGTTGCCGAAAAAATTAACCATATAGTCTGGGAAAAGCTCGTTTGAAGGGAGTCATAAGGCGCGAAACGAAGGTGAAAGCCCTCGGCGTTGAATGGTATTCTTTGGCTCAGGAAAGGAAAAGCTGATCAAATAATGCGTTAGCTTTGCAAAAGACGCCTTAGCAACTCCACGTCTTCTTTGAAGGCGGCGTCATAGGAAGAAAGTTCTTCAATCTTGCGCACGGCATGAATAACCGTGGTATGATCGCGCCCGCCAAATTTTCGCCCGATTTCCGGCAAACTGCGCGGGGTCAGCTGTTTGGCAAGGTACATCGCCACTTGCCTTGGCCTTGCTACAGAACGAGCGCGGCGTGCTGAATGCATATCGGCGACGCGAACGTTGTAGTGCTCGGCCACTTTTTTCTGGATTTCGTCGATGGTGATCCGGCGTTCCGAAGCGCGCAGAAGATCGGCCAAGACTTCCTGCGTCATTTCCAGCGAGATCGTGCGACCGACAAGCTGAGCATGAGCGACGATGCGGTTCAAAGCGCCTTCCAACTCGCGCACGTTCGAGGTGATTTTATGCGCCAGAAATTCCATCACCTTATCGGGAACGGGGCAGCCCAGCTTGTCGGCCTTGGCGTGGAGAATGCCAAGGCGAAGCTCGTAATTGACTGGGTGAAGGTCGGCGACCAGACCCCATCCAAGGCGAGAGCGTAGCCGCTCCTCCATGCGGTCGAGATCCTGTGGAGATTTATCGGCGGAAACAATGACCTGCCGATTGCGGTCGACCAAGGCATTGAAGGTATGGAAAAATTCTTCCTGCGTGGACTCTTTTCCGCCGATGAACTGCACGTCGTCGATCATCAAAACGTCAACAGACCGGAATTGTTCCTTGAACGAGACTGTGTCCTTGAAGCGCAGGGCGCGAACGAACTGGTACATGAATTTTTCCGCAGACATATAAATAACGCGGCGGTTCGGATAGGTGGTGCGAATATGCCAAGCGATGGCGTGCATCAGGTGGGTTTTTCCAAGGCCGACGCCGCCATAAAGAAAAAGGGGATTAAAAGCAGGATTTTCCGTATCCGCCACGCGCCGCGCCGCCGCATAGGCCAACTCGTTTGGTTTGCCGACCACGAAATTGTCGAAGGTAAAGCGCGGATCGAGATCCGCCGCCGTCTCGCCAGTCAAATGAGAAGGCGAAAAAGGAACAGCCTGAGCGGGAGCCGTCGCTGCGCTACGACCCGCGGGCGGCGAAGCGGATGCGGCGCTGTCAATGGCGTTTTTGGCTTGCGCCGCTTTGGCGAGCGGCGACAGGACGGAGAAAGTCACTCCGCCCCGAAGCGAAAATCTTTGCCACAAAACGCGAATGACCTCGCCATAATGCGCTTCGACCCAGTCGCGCATAAAGCGCGTCGGCAGAATCATATTGGCGTGGGCGATGCCCGCGTTATCGCGGGAGATTTCACTGACCATAGGCTCCAGCCAGCGGCGAAAGGCCGTTTCGCCGAAGCGCTCGCGCAAAAGAAGACGCAGATCATTCCAGGCTGTGTCGGGGGTATCCGTCGTCTTTGCTAAACCAATTTCTGCCGCTTGAACGCTCATCATAACCCCATGGAATAAACAGAACTAACCGCCGGAAAGGGAAAATCCCGATACGAAAAGAGATAAAGAATGTTAGGGGGCGCGCGATAGAGAGAAATGACGACGGGAAAATCTAAGCAAATACTGTCGGCAATATCTCATATTTTTATTCCTATGCTAGCAAGAACGCGTGGAATGGCGGGCGCCAAAAAGATCGGAATAGCTTATATTTTAACCCTATCGTAGAGAAAAGCGCGTCAACGAAAGGCGGGCAGACCATAGATCAGAAAGGCACTCTTTGTCCACAGGTCTGAAGCGAGAACAGAGGAAATTTTTTTAAAATTGACCCCAGCGTATTTTAATAAAAAAGGCTTAAAACAAATACGCAAATGAACGCGCGCGCGGAAAACCCACGCGCGGCAAAGCGATTATTCTGATACAATGAAAGCCAGAGAAGCTAGGCCTTGCCGGCCTTTTTTGCGCGCTTGGCAAGACGCGAGGTTTTCCGAGCGGCCGTCCTTTTATGAAGCGTGCCTTTCGCCGCGCTTTTGGCGAGCGCGGACTCGGCTTTGCGCAAAGCCGCCTTAGCGGCAGACGCGTCGCCGGAAGCAAGCGCGGCTTCCGCGCCCTTGATCAAAGTGTGAATAAGAGAACGCCGCGCGCGGTTCTTTTCATTATGCTTGACCGTCTGGCGCGCCCGTTTTTTTGCGGATTTGTGGTTGGCCATTAAAACGTCCTGAAGTTCTTGGATGATATCGAGGCGAATTCAATACGCGCTGCCTGCGTTACGGTCAAGCCCAAATAAAAACATCCGCCACGCAACCGGAAAGTCAATAATTTAAGGGAATTCGAAAGAACCCGAAGGATGCGGCGCGTAAAAAGTCAAAGCGCCGGGGAAGACCTTATGCTCCACAATTTTTGGCATCGGCCAACCATCACCGCCCCGTCGTCGAGTTTTGGAAAAAGAACGCGAAATCGTTTTTACGCGAGAACGAGTTTCGTGATTTTCCAAAAAAAACCGCCCAAAGCCGATGGCGAGTCTCGTTAAAGATACCGATGTCGTTCGTGGCCAAGTGTTGCACAAATATCATGTTGCCGTAACGGCTGTCGCACTATAGTATTTAACGAATCACCTTGAGTTCTTTCACAGACAAAGGGCAGTTGATATGCCAAATAAAATTGCTTCCATATCCTATGGTGCGGTATCTCTTGCGTTGGCTGCTGTTCTTCTTGCATCGCCCGCTTCTGCAGGTTTCCAGATGGGCTCTGGCGGTACGGCGGTACGATCTTCCGCCCCTCGGCCTGCTTCGGATATGCCCGAGGTAATATCCCCCATCGTCATTTCCGGCGAACCGCAGCCCGTTTCTCTTTCTGCCCCACCCCCGGCTCCTGCTGTTCTTCCTTCCGCGCCCGCGCCTACCTTTCAGCCTCCAGCCGCACCTGCGGTAGATGTTTCCAACGCGGTGGTTCGCGGCTTTGCCTCGCAGGTGCCGCTTGCGCTGGCCATGCGGCAACTTCTGCCCGTCGGCTATACCTTTTACATCGATCAGGATGTTGATACGAATGTGCTCGTTTCTTATCGTGGCGGAAGGCCTTGGCCCGAAACGCTTAAAAGCATGCTGGCTCCCGTCGGGCTTGTTGATCAGATACAAGGAACGGTCGTAACGGTAAGCCGTGTGCCTTCGGGCGCGCCTGCAATGCCAATCGCGGAAACAACGCCGCTGACACAGCCCGCGCCGGCCGCGCCAAGAACAATCGGCCAGCTAACTATCCCTGCGACCTCGGCGCCTCCTCCTCCGCAACGTTTTGCGGCGCCCGCTCCATTGGCAAGCGCGCCAATGACTCCGTATGCCGCTGCCGAGTCATGGTCGGCTCAGCGCGGCGACACGCTTCACAAGGTGTTGACGGCTTGGTGTCGCAAGGCCAACGTGGAGCTTCAGTGGCTTTCCGAGTACGACTATCCCTTGCAGGCTTCGGTCAGTTTTAGCAACGGATTCGAAGACGCTGTGCGCGGCCTTCTGTCGGGGTTTGAAAATGCCCAGCCCCAGCCGGTAGGAGAGCTGCATGCCAGTTCTATCGCAGGGCAAATGGTATTAGTCGTTCAGGTGCGCGGCAATAGTTACACGAATTAACGGAGATTGGGATGCCTTTGAAACGGACGTTGCTCATGAAAAAAGTTGTCGGACGCCTTACATTCTGTGCCCTTATCGCAGCAGTCTCCATCGGTTTTGGCGGCTGTGAATTGGCGGAAAAAACCCGAACTGAAATCGATCGGCAAGGAGCCGAGGCTCGGACATCCCTCGATAATGCGCAAAACATCCGCACGACTTCTTTCGATCCCTTAAAGGTTACGAACAAAGTTTGGGGTGGCAATGCTTCCTTACGCATGCAGCGCGGCATGCCCCTGCCATCGCGGTATGAAACCAATCGCGGCGTCACTCTCGTTTCTTCGGAGCCTATGTCCTTGGAAGAAGTCGCGAATGCGGTCAGTTCCCAAACTGGCATTCCCGTCCGCATGAGCGCGCTGTCGATACCCGGTCGCTCCGCCGCCGCTTCATCATCATCTTCTTCGTCGTCGTCTTCTTCGAAAGGCGGCATGCCGGTTTCCTACGAAGGGCCGCTGTCGGGGCTGATGGATAGAATCGGCGCCTATTTCGGTGTCAGCTGGCGCTTTGATGGATCATCTATCGCCATCTCGCGCTACGAAACGCGCATATTCGCGGTCGAAGTTATGCCCGGCACGCATCAAATTAACGAAGGCATGGAAGACGACGAAACTAGCAGCAGCAGCAGCAGCGGCAGCAGCAGCGGCGGCGGCAGCAGCACCAAGGCGATTACGCAAAATTCCAAAGTTACGATGGATCTCAAATATTGGGACGAACTGACGGCCGTCCTCAACTCGATTGTGGGCACTCAAGGCAGCGTCGTCGTTTCGCCGACGATGGGCACGATTACGGTTACGACAACGCCCGAAGTCATGTCGACAGTCGCCGACTATATCTCGAAGGAGAACAAACGTCAGGCACGACAGATCGCGATTAACGTGACCATATACAGCGTTAATCTTTCCGAATCCGAAGATTTTTCGACCGCCTTCACTGCCTTCCTGCGCAAATATGCCGGTATTGGCGGCATAGATCCCATAACGGGAGGCGCGATGCCGGCTATCACGTCTCCATCTGTGATCGCCAGCGATATGGGCAGTTTAAACCTTGCTATCATCGACGGCCACAGAATGGGCGCGCGCGATGTTTTCAGCGCGTTGTCTGCCATCGGGGATACGACAACCGTCGCCTCCTTCCCCATGACGACCCTGAACAATCGCCCTGTTTCGCGGCGCATCGGAACGGATACGACCTATATTTCCGAAGTGACGCAAAATACCACGTCGTCTTCATCCACGACGACCATTGCGACGCCGACCACATCGGTCGTTCACGACGGCTTTTCGCTTCAAATTACGCCGCGCATTCTGGATGATGGGCGCATCCTTCTTCAATACTCGCTTAGCTTGATCGCTCTTCAAACGATGGACACGGCGGGAACGGGCACGGATTACACAATCAGCCTGCCCGTGACGGACAACAGAATCTTCATTCAACAGTCCATGCTGCGCAGCGGGCAAACGCTTATGATCGGCGGCGTCGATCAGAAAAAGCTGGCGCAAAACAAGCAAGGCATAGGCGTGCCGGACAACATCTTCCTCGGCGGAGGGCAGTCCACCTACGACTCCCATGTCATGATGTTTATTTCGATAACCCCGAAGGTCATGGATATGGGGCTTGAGGAGCGCAACTAATGGCATCCGGCGTCGTCACTGTAGGCCGCCATCGCTATGCCGTCGGTCTTTACTGGGAAAACAGCCCGGGCGGCGGGCATGTGGCCCAGATTGCGAAGGAAGCCGCGCGCCAGCCCGGCCAACAGGCTGACTTTTACGTCATCCGCCGCGGCACAAAAGACAGGCATGTCCCCCAGTTCGGTCTATGCGCGGGGGAGGCAGGGCAAAAAGCCGGCATGCCGGTTCTTGCGGGGTGTCTTGCCAGCCAGATACCCGGATCCTGGGCAGGCGCTTTCCGCCTGAATGAGGGCGTTGCCGTCATTATCGTTCGCGACGACCTGATCGTTCCTGACGGCGACTTGTTTTTTACGGATGAATCAGACGCGCGCGAACGCCTGATACAGGAAATCGGTTTTGGCGGCTTGCAAACCATTTACGCCCCCGAGGCGTGGTCTATCCCGGGCGCCGATACCATTCCGCTAACGTTACTTATCAGCAATCGAACCGACATCCAATTACAGCGGGTGTCCATACCACCGAAAGTCAAAATGGCTATAGCAGCGGGGGCTTTGGCTTTCGCGATTATTTTAGGAATCGTCTGGGCGATTAATGCACGATTGGAAAAGGAAAGAACCGAACGTGAAGAAGGGGCGAAACTCGCCGCCAATTTGCCCCAGCTCTTTCAGCAACAACAGCCGAAGCCCGAGTATATTAGATATTGGGAAGATGCGCCGCTGGTAAACGCCATTCTAAGCGCATGCAAAGAAGGCCTTTCCCTTATTCCATCCGGCATGAGCGGTTGGAATCTGACGTCCATGTCCTGTAGCGGCTCAAGCCTGTCCTTATCATGGTCCCGTACGAAAGGCATAACGGAGCCGCCATTGGGCGCTCATGTGGATGATTCCGGCGGAATAGCCACCAAATCGATATCGATGAAAGCCCTTGAAAAGCGCGGTCACGAAGATTTATTGAATATCGAAGATATAACAAAGCGTTACCTTCTCCAAACATGGCCGGGTTCGATTGCGCGCGCGCCTGACGATCCGCCTCCACCTCCTCCCCCGGGATATAATGGGCAATGGACTCCCCCTCCTGCGCCTTGGGTTAAGCGTTCGTTTACGCTTACTGTGCCAGAATTGCCGGGTGGGCTTCCGGGATATATAGGTGATATCCCCGGGGCTATGATTAACAGCATGAGCTATACGCCGAACGGCGTGTGGACCATCCAGGGGGTTATCTATGAGAATCGCAGGTAAAATCATCTCGCCAGTGACGTTTTCGGCTTTTGCGGCTGTCGTCACTGTTCTCGGGCTTTGCGTGTTTGCAGCCAAAGGGACATTTGCCGCAGATCCGGCTCCGGCGATTGCCTCTTCGGCACCCGTATCTCAAGCGCCCATGTCCTCGGCGCAAGCGGCGCCTGTTGCGGCTCCCGCAGCCGCGCCGGCAAGCTCAAACGTCATTCCCACGGCTTTTCAGGTTCCTGAAGCCCCCAAAACCGAAGGGGGAGACGATATCGCGAAAGCACTTTCCTCCATGGAGGACAAAGTAACCGACAACGCCAAGGCGCTTGTCAAAAAGCTCGATACGACGGAGCCGACGACCATATCGGATCTGAACTCGGCCAAGCAAACAGTTACCCGCATCGAAGCCATGATCGATATCGAAAAGAGGCTCGGCGAACTCGAAAAGCTGCGCAACGAGCGCAATTCACGCTCTTTTGCGGGCATGATGCCGGGACTTCCTGCAGGCCTTGCCGCAGCCATTCCGGCCAGCGCGCTTCAGCCTTTGCCAGGGCCGCTTGCCGCTGTGTCGCCCAGCGGTTCGCCCGACAGCCCACCAATCTTTCATGTCGGCAGCGGGCGTCCTGAAATTTCCCGCATTTCAGGCACGGAAGGAAAATATGTGGCGGTATTGAAGATGCCTGACGGCGAGAAAAAGTCGGTGAAAGCCGGCGAAAAATTCAGCCACGGCACTGTGAGATCGATCACGTCTTCGTCGGTGGAGATTGCCGACAAGGGAACTTCATACACCTTGCGTATTAAAAACGTTGACGCCATTTACAGCGCCATGCGCTGAGGGCGTGAGGGATCAGGGACAAATGGAAACGCCTTTGTTGCCGGGTTCGTCGCCTCGTGGATCGATTTTAAAACGCTTCCAAAGGGTGTTTGTGTGTTCAGTTTGTCTGATCTTGTGGAAGGAAAATTAAAGGCTTTTAGCAAGCCTCGTCCTTCTGCGGCCAAAACGAAGCCCGGCCCGTCAGGAAGACAGTTTCAGAACGTAAAGCAGGGAAACGTGACGGCGGGCGTAAAACCAGCGCAGCCCCCCGCTGTGCCGATGCCTTCCGATACGGTCGATCCCGCGGCCGAAGCGTCAGGAGCCCCGGTTCCCAATCAACCGCCTGCCGACGTCATTAAACTTGAAGACGAACGCGCGCTCGCTCTTTTGTTTGAGGGCGAAGTGCTTACCGCTGAAGGCGGCGCGCTAAAAATTCCCGACGAAGCACGGAATTTATGCGTCCTTTTTAAATCAGGGTTATGGCTGGTGAGCGCGTCGCACAGACGTTCGCCTTTGGTCACCTCCGTCGCGCAGGTTGCCAAAAGGCAGGGCCATAAGGTCGACGAGCCGCGCTTTGTAACACCGAACGTTATCATTCAGGCCTATATATTTGCCGAGCGGAGCGGAAAAAGCGGTCGCTTTGATGAAAACGCGGTGCGCCGCCGCATCGTGGCCACGTTTGAGCAAGCCGTGTCGATGGGCGCGAACGATATCCATATTGAATCCGTCGGCGGGCGCGCGGTTGTCCAGTTCCGCATCGACGGGTCGCTGCGGAGGCAAGACGTATGGACGCAAACGGAAGGCGATCACTTTCTTGCCGCAGTCTATTCCCACTCTATTGGCCAGTCTGGCGCGACGGCCAACTTTCAAGAACCTCAAGCCGCGATGCTTGTGGGCGACGCGCGCGGCAAGGAAGTCATCAATCTTCCCAAAGGCATCGTCAGCGTGCGCTGCCAATGGGTGCCTTTATCGAACAACGGCGCCTATCTCGATATGCGCCTGTCCTACGATTCAGGCCATTTGTGGGGCGAAAATTTCGTCATGGCCGATGTCGACTCGCTCGGCTTTTCGCAGGAGCAGTTGAAGGTCGTGCAAAGGCTGCGCGCCGCCCCCGGAGGATTGCGCATTTTTTCAGGTCCCGTCAACCAAGGTAAAACGACGACGCTGCGCGTCGTGCTGAACCGCCGCATGGCGGAAACCGAAATGCGGCTGAACTGCCTGATGATCGAAGACCCCCCCGAAGGCGGCGTCGAAGGGGCGCGCCAATTGGGCGTTTCCGCTTCGGTCAAGGACGAGCAGCGCGAAAAAACCTTCGTCGAAATCATGCGCTGCGCCTTGCGCCTCGACCCCGACATCGTCATGCTCGGCGAAATTCGTGATCCGCAAACAGCGCAATTCGCTTTTCGTTTGGCGCTTACAGGACGACAGGTGTACACGACATCTCACGTGTATTCCGCCTTGGCGACTCCCAAGCGCCTACGCGATATTGGGATCGAGCCTTACTTGGTGTACGACCACCATCTTGTGCGCGGCATGGCGTGCCAACGCCTTTTGCGAAGCCTTTGCCCTTATTGCCGCGTGCCGATTCAAGAGGCGATCAAAGAATACGGCCCTACGGTGCGCGAACTTGCCAAGCGCGTGCGCGCGGGACTTGCGATCTTGGACGCGCGCCGAAAAAAGGAAAACGTCGGTAAGCCGATCATGGAATGCCTGACTGAACCCGACCTCAGCAATGTCTATCTAGCCAATCCAGAAGGCTGCCCGAAATGCTACAAGGGGCGGCAAGGGCGCACGGTTTGCGCTGAAATTGTTGAAACCGACCCGAAACTTATGGCCCTTTTGGAGGATAACCGCGAGGAGGAGGCCGAAAGTTATTGGCTCTCGCCCATCGGCCTGAATGGCATTACCATGCTGCAACGGGGTCTTGAAAAGGTTCGCGCGGGTGAAGCCTCGCCCGACGACGCTGAATTCGAGCTGGGAACTTTCGCCAGCGATAACGAGCTTCTTGAAGTTGAACAAAAACTGGGGCCACTGCGATGAGCGAATTTGAAGAAAAACTAGCCTCCTTTCAGGAGAAACTCACGAAATTCCAGTTTCGCGTCAATCGGCGCATAAGGTACCGGATCTACCGGAAGCTGGAAGGCATGTTGAAGACGAACGAAGCGTTATCCCGCTCGTTGGATCGTCTTTATCAAAACATGACCGAAATGGGCAAATATCCGCAGCGTCCTTCCGCCATCGCCCTTCGCGAATGGTTTTTGAAGGATCGGTCGGGCATTTCGCTTTCTCAAGCCATGGAAAGCTGGATTCCTGACGGCGAGCTTTACATGATCCGAGCGGGCGAGGAATCGGGCACCTTGGCCAAGGCGCTGGCGTCCATCCAAATCATGGGCAAGCGCGGTCGCGAAATGAGGGAGGCGGTGACCTATGCCATCGGTTATCCGGCTTTTATCACTCTGCTGGTCGGCTTCGTGATTTGGACCTTCGGCGTCAACCTGATTGCCAACATGCGCGCCAACGCGCCGAAGAATATCGTGGATTCCCTTGGGATGATCGTGCCGTTTTCTGATTTCATCGGCGACTGGGGGCTTTATATCGTCGCTTTCATCATTATCGTTTGCGTCGTGATAACGCTTACTATGCCCTATTGGCGCGGGCCTTTGCGCTCCAAATTCGATATGTACCCGCCGTGGTCGTGGTATCGCGTCTTGCAGGGCAGCAGCTTTCTTTTAGGGTTATCCTCGCTTCTTGGATCGCAGGTGCCGCTAAAACGCTCGCTGGAAATTCTTGAAGAGCAGGGCAGCCCATGGATCAAAGAGCGCATCAATGCCGCGCGGCAAGGCGTTTTGCGCGGGCAAAACCTGGGCGAGGCTTTGCGGCTTAGCAAAATGAATTTTCCAGAGCCCGGCGTGGCCATCGACCTTGAAATTTTGGCTGATCGCGCCGACGTCGGCGCTGTGATCGAACAGGTCGCGGACGAATGGATGCAGGAACAGGTCGATACCATGAAAATGCAGGCTGTCTTTATCCGAAATGTCGGAATGGCTGTCGTCGGCGGCATTATCGCTTGGGCGATGATGTCCATCTTCAGCGTCGTGGGCGAGCTGTCCAAGGGCGGCTCAGCCATGGGCTAAATCAGAAGGCAGAAGGCCAGTATCAGGCATCAGAAAGCACGAGGAATAACCGAGCCATAATACCGATTTGGTTCCTTTTACCACGCCCCCAGCCCCCGACCGATATGAATCGCTGGTACCCGCCATGCCTGTCCTGCCTTCGCAGGGAAAGGCTCTCGCGGCTCCATCCGTTTTCATTTTTTACGTGTAAAAACGCTCAAAAACGTTTTTCAGAAGACTGCTAATGGCTCATCGACACGACCTTGAGTATCGCCGGCCCCAAAAGAACGACGAACAGCGGTGGCAGAATGAATAGAATCATCGGCACCGTAAGTGTCGCCGGCAGCTTCGCCGCCTTTGTCTCGGCCGCCATGATGCGGTCGTTGCGCATTTCGCCCGATAAAACCCGCAAGGCCTGAGCCAACGGCGTGCCATATCTTTCTGTTTGGATAAGCGTGTTTACAAGGCCGACCACGCCTGGCAAAGGCACGCGGTCGCCCAGATTTTGCAAGGCTTGGCTGCGCTCGGGGAAGAAGCTCAACTCGACCCCGGTCAAACCGACTTCCTCGGCCAATTCGGGGCAGGAAGGCTCCAATTCGCGACTTACGCGAGCCAAGGCCGCGTCAAGGCTCAATCCTGCCTCGGCGCATATCACCATCAAATCAAGCGCGTCGGGCATGGCCTTCCTTAAAATGGAAGCGCGCTTCTGGCTCAAATTTTTAACATAAAGTGAAGGCAGCATGACGCCCAGAACAAGCATGCCGCAAAAAGCCAGCATGCGAGGCATAGTGTCGAAACTAAAGGCTTGCGCCACGAAAAGAACAAAAAAGGCGATAAACCCGATCAATACCGGGGAGACGATGCGAATCAAAAGATAGGTCATGACTGCCTCGCGCGACCGATAGCCTGCGCGCGCCAGTTTCAGGCGAAGCTCGCTCGTTTGTTTGCCTTGTTCGAGTCGCATCTTCTGCACAAGCCGCTTGATGAAATCCGTCTTGATCAGATTTTCTCGGCGGGATTTTTTCAGTTGCCGCTGCGCCTCCGTCAACTCTTTGCGCCTTTCCGCTATCCCTTTCAAGCGGTCTTCCAGAGGATTGTCGTCGACAAGCGCCATCCAGATCAAAACCACGACAACGACGGCGCCCAATCCGCAAACAAAGGAAAGAACGGTCGGATCATGCAAGGCGCGGTCGAGCGTCATCGCGTCTCCCTATAATTCAAAATTGACCATTTTGAGCATTACGGCCCATCCCGTCGCCATCCAGCAAAGGCCGCCAGCCAATAAATACTGGCCCTTCGTCTGGGTGAATAGAATGGACACATAGCTATAATTCACGAACAAAAGCAGGGCGAACATGATAAAAGGCAACGAGCCGATAATCATCGCGCTGGCCTTGGCCTCTGACGACATGGCCTTGACCTTCTGCTTTAACTGCCGGCGCTTGCGGATAAGATCGGACAGGTTGCCCAGAGTTTCCCCCAGATTTCCGCCGGTTTCCTTCTGAATCGCCATGGCGATGATCAGAAAACGGAATTCCGGAACGCTGATGCGCCGCTCCACTTCCCACATTGAGGCTTCGAGCGTTTTGCCCATGCGCACGCCGTCGCTGACGCGCAAAAATTCGATTCCCACGGGGTCCGGCAGTTCGCGACCGACGGCCGCGATGGATTCCGTAATCGGCAAGCCGGAACGAATGCCGCGGCACATGGTGTCGATAGCCTCGGGAAAGCTCGCGATAAATTTTTTATGGCGGCGCTTGACCATCCATCCGATGATAAAGTGGGGCAGGCCAAGCCCAAACATGATGGACAAAGGAAGGATCGCGGCCTTTTTTATCTCGAAAAAGTTCAACGCCAAATCAACCAGCAAAACCGACAAGGCGTTGGTCAAAAGATATTCGCCCAACGTCAGGCTACCCCCTGTCGCCGCAAGCCTGTCCCGCAATTTATCGGGATTCGGCAAAGCTTTCACAAGCCTGTCGAGCAAGGGAATGGCGCTGTCTTTCGTCGAGCGCACGCTGTTGATTCGATCTGACGTGCTAATTTTATGCGCGACTTTTTGGCCTGCAACGCGCGCCAACCGCTTTTCGATGTTGAGGGACTCGCCGCCCAGCGCGTAGACGAGCAGCAAAACGAAGACCGACGCGCCGACCCCCAGCACAAGAGAAAGGAGAGTCGCGTGCATGCCTAGATCTCCATGGTTTCCATAAGCTGCTTGTCCAAACCGAAATAGGCGGCCTTGGGCAGGCAGTGCGGGCGCAGGCCGTGGTTCTTGAATTCGACGATCAGTCGGCCGTCCGGCATTTCGCCCGTGACGTCGCAGGTATAAAGATCCTGCATGGTGATTACCTCGTCTTCCATGCCCGTGATTTCGGTCACATAGGTAACTCGGCGAGACCCATCGCGCAAGCGGCCTACTTGGATGATCATATCCAGTGCCGAGGCTATTTGCTGCCTGATCGCGCGCGGCGAAAGATTGGCACTGGCCATGCCCACAAGGTTTTCAAGGCGCATGATCGCCTCGCGCGGGCGGTTTGCGTGCACGGTGGACATAGAGCCGTCATGGCCGGTGTTCATGGCCTGAAGCATATCCAGCGCTTCGCCGCCGCGCGTTTCGCCGACGATAATGCGGTCGGGGCGCATGCGCAGAGCATTTTTTACGAGATCCCGCATGGTCACCTCGCCGCTTCCTTCAAGGTTGGGGGGGCGCGTTTCAAGGCGCACAACATGCGGCTGCTGCAATTGAAGTTCGGCGGCGTCTTCGATGGTCACAATGCGTTCGCCATGATCAATCATCTGCGACAGCGCGTTTAAAAGCGTCGTTTTGCCCGATCCCGTGCCGCCCGAAATCAAGATATTGAGCCTAGATCGGCCTGCAATGCGCAGCAGCTTCGCCATAGGCGGCGAAAGGCTGTTAAATTTCAGCATCGTATCCAGCGTTATTTTTTTCTTCGCGAATTTGCGGATCGTGATCGTCGCGCCGTCGATAGCCAGCGGAGGAATGATAATATTTACGCGGCTGCCGTCGGCAAGGCGCGCGTCGCAAAGCGGCGAGCTTTCGTCGATGCGCCGGCCGATAGCCGTGACGATGCGCGTCGCGATGGAAAGAACGTGCGTGTTGTCGCGGAATTGAACGTCGGACAGCGTCAGTTTGCCCTTGTTTTCGATGTATACTTTCTTGGCGCCGTTGACCATGATTTCAGAAATGCCTTCATCCGCCAAAAGCGGCTCCAGCGGCCCAAGCCCAAGCATATCGTCCAGCAATTGCTTGACCAGTTCGGCGCGTTCGGCGGCGTTCAATTGGATTCGCGTTTCATCCAAAAGCTCGGTTATCAGCCCCGTCAGGTCGCGCGAAAGTTCTTCGCGGGGCAATTTCGCGGCCGCGGAAGTGTCGATGCGCTCGAAAACGATGGGCTGCAATTTCAGCTTGGCCTGCTCTACGCTGGCGCGGCTTGAGTTGCGCATATAGGGATCGGCTGGCGCGGCGGGAACCGATATTTCCGGCATCGCCATCTTTTCAACCGGCGGCGAGACCTCGGCGATGGCCGGCGGCAAGGTTTTGACTGCGGCAACGCCATCGCTTTGCGCCATAAAACCGTTCACCAGCGCCGTGACAAGATCCCTTTGATCCAAAAGATTAAGCTCTATCTTCTGCGCGACGACGAACTGTGACACAACCGCCTTGGCTTCGCGCGCTATATCCACGCGATGCACCCACTTGACCTTTTCGGGAGGAATCTTTTCCTTGAGCGCGGACATTAAATGGTCGCGCAGGGCGGGAAGGCTCAAATCCGTGATGGGCGATTCGGCGTCCATCAGGTTTTACTCCGCGCCGCGCGCTTGATTTTAAGATTTTTAATTTTGCGAGCGATATCAGTCCAACGCGCAGCCTGCTTTTTCGAAACCGCCTGATCCTCGATATTGCCTAGATAGGCGGCAAGTCGGCGCAGTGATCTTGCCAATTCCGAATGAGGTGCGGCCGCGCCGATAGCCTTGCCGCTGTTCGATGCCGCCATCAAAGCCGCAGGATCTTCGGGTATGATAAAATCTACCGTGCCTTGGATGCCCTTTTCGAAAATCGCCTTTGAAACATGGCCGGCGGCGGATGCGTTCGTGCGTGCGCCGACAACCGTGATCCGCGCCGTGCAACCAAGGTTATTGAGCGAATTCTTGATCCGGAGGGTGTCGCGAATGCCAGCCAGCGTCAAATCCGAAACAAGCACGATTTCATCCGCCATTGTTTCCAGCCGTTTTTGCGAGGCCAGCATGTGCCGGGGAAGATCGATCAAAATGGCGTCGAAATTGCTGCGCATTTCCTTTAAAAGCGCGTCGATGGCCGCGCCGTCGATGGGAGCCAGCTCGTCCACGGCTTCTTCGGCGCATAATATCGAAAATTTATCGCTTTCTGGCATGATGGAACTGGCGATCATAAGTGCGTCGACGCGATTGGGCGAACTGACGATATCGCGTAGGCCGCGCCCGGGCTCAAGATCAAGCGAAAGCGAACTTGTGCCGAATTGAAGATCCATGTCGAACAACGCCGCGCTCTTATTGTACGCATGCGATAAATTCCAACCGACGTTCAGGGCGATTGTGCTGGCACCAACGCCGCCGCGGGCGCCGATGAAAAGCGTAAGTCGCGCCTGCATGTTCTCGCCCTTGCCGGCAGACGGAGCGCGCAAGGCGGCGGCCAGCGCCTGATTCAACAAATCCTGCGACAGGGGCTTGACCAAGTAATCGACCGCGCCCGCGCCTAAAATGCGGCGATAAAGGAAGATGTCGTTTTCGGAACCGATGGCGATCAAGCGACAATCGCCCCCGCATAAATTGGCAAGACGCGATATGACGGCGGCGGCATCGGCTTGGCCTTCGATATCGACAATCGCCATTTTTGGTGGCGCGGCTGATTCCAGCATTTGCGCAAAAATATCGGGACCGCCTTGCTGAACCGCGGCTTTGGGAAAGCCCTGCCTTTCCGCCCAGCTGCGCAGCGATATAAGCGAGTCGTCATCGAGCACGAAACCCATGAAGGCGCCGTACATCACCGGATCTTCGCTATGTCCTGAAAGCAATCCGCTCATGGCGCTGCCGCTGCCCCCCCGGCGGCGGGCGAGCCTCCCGCCGTAATATCGCCAGTCATTCCGGAGCTCGGGCTCGCCGCCGTCGTCGCGGCAATCGCGTTCGTATCCGCAGACGGCATCACAAGGCCGCGTGGCTGATTGTTGTCATAACGCCGCACGGCGCCCACCGCCATCACGCCGCGCTGGTTCGCCAGGTTGCGCCCCTCGACCAGATCGTTCGGCCTTTCGATCATGGCGGCCAAGTTCCTTGCATGGGCGCAGCCGTATTGAGGATAAGGCTGGTTGTCGAAGGGGTTCGTGACGGCGCCGCTCCAACTGGGGCACGGCGGCGGAGTCGCCTCGCCATGCCCATCAACAGTTGGCGCCACGCGAATGGCGTAATCGGGTTGGGCCGTCGGCGGAAACCAGTTTGCGCACGCGGCCAAGGCCAACAGGCAGGGCGTAAGGAAAGCTAAAGTCAAAAAGCGATTCATCTCTTACTCCACAATAAGGCCGCCGCTGCTTTTGTCGGCATCCCCCGCCGGATGCAAAACAAGCGGCGTCGCGCTTGCGGGAATGAGGGAGCCGGGAAGCGGCGGTATCGCCAGCGCGGTTTCCGCAGCATGGGATACAGGCGTAGACGTAGCGGCAGGCGTTTTTTCAGGCTTTTTTGCAACATACGCGGGATGGTTCGCCGACGATGCTTTAAGGGGTTCCGGCGCCTTTACCGAGGGTTCCGTCTCCGGCAGGGATTTCACTGCAATCGGCTCCGCTGTTTTAGTCAAAAGAGGCTCCGCGCTTTGAGAAAGCTCGGGCGCCATGGTCACAGGCTTGACCGGCGCGGCTTCGGGCGATTCCGAAACGGCCACGGGATCGCCGCTTGTCGGCCGCGTGCTCGGATCGGCGTTCGTATAGCGATGATCGAGAAGACGCTCGGATTCAGTCGGCGGCGCGAAGCCGTCCGTCGGCAGAGCGAGCTGCTTTTTCGAAGGCTTCACAATGTAGGGCGTGATGATGACAACAAGCTCGGTCTGGCCGTTGATAAAATGATCCGACCTGAAAAGCGTCCCTAAGACCGGTAGATCGCCGAGTCCGGGAAATTTCGTCACCGATTGCGTCTGGGAATTGTTCATAAGCCCCGCAATTGCGAAACTTTCCCCGCTTCCGACTTCGACGGTCGTCTCGGCCTTGCGCGTAATGAGGGCGGGAACCGAGATATTGCTGGAAACGACCGCGCCCGTTTGCGTCAATTCGCTAACCTCCGGCCGCACATGCAGGCTGATGCGGTCGCCACTGAGAAGCGTTGGCGTAAAGGCAAGCGAAATGCCGTATGGCTGGAATTGAACGCTGATCGTGCCGTTGCCTTGCGGAATGGGGATAGGAAACTGTCCGCCTGCAAGAAAGTTGGCTGTTTCGCCCGACATTGCGGTCAAGTTAGGCTCGGCCAAAATCGTCAGAAAGCCGTTTTGGGCCAAAGCGTCGATCATCGTGTCAACCGTGAATCTTCTGCCGGTGTACGCGGAACCGATCACATTGTTCGGCATGCTAAGGCTGGGATTGTTCGGCCTCGGGAAAAGCCCCGAATTGTTGGCGGCGCCGGTGTTGAAGACGCCAGCTCCCGCCATCTCCACGGCGTTGCCCGTCGCCAGGCCGAAGGTAATGCCCCCCGCGTGCAAAAGGCTTTGCCAGTTGAAGCCCAGCGAATTGTCGACCGTGCGCTGGACTTCGGCGAAGCGCACGCGAATATGAACCTGATTGCTTCCCGTGACAGTCGCGCGGTTGATGATATCGCCGCCTTGCGGCAAAAAACGCTGGGCGATTTTATAGGCGTCGGCGATGGCGGCAGCATCGTTCGCCGTGCCGGTCAAAACGATTCCGCCGGGAACCGAAGAAACCCTGATTGAACTGCCCGGAATGGCTGTCTTCAGTTCCTGCCGCAATAGAGACAAATCCTGCGACACGATCAGCGTGCGCTCGGCCAAAACCGCGCCTTTGCTGTCGGTGGCCATAAAGCTGGTCTCGCCGGTCCGCTTGCCGAAAAGCATAACCTGTGTGGGCGACATGACCTGAACGTCGGCGATTTCCGGATTAGCGACAAAAACCGATGTCGCCGGCCCGCTTAGCATCAAGGATTCGCCGTGATCAACCGTTAAAGACATGGTTTTCGGCGCCGCCCATGCCGGCACCGCGAGGAACGCGAAGAAAGCGAAAAGAAGTGCGGCTTTTTTCATGGCCTACCTGCGCCGTTCAAAGAAATTTTCGCTGACCGTCTTGCCGCGCATCACCTGAACGCGGTGCAAAAGGCTGTCCTCGCCGTCCACCGAAGGGTACGAACTGCTGACGTCGCTATCCCACGTCGGATTCTTGGCCGAAGGCGGCGCCTTTTCATCGATGGCCAGCGAGCGTAAGACGAGAGAGATTGAGCCCCTGCCTGCCTGCATAGCCGTCATATCAATGGCCAAGGCCAGCCTTTCGGCATCTTTGGGGCTGACCTCAAGCGTCGCGATTTGCGCGACTTTCGGATCGGAAGATTGATTGTCGCTGCGCTGGTCAAGCGCAAGCACGCGCACGTTCTGCAAAATGGTTTCGCTGATGCGCCGCTCGTTAAGGCTGGAAACGTCCTTGCGGCTGAAGCTGTGGGTCAGAATGACATCCACCCTGTCGCCCGGGAAAATAAAGCCGGCCACCTCGGCGGTGGGCGAAAGAGCAATCGACATGGCGCGCATGCCGGGGGTCAACACGGCCGCCAGAAACCCGTGATTGTCCGGCGACGTGAGGCGCGAAACGATAAGCGGCTCTCCCGAGCGAAACCCGTCGCGCACAATAGAACCGATATAATCGGCCGGATTGTTCTTTCCCTTCACAATCAGGTTGCTCGTATCCGCGTCCTTTACCCAGGAAACCCACTTGATATCCATATCCTTCAGAATCGCGCCGGTCGGAACGTCGCGCGCCGCGACGCCCACCTCGACAGAGGAAACCGGCGCTTGCCCGTCGGTCGGCGGCGGCGCCATCAGCCCGTTCACGGCCAAAACGGTTCCAATGCCGACGAAGCCGGCGACGATGAGAAGAAGCATTTTTCTGGGTATCATGAGAGTCCTCTATCCGGCAGTAAAGGCTCAGCCAAAACGCGCAGGACGCATAATCCGCCGACGGCAATGGCGACGCCGTAAGGAACGCGTGTCTGGGAAAGGGGCGTTTTTTCCGTCGCCTTGCGGTTTTTCGCATAGGCGGCCGCGAGGATAACAAGTGCCTCGACCCCTCCCGCAAAAACGGTGGCAAGCAAAAAAACATCGATCAAGCCTATTCCCGCCCATAAAGAGCCGGCGGCCAATAGCTTGGCATCGCCCGCGCCAATCCATTTCATCAAAAAGGCGAAAAAACCCAAGGTGCCGATAACGACAAATGTGGCCGCATGGAGAATCCAATCGACCGGTTTGGGCGAGGAAAACGCGTATAAGAAAAATAGAATAAGAAGACTAAGACTGATATAGTTTGGAATTAAAAACGAACGCGCGTCCTTCACCGCGGCCGCGATAAAAGCGGCGGCAGCCATAAAAAGGATTGCCCCGAAAAGAGCCGTCATGCTCTCTATTCCCTTGAACGCATGTGAGAGTTAAGCCAGTTTTAAGAGACTACCAACGGTGTGGTTAATGAGGGGTGAACAAAAGTTGAAAAAAGGACAATAAAAACCATAGGCTAAGACATTTTCTTAACTTAATGCCTTATCCATACACAGATGCCCGTTTTTATTGGAAAATACCAACCGCTCAACGCATGTGTTGCGAACGGTGCGAGGAACTTATCGCTCGCTAGAGTTAGCGCAGACTTGGGCAGAACCTATATCCTGTAGGTGAAAACAGGCCTGCCCACAAAAAGAGATGCCGGCTGTTAGGCCGGCACCGTCTTCTCAACTCTAATTTCTCGTTTAGAGAGATGATTGAACAGAGTTGAACACACCGCTCAACTTGGTTCCCAGTGCCGTAACCGCTGTGATGATCACGACGGCGATAAGGGCGGCAATCAGGCCGTATTCGATGGCCGTAGCGCCTTCTTCGCTCTTAATAAAACGGGTTACTAGTTTACGCATCGTGCTCCTCCTTAAAGGTGTAAAATCTCGAGTCTCGAGTACCTATCAGGATAGGCCAGAACCGTTAATAAAGTGTGAAAACAAGGGGTTTTTTGCCAGAAAAATCAATCGGATATTATGTAAATAGAGTGGCTTTAAAGTGGTTTTAATTTCGAATTAATGTTACCTAATGCCCTTGTTTTTAAACCAGTTTTTTCCGCACTGCGGCATCTAGCTGCCTTGTTTTTGACGGCTCGGTTGCCTCAACGCCTCGCCCAAGACCATTCCGGCGCTGATTGCCACGTTTAAGGAACGCAATCCCGCCTTCATCGGAATAAGAACCCGCTCGTCTACGCGGTTTTGAACCGCCTCTGGGACACCCGCACTTTCGCGCCCCACGATCAGAACATCGTCCGTTCGGTAGGTTAAATCAGTATAAGGCTTCTCGGTCTTTGTCGTCAGAAGAACAAGCCTGCGCTTTCCTGTTTGCCCAAGAAACGCATCCCATGACTTGTGCTTTGTTAAATCTAGATGATCAAAATAATCCATGGCCGCGCGCCGCAATCGCGCATTGTCCAAAGGAAAACCGCAAGGGCCGATGATATCCATCGCGACGCCAAGGCACGCGCAAAGGCGCATCATCGCGCCCGTATTGGGCGGCATATCAGGCTGATAAAGAGCAAGGCGAAGAGAAGTCATTTAAATAACTAAAATTCCCTCTCAATCGTAAAATCCACGATATTAATCAAAGCGCGCTTCAAGGCCGAGTCAGGAAAAAGCCCCAAGGAATCCTTCGCAATCGCGCCGTAATGCCGCGCCCTATTGATGGCGTCCGATAGAGCGTGATGTTTTCTCATCAGCGCACGCGCCTCATCGAAATCCCCTTCGCGCTTATCCTCGTCGAAAGCGCACCGCCAAAACTCGCGCTCGGCCTCGTTTCCGCGATGAATAGCCAGAATAACCGGCAGCGTCATCTTCCCCTCGCGAAAATCGTCGCCGACCGTTTTGCCCAGCCTTTCCTGCGCGGCCGAGTAGTCCAAAACATCGTCCACAATCTGAAAAGCGATGCCCAGATTAAGGCCGAAGGTGCGCAAAGCCTCCTCTTCCGAAGCGGGGCGTTCCGCCACAATAGCCCCGATACGGCAGGCGGCGGCGAAAAGCTCAGCCGTCTTGGAACGCACGACCTCCAAATAGGCCTGCTCGCCCGTCGCAATGTCGTTGGTGGTCATCAGCTGCAAAACCTCGCCTTCGGAGATCACCGACGACGCGCGCGCCAAAACCCGCAGCACATCAAGCGAGCCGTCCTCCACCATCAGTTCAAACGCGCGGCTGAAAAGAAAATCGCCGACCAGAACAGAGGCTTCATTGCCGAAAAGGGCATTGGCCGATGGATTGCCACGGCGCAAGTCGCTGGCATCGACCACATCGTCGTGCAAAAGCGTGGCGGTATGAATAAACTCGACGCTGGCGGCAAGCGCGGCGGCGCGCGGACCGCGATAGCCGCATAAAGCGGCGCTGGAGAGCGTCAAAAGGGGACGAAGCCTCTTGCCCCCCGAAGCGATCAAATGCCCCGCAAGGCGCGGGATCATCTCAACCCCGCTTTGCATGCGTTGTATAATGAGTTGATTGACGGCGGCCAGATCGTCCGCAACCCAATTGGCCAGCGCCTCCAGCGCATCGCGCCGCTTTGGTTTTTCAAGGGGAATGATGGTGGCCATTACTCCCTTTTCCCAAATATCGACTCAATCCCCTCCCGATGCGCCTTCTTCTTGGCGATCATCTCGTCCGCGCGAGCAATTTCGGCTTCCAACGCGGCGATGTAGTCCTCCAGCTCCTCCACCGAAAGATTCTGCAAATCGCGCGGCTTCGCTTTGGGCTTTTGGGGTTCGAGTTCGTCTGTATCAAGCATAGTTCGCCAATTCCTTCACAGCCGAAACGCCGCGGCTTTTCCCTGCCGTTTGCCATTCAAAAGCGTCGAAGGAACCGCACGCCGGACATGCCGGATGCCAATCCTCTTGCGCGCCGCCGCACACGCGGCAAAGCCAAACGGGGTCGGGCGAGGCGTCGGCCGCTTTGGCCAGCCAAGCGGCGGCCGCGCGTTCGTCGCCCCTTTCGCGCCGTTCGGCCTGCGCCAGCATTTTAAAAACGCCGGCCGTGGCCGCGCGTTCGTTCACAAGAGCCAAAAGATTCCGCCGCGCTTCGCCCCACACATCAGCGGCCAGCGCCGCTTCGGCAAGCGCGATGCGGCTTTCAAGCGTGTTTTCGTTCCCGCGCACAAGGCGCTCCGTTAAACGAAACGCATCGATAGGGCTATCCGCCGTCCGTCGTAAAATGCGGGCGAGTTCCGGATGCGGGGTCGTTTTCCAGGCGCGTTCGATAAAGCGCGTAGCGGCGCGCGTATGCCCGGCGTTCGCCAGAACCTCGGCCAAGTTGATCGCTGCCGGCATCCATTGCGGCCTTTGCTTCACGGCTTGCTCGGCCGCGCGCAATGCCATGTCGGCATCGTCGGCGACAAGCGCGGCGCGCGACGCCGCGATGCGCAAAGCCGCGCGTTTGCGGCGGCCTTCCTCCGAATCCAGAAGACGCGCCGCCACAGCCTGCGATAAATCCGCCTCGGCCTCGCTCCATTGGCGCTTGCGTGCCGCGCTTTCCATGCGCATAAGGCGCAGCCACGGGGTTTCGGGCTTTTTGGCGTGCAATTCGTTCAACAGCAGATCGACTTCCTCCCATCGTCCCGCGAGCCTCGCCGCCGTAATCAGCCCGCGATAGCCAAGCACGGCCGTATCGTCCCGCGCCGCCAGTGAGCGGAAAATCTCATGCGCTGCGCGATGATCGCCCGCCAATTGGGCGGCCTGCGCCTGAAGCCACTGCGCCGCGATGCCGTCGGCGGCGTTTTTCCGAGCGGCTATGGCAAGCCTTCCCGCCTCGGCCGCCTTGCCGGAGGCGATGGCGACAAGCCCGCGCACCAATTGCTCCTCGCCCAGCTTCATTTTGTTCATCTGCCGCCGAAGCCGCCAGTGCGCGGGGCCATGACGAACGAAATGCCATGCGCGAAAAAGAAGATAAAAAACGAAAGCCAGCGCAAGGATGCACAAAAACAAGAACGGCGCAGTCGTTTGAACAACGATGTCGCGCCATTCGATCGTGGCCGTGCCCGGACGGTCGGTCATCCATAAAGCCAACGCGACCACGGCGGCGACCAAAACGATGAAACGGAAAAGACGCATCATGAGGCATACCCTTGAGCAAAAAGATGCGACGAAAGTTCTTGCACGGCGGCATCAAGCGCAAGGCGCGCTTCGAGCTTGCCCCGCCACGGGGCGAGGCTTTGTTTTTCCTCTTCGGATAAATTTTGAAGAGCCGCCAGCACGGCCGCGCCGTCCTGCAGCGCGAGAGCGGTCTTGATGTCTTTAAACCTGTGCAAAGGCTGAACAGAAATAAGCGGCCGGAAAAGCTGCTTCACGCGCCGCCAAAACGATGAATCTTGGCCGGCAGACGCGGGCATGTTTTTTTCCTCTTCCGCCAAAGCCTCGCCTAAACCTTCCCATGAAGGCGGCGGCGCGGCGGCAAAAGGCTCGATCTTTGCTGCGATGTCGCCCAAAGCCGCATCGTCTGGCGCGGCGGCGCGCACTGATGTCAGCGATGCCGGAAAAGGACGCCCTTCCCGCGCAGCCTCGCGCACATCGCGAAAAGCGAAAGCCGCGGCTATCATTTTTTGAACTATTTCTCTGCTTGGCGCGCCCGAGACCTCAAGATGCGCCATGCGGGACTCTACCCTTTTAAGAGCTTCGTCCATGAATGCCTGATCGGCGCCGGAAGGCTGAGGCGCTTCGCTTCTTTCTGCAAGCGAGGCCAGACGCGCTTCTATGTTCACGATGCGCCTTTGCATCGCCGCTGTTTCGAGAGCGGCCTCCGGCGTTTTGGAGGGCGCATTAAGGCTGGTGCTGTAAAGAATGATCCCCGTCGCCACGGCGCAAAGCACGCCCACCCCCATGAAATGGGAAAAATGTTTTTTGGGTGGAACCTGTTGAGGCTGTTCGGTCTGGTCGCTGGGCGTTTCTGTTTCCGTCATAAGTCTTCCGTCAGATGTTGGCGAACGCGTCTTCTTCATCTGGCCTTGCCGCCACGCGCAACTCTTTCCACGGCAAGATTTTAAGAACCTCGGCGGCGGCATGGCTAAGGCCGATTGCGATTATAGCAGAGCATGCGTCCCTTAGCCCGTTTTTTTCGATAAGCGAAACAAGGGTCTGCGCGCCCCGCCTTGAAAAAGCGGAAAGAGCTTTGAACTGCCCTTGTATGAACTGCGCTTTGGTGTCAGGGGAAAAATCGGTCATCGTCGCAGCGCGATAAAGCGGCCATTTTCGAAGCGCAAGCCCGTGCTCTTTCAAAACCGCTTGCGCCCGCATATCCACGATATCGCCGCATATGTAAAGTATCGACTTCGCCTTGCCTTTCAAGGAATCAATCGTCGCGCTCGTAACGCTTTCCGGCGAGCCGGATTGAACGATCACAAATCCCGCCTTTCGCGCGGCGTCGGCCGCGCTTGTTCCAATGCAAAAGCACGGCAAAGGAAGAATGTCCGATACATCTTCGCCTGACGTTTTCAGTATTTCAGCCGAACTGGAAGAGGCAAGCCACACCGCGCCGAAAGTCCCTTCGGGACGCGGCAACAACGTATGTTCGATCATCAACAACGGCTCGATAACGCAGTCGTATCCCTTGCGCTCAAGCGATTCGATCAGACGCTCGGACGAGGAGCGGCTTTGGGTGAAAAGAATTTTTTTCTTCATGGTTCCACTCGGAAGGATTGCATTCATTCTTATTCCGATAAATGCGCGGACGAAAGTTTTTTAAACGCCGACGCATAAGCCAAAAGAAAAAATACACGAATATATTTTCCTCCATGCGAGCGGGGCCATTGCTCGACATTTACCAATCGTTTACCCATATTTTGCAGTAGCGAACAAAAATCAATACGTTAACAAATTTGGTTAACGAAAATTTAATAATAGAATCAATGAATTAGTTTCATAAAATTTGTGTATAATGCAATTTATCGGACACAAAAAGTTTATCTAAAACGATCAAGCGGAAGAAAGGAGGGGCTAAAAATGACTTCATACTTCTATATTCACAGCATGATCGCCCTCTTCGCCTTCTTCGGCGCCCTCTCCCTGTTGGTCTTTGCGGCGCCGTCGCGTGTTTTCGTGGTCGTCCCTCAGTTTATTGAATTTTTCGGTTTTGGGGGTCGGCGCTACGGCGTTCTGAACCAAGGGCGCCATGGCCTGAACATTCGGAACGGCTTTCGATACGACATCCTGAGGAAGCGCATTGCTGACAATCGGTGGGGGAAAGGATGGGACTTGCAAAGGGGCTCCCTGATAAAAACCGATTATTTCACTAGCGTATTAAATAATCCTTTAGAGGTTTCATGCAAGAACTTTCAAAAAAGTGATTCTTTTAAGGCTTCCTGCCTTTGTGATGGCGGAAAAAGGAAAGAAAAACAATGATTAGCTCTCTCAAAGATACTCTGCCCACAATGTTGGCTTTGGCCCGCGAGCACACGGAGCTTTCGCGAGTCCAGCTCGCCTGCATGCTGGCCGACGTTTTTATGGACAAAAACATACACCTGGCTGCTAAGGAAGAAGCCCAATTGAACGACCTTATGGACGTTCTGATGTTTAATTGCTCGCAGGACGTTCGCACGGAGCTGCTAAAGAAATTCGTCGATGTTGATTCCATGCCCCGCCGCATGGTGCGCAATCTGGCGCAGGATAATATCGACGTTGCCCGCCCCATTTTGCTGACGTCGCCCACATTGTCGGATGACGATCTGATTCACGTCGTCGAAACCAAGGGCGGCGAACATGCCACGACAATCGCTTCGCGCGCGGAAATCAGCGAGGCGGTCGCCGATGCGCTTGTCACGACAGGCGATCTGCGCGTGATGCAGGTCGTTGTCGAAAATCTCGGCGCGCATCTGACGCCTTCAGCTGTCGATATAGTCGCAGAGGCCGCACGGTTCAGCATCCAGTTGCGCAAGCCTTTACTTTCCCGCCCCGAGATGCATGTTGACGCGGCACTGAAGCTCTATTGGTGGGTAGAGCAGGATCTGCGCCGCGCGACGATCAAGCGTTTTGGCATCACGGCGGGACAGATCGATCAGGCTTTGTCCAAAACCATCGCGGGGCTTTTGAACGACCATGTTTTCGAGAAATCGAACGACGATGTGATGATCCAGGTCGCCGACTGGTTCGAACAGCATGACGTTTTGCAAAAGGAAGCCCTGCCGCAGGTCCTGCGTCTCGGCCACTTCCGCCTGTTCAATATGCTGTTGTCGCGCATGGCGCGCCTGTCTCTGGCGCTTGTGGACACCATCACCGAGGAAATCGGCGGCCGCGGACTAGCAGCCATTTGCCGCGCTGTAGGGATCGATAAGCCCATGTTCGTTTCCCTTTTCCTCCTTTCGCGCGGCGGTCGCCCGGGCGAGCAGATCGTCCATCCGCGCGAGCTTGCGCGCGCCATCGACGCATTCGATCGGATGACCGTTTCAGACGCCAAGGACATGCTTCACAGTTGGAGCGTCAACCCGGCTTACTTCCTGAACCACAGGAAAGAAGCGGAAGCCGCGCGTTCTTACGCCTAATACCAACCGCCCAATGAAATGCTCGTTATGGTCACGAGCGGTTGCGAAGAGCCTGCCCTTCGCCGAACCGAATAGATATTTGAAATCAATGGTTCCGCTCGGCAAGGGGTAGGCGAGGCGCAGAGCGAGTGAAGTCGGGCAATATCGATACGTTCATTGATTGTTTGGTATAAAACGCGCCTTTTTCCGAGCTAAATGGCTTCTTTTGTCGATTAAGATTGACGAAACTAATTAAAGCCCGTAACCGTCTCGCACATCATCGGGCGGCATTCGCGCGAAAGCGGGAATCCATTTTTCTAAGCAGCACACAGGCCCGAATAAAAATCATAGGAAAACGATACCAATGAAACTGCGTAACATTGCCATCATTGCCCATGTCGACCATGGAAAAACGACGCTCGTCGACCAAATGCTGAAACAATCCGGCACGTTCCGTGAAAACCAGCATGTGGCGGAGCGCGCCATGGACAGCAACGATCTGGAACGTGAGCGCGGCATTACCATTCTGGCCAAATGCACGTCGATCATGCGCGGCGATTTGCGCATCAATATCGTCGACACGCCCGGCCACGCCGATTTCGGCGGCGAGGTGGAACGCATTCTGTCGATGGTGGATGGCGTGGTTCTCTTGGTCGATGCCGCCGAAGGTCCTTTGCCGCAGACGAAATTTGTGGTCTCCAAAGCCTTGGCCATCGGCCTGCGCCCCATGGTCGTCATCAATAAAATCGACCGTTCCGATGCGCGCCCGCATCAGGTGCATGACGAGATTTTCGATCTTTTCGCCGCGCTAGACGCCTCGGAAGAGCAGCTTGATTTCCCCACGCTCTTCGCATCAGGCCGCAATGGCTGGGCTATCGAGAAAATGGAAGATCAGCCGAAAGACCTAACCCCTCTCTTTGATCTTATCCAGCGCCATGTGCCGGAGCCGAAAGTTGATGGAACGGCGCCCTTCAAGCTGCTGGCCACTATTTTGGAAAGCAATCCCTATCTTGGCCGCCTGTTGACGGGACGTATTGAAAGCGGGACCGTTAAAACGAACATGAACATCAAAGCGCTGACGCATGACGGCAAGCTGATCGAGCAAGGGCGCATCACGCGCATTTTAGCCTTCCGAGGGCTGGAGCGCGTGCCGGTGGACGAGGCCTCAGCCGGAGACATCGTCGCGCTTGCGGGACTCAGCAAGGCGACAGTGGCCGATACGCTTTGCGATCCAAGCGTCGAAGCGCCCTTGCATGCGCGCCCAATCGATCCGCCGACGATCGCGATGACCTTTTCCATCAACGACTCCCCGCTGGCCGGAACCGAAGGCGACAAGGTGACAAGCCGCGTGATCCGTGACCGCCTGATGCGCGAGGTTGAAGGCAACGTGGCGATTCGCGTGACGGAAACGCCGGACAGCGACGCTTATGAAGTCGCGGGGCGCGGCGAATTGCAGCTTGGGATTCTTATCGAAACGATGCGCCGCGAAGGCTTTGAGCTTTCGATCAGCCGCCCGCGCGTTTTGTTTAAGACCATAGACGGCCAGAGGCACGAACCTATCGAGGAAGTCGTGATCGACGTGGACGACGCTTATGCAGGGACGGTCGTGAACCGCCTGTCCGAGCGCAAATCTGAAATGACGGATATGCGCCCCTCGGGCGGCGGCAAGACGCGCCTCACGTTCCTTGCGCCATCGCGGGGGCTGATCGGCTATTATGGCGACTTCCTTTCCGAAACGCGCGGCACCGGCATTATGAACCGCCTGTTCCACGGCTATGCGCCTTACAAAGGCCCCATCGCGGCGCGGCGCACGGGCGTTATGATCTCGACAGGCAAGGGCGACGCCGTCCCCTACGCGATGTGGAAATTGGAAGAGCGCGGCCCCATGATGATCACGCCAGGAACGAAAGTTTATGAAGGCATGATCGTGGGCGAGCATTCCAAGAGCAACGATCTGGACGTCAACGTTCTTCAGGGCAAGCAGTTGACGAACATTCGCACGACGAGCAAAGACGAAGCCGTGCGCCTGACGCCGCCGATGATCCTGACTCTCGAAAAAGCCATCGCCTACATCACAGACGACGAGCTGGTTGAGGTCACGCCGGAGTCCATCCGCCTTCGCAAACGCTATTTGGACTTTAACACCCGCAAGAAGATGGCGCGGCAGGCGGAAGGCTAATACCAACCGGCCGATGAATTGACTCGCTTGGGTCACGAGCCGGGGCTCAGAGCATATCGCTCGCTGGACTTATTAAGCCCATGGAATCCATTGTGACGCCCAGCAAGCGATATGCGAGGTCGGCGGACAGGTCCGCCAAAAGCTGCATTAATTAGAAGCCCCTCTAGGGCGAGCGGGGGCGCTTTCGAAAACAAGCGCGCTGGAAATTCTTTCTTAGATTGACCTTAAACCCAAAGGACAAGAGTATATTCTTGCCAACTCGCAAAACGCCTTTGCGCAATAAGAAGAAATAGGTTTTCTTGCGCCGCCCCTCCCCGCGCGAAAATCCATCGCGCCAGCGCGCGAAGGTGCTAGGACAAGGCGCATGTCTAAAATAGGGACAGTATCAGTTTAGGCAAATCTGCTAATAACTTGCTCTAAATCCGCGAGATGAAGTCGGCGAACTCTTTCTCAAGCTCGGCGGAACGTTTGGCGATGTCGCCGGACACCGTGAGCAGGTTGTTCGCCGATTGCCCTGTTTCTTGGGACGCCTTATGAACGCCGCTGATATTCTGGGCGACTTCTCCTGTGGCGGCCGATTGCTCTTCGACGGCTCCGGAGATGGAGATAGTGATTTCGTTGACCTTCTGAATGATCTCGGCAATCGAATTGATCTTGACGGCGGTTTGCTGGCTTGAGCTTTGGATGCCCTGAACCTGCTGGCCGATTTCATCGGTGGCTTTCGCCGTTTGATTGGCCAAAGATTTCACTTCCGAAGCGACGACGGCGAAGCCTTTGCCCGCATCGCCTGCGCGCGCGGCTTCGATGGTGGCGTTAAGGGCGAGAAGATTCGTTTGCCCCGCAATTTGCGCCACGATGCCGCTGACGTTGCCGATTTTTTCGGCCGCGACCGTCAATTCAGAAACCATTTGCGCCGACTTGCTGGATTCCGAAACGGCCTTGGTGATGATTTTTGTCGCTTCCGTCAATTGCTTTGAAATTTCCGCCACGGCGGACGTTAATTCCTCGGAAGCGGTCGCGACGGCGACGGGTCGGCCGCTGCGGCAAGCGTTTGCGCCGTTGTTTGCAGTTCTGCGGCGGAGGAGGACAGGATGGTCACAAGCTCGCGCACTTTTTCGGCGACATGCACCGTCGCTTGCTTGCGCATTGTGACGTCGATACAAAATTCGACGATTTTGTATGGCTTGCCGTTTTCGTCGAAAAGAGGATCGTAAGAGGCTTCCAGCCATACCTCTTTACCGTGTTTGCCGGTGATTTTTTTACCATGGGATTCCATCTGCTCGCCCATGTTCAAAGCCAGCCAGAACTGGCGGTATTCGTCCGTTCCCCTTTTAGAGGCTTCGACGAGCATGCTGTGGTGCTTGCCTTGCATCTCTTCAAGCGTAAATAAATTTGGAAGTTCTATTGTTTTCAGTCAGTTGTTTAAAAATATGAGAGTGGCGGCAACTAGCCCTAATCTTGTAAAAAAGAGTTGCGCCTATTGCCGATTGCAACGCCTTGATATTAGGTTCCGCTACGTCGGCGCGAATTTCCCAAATCGGGGCGGGGGTGCTTGAAGTCGCCGATCAATTCGCGCAGAAGGGTGTTTTTCTGGCCAAAGGTGGGGGTTTCGCGATCCACGGGCGAGGCGTCGGCTGCTTGCGTGAGGTCGAGTTTTTTTATATCCGCGACAATACCTTTATCGTCGAAATCGATTTCGATCACTTGCTGCTTGATAACGTCGGGCGAAAAGAAAGAGTACTGTTCGGTTTGACGCCCTGCGTAATACCAAATCCTTTCGTCGAACGTGCTGATCAGGGTTGGTGAGCCAATCTTTGCGATCACCTCTTCGCGCGACGTCTCTCCGGATTTGAGTTGTTCAATCATTTCGGGCTCGAGCAGATTGCCGCGATTGGATACCGTCGGCGCGCACGAAGCGGCCATCGACAACGAGGCAAAGAGAAAGAAAACGGGCGATTTTTTCATAGGAAAAGGGAAAAAGAGTCTGTAACTTTACAGTATAATACCGTCATAAAAGCCTTGCCTGGTCAAGTCTTGAATAAATGGAATAATAAAATGTCCCCGAAAGAAACGGAATTTTCGCGTTTAATCACCCTTAGCCGCATACCGCCAAAAGGAACCGAAGAGCGTCTGGAGGCAAGCGATGCGGAGCGCAAGGCTTTGGCGAAGCGATTTAATTTGATGGATTTGTCGGTTCTTCGCGCGCGCGTGGCGTTGCGCCCTAGCGAAGATCACACGTTCGTCGCCGAAGGAACGATAGAGGCCGAGGTCGTCCAATGCTGCGTCGCCACGCTTGAGCCATTGACAACCCGGCTTTGTTTGCATGTTTGCGTAGTTTTTATTCCGGAATCCAGCCGCTCGGTTGCGGAGGCGCTTTCTTCCGACGAGCTGGAGAACGAGTATGAATTCTATCGAAGCGGGAAGATCGATTTGGGCGAAATGGTCGCCCAGCAACTGGGGGTAAATACCGACCTTTATCCGCGGAAAGAGGGAACGCCACTTGTGGAGGCTGAATTTGGCGCGAAAAACGCTGCGCTCAACCCTTTTGCCAGACTGTCGGATGCCGCCCAAAACATAAAAAAAGCCAAGCAAAACAAAGGGAAAAAGAAGAGCTGAAAGGGAAATTTTGTTTGCAGCTTGCATCGCGCGCCGAAAGGCACTAAGAAAGGCGCATCGCGCGACTCCGAGCCTTGCGTCAGGAGCGCGCTTTCTTATTCGTTATTCAGTTCTGTGAGATAAGGCCATGGCCGTACCTAAACGTAAAACATCCAAGTCCGTGCGCAATATGCGTCGTTCGCATCATGCCTTGTCGGCCGTTCAATCGGTCGAATGCCCCAACTGCGGCGAACCGAAGCTGCCGCATCGCCTTTGTTCCGCTTGCGGTCATTACAAGAGCCGCGCCGTTGTCAAATCCAACAAAACGGCTTGATCTTAGTCGTGTGGACGAGATGGCTGTTGAGGTCTCGCGCACCCGCGGCCAGAAGGCTTTGTCCGTCGACGATCTGTGAGGTCTAAAGCACATGATTTCTCCATTGACGAAGGACAGCGCGAACGTCATCGCTTTGGATGCGATGGGCGGCGATCATGCGCCCGCGTGCATCATTGCGGGCGCCGCTTTGGCGCGGAAACGCCATCCTGAAATCAGATTCATTTTTTTCGGCGATGAAACGCGGATTGCGCCTATGGCCGAAAAGCATGGGGAATTGAAGGGCTTTTATGAAATCCATCACGCGCCGGATATCGTCGCGCCGGACATGAAGCCTTCGCTGGCGTTGCGGCAGGGACGCCAATCGAGCATGCGCCTTGCGATCAACGCCGTTGCGGATGGAAAAGCCGGCAGCATCGTTTCCGCTGGAAATACCGGCGCTTTGATGGCGATGGCGAAATTCGTTTTCAAGACTTTGCCAGGGATAGACCGGCCCGCCATTGCGACGCTTATCCCGACGCAAAAGGGCGACACGGTGATGCTGGATTTGGGCGCGAATATCGAGTGCGATGCCGAAAATCTTGTGCAATTTGCTTTGATGGGCGCGATTTTCTGCCACACGATTTTGGGCAAGCGCGAGCCCACCATCGGCCTTCTGAACATCGGGACGGAAGAGCTGAAAGGTCACGACGAAGTGCGCATCGCCGCCTCGATTTTGCGCGAGCGCCCCATTCCCGGCCGTTTGCATGGCTTTGTGGAAGGGAACGACATAACCGCCGGAACGGTGGATGTGGTCGTGACGGACGGCTTCAGCGGCAATATCGCGCTGAAATCCATCGAGGGCACGGCGCGGCTGATTTCTTATTTTCTGCGCCAGACCTTTTCGTCCTCGATCTTCGCCAAGCTGGGCTATCTTTTGTGTCGAGGCGCGTTCCGGCGTTTGCGCAAAAGAGTCGATCCGCGCCGCTATAACGGCGCCATGTTCTTGGGCTTGCAGGGCGTGTGCGTGAAAAGCCACGGCTATGTGGACGCGGAAGGCTTTGCGAGCGCGATTGACGTTGCGCATGAGCTGGTTTCGCACGGCTTTAACGAGCGCATCGCATCCGAACTGGCCGCCGAATACGGGCTGAGCAATTCGGGAGAGGCGGAGGGCGAAGCATGATCCGCTCCGTTATTCTGGGCTGCGGCTCTTATTTGCCGGCGTCATGCGTGACGAACGACGAGCTGATTAAGAAATATAATCTCGATAGTTCGGATGAGTGGATTCAACGGCGCACAGGCATCAAGGAACGCCATTTCGCCGCGGCGGACGAGGATACCTCCGATATGGCGACCGTCGCCGCGCGCGCGGCTTTGGCGGATTCAAAGCTGGACATCAAGGATATTGATATCATCGTCATGGCGACGACCTCGCCCGACGATACGCTGCCTGCGTCCGCCGTTCGGGTGCAGGCGAATTTGGGCATGGCGCACGGCTGCGCTTTCGATGTGCAGGCTGTATGTTCGGGTTTTATATACGCGCTGACGGTGGCGGATAATTTCATCCGTTTGGGGCAGGCGCGGCGCGCGCTTGTGATCGGCGCGGAGAAATTGTCGAAGCTGATCGATTGGACGGATCGCGGCACGTGCCTTCTGTTCGGCGACGGCGCGGGCGCGGTTGTGCTTGGCGCAGCCGAAGGCAAGGGAACGAACGACGATCAAGGCATTCTGGCGACGGCGCTGCATTCCGACGGGCGGCAGTATCATTTGCTGCAAACGAACGAAAAAGGCTTTATCCGCATGGAAGGGCAGGAAGTCTTTCGCCATGCGGTGAATAATTTGTCTTCCGTGGTCGACGAGGCGCTTCAAATCACGGGGTTGACCGCCGACCATATCGACTGGCTTGTGCCGCATCAGGCCAATCAGCGCATTATCGAAAGCACCGGCAAGAAGCTGGGATTGCCGGACGAGCGCATCGTGACAACCATCGCGGGGCACGCCAATACCTCCTCGGCCTCCATTCCTTTGGCTTTATGCGCGGCGGTACGCGACGGGCGCATAAGGCGCGGGCAGCTTCTTCTGCTCGATACCATGGGCGCCGGCTTTACCTGGGGCATGGCCGTCGTCAGGTGGTGACGCGCCCGTTAATTATTAATTTTTATGTCTTTTGAAAATAATTAAATAGACGTTTTTGTGGTATCATAGAGCCGAACCTTTATGTGGATTTTTTATGCTGCCGCAATTCACAAATCCCGATTACGCGCATCCGAAAAAATATCTTCGGCAGGATGCGCAAACTGAAATAACGCCTTTCATTCAGGAAATCGCCCAAACGATTGGCGACGAGAAAAGCGTTCAAACACTCGCGGATATCTGCGCGGCCATTCATCGATTGGCGCCCTATAAAAGGCCGCCCAAAGCGCCTCTATTTGTGACGGCTGCGGATGAAATTTTTAAAAGGGGTTATGCGACAGGATGCACAAACTACGCCATAACCTTTGCGACCTTGGCGCGCGCCAAAGACATTCCGGCGATTGTCGTCGACAGCGCCCATATGGATTGGGTCGAAAACGGCGCATCGCTAGAATTCGTAAGCGGCCATTTTTTCTGTGAAGTGTTCTTAAAGAATAAATGGCGTTTGATCGATCTAACTTCTTGCGTTTATTATCCGGACTATAATCCGGACAATCCATGCTTGCCGGGGCGCTACTATGCCTTTGCTAAAGGGCTTTCGGTGATCGATGTGGGCATCCCGAATGATGCGGCGCATAACCCCGCGCAACAGTCCGCGTTTTTAAACCGGAAAATTGATTATCAGGATCCCAAATACGATGTCTTCGATCTTAGGGTCTTATTCAAGGCGGTTCCGCAGGAATCGCCGTCCAGACCGGCCGAGGTTGGAAGCATAGGCAACTCTGTTTCTGAAAGACGTCACCGACCCTGATGGGGAGACGGTATGACTCACTTAAGCATAGGTCAGGACATCAAGCTGCCTGATTGAAGTCCCTGCAGACTTTGTTTCCGGCGGATAAATGATATTGCGGCATCTGATCGGCCTGCGGCCGACATCCGGATAGGCTTTGCCGCCGTTTGACGCATAAAGCGTCGTCAGCGCGAGCTGCACGATTTCATCGCCTTCGTGAATGGCGCGTTTGCCTGTAAGAGAAAGAAATTGCACGCGCCCCTTTTCCTCATGAAGAAGGGAAAAATTATGGCGCCTTGGATACGTTCGCCAATCAAACGCGGGGAAAATAGTCTCATAGGTGCATACGGCGATGCCTCTGCGGAGGGAATCCGCCGCTTTATCTTTTATTTGAAGAAGAACCTCGGCGGCGCGGGGTTTAAAGGGCGGCGGCGTTTCGCGGGCAAGGGACACGTGTTGGATGTCGCATCTATGTGCGGTTATTAGGGTTGCGACCGCTCTCAGTCCCGCGTGCGAGATAAGGCCGCCTTGTGCATTCCAGCTGCCAATCACGGAGACGGGGCGGGGTTTCGCCCATAAATAGCTTTCGGAGGCGATATCGCGCTGGTCGAGGATATGCGCCAGCGTTTCGATGGGCAGACCGCTGTTGGGTTTGGGGATGATGGGATGATATAGCCTTGCCAACGCCACAAGCTTTTGCGGCGGCGTTGCGTGAACAGGGCAAAAGATATCGAAGGCGGGCATATATTCGGAAATCAGTGGAAAGAAAGCGCAACTGCGTATGTAGTTTTAAGCGCGGGTTGACTTGCAAAGCATATTCGATACGCTGTTTCAAGGACATTACGGGGATTTGCCGTGCGCGTTCTTCATTTCGCAATTTTGTTTTCGCTTTCGATTCTTTTCTTTCAACCGGCTCATGGAGGGAACAACATGACGCTTAAAATCATATCGCCTGCTTTCAGCGATCACGGCAAAATCCCTCAGCGCTACACCGGCGAGGGCATGGACATCTCGCCGCCGCTGGTGTTTTCGAACGTGCCCAGCGCCGCGCGGAGCCTTGCGCTGATCGTCGACGATCCCGACGCGCCGGATCCCGCCGCGCCGAAAAAGGTTTTTGTTCATTGGGTGGTTTTCGATATGCCGCCGACCACGGAGGGTTTGCCAGAAGGCACGCGGAATTTGCCGAAAGGCGCAAAAGAGGGGACGAACGATTTTCGGCGCACGACTTACGGCGGGCCCATGCCGCCTATCGGCCGGCATCGCTATTTTTTCAAGCTCTTTGCGCTGGACAAGCGGCTCCTTCTTTCCGACGCGCCGACGAAAGCCGAGGTGGAAAAAGAGATGCAAGGGCATATTGTGGCGCAGGCGGTTTTAATGGGAACCTACGAGCTGAAAAATAAATAGGGACCTTATGTCCAAGAAGAATTTCCAAGACGAAAATGCGAAATTGGCAGCTGCAGTCTTGCGCCTTGCGGCGGCAAAGGGCTGGGCGCGCGTTACGCCTGAGGCGGCTTTAAGAGAAGCGAAAGTGAAACGGCGCACGTTGACGAAAAAGGAGTTAGCGGCGGTCATTGTTGCGCAGATTTCGCGGCAGGCTTTGGCGCGGGCTTGCGCGTTTTCGGGCTCGCCGCATGACGTTCTCTTCGATTTGATGATGGCGCGTTTTGACGTTTTGCAGGAAAACCGCAAAGGCGTTCTGGCGGTGGCCTCGGCCGCGCGAAGGGACAAAGAGCTTGCGCTTTCATTGGCGCGGGCTGTTTTGAAAAGCATGGCGTCTATGGCATCGGCCGCGCGGCAAGCGGGGGTTGGCGTTCCGAAGCCTTTATTAACGGCGGGGCTTTCCGCGCTTTACGCCTATGCGTTTTGGGTTTGGCGGCGCGATGAAAGCCGCGACATGGCCGCGACAATGGCGGCGGTGGACAGGGTGATTCAGAAGGCGGAAGGAAGGTAACAGGTATCAGAAAGAAAAAATCTGTTTCTTATTCCCTGCCTTCTGCCCTCGTTCATACATTCGTTTTAACGCGGGAGAGGGTGAGGATATGGACGCGCAATGCGCCCGATTTTAGCAGAGCGCGAGCGCATTCTTCGACTGTCGCGCCCGTTGTCATCACGTCGTCGATAAGCGTTATTGTTTTTCCGGCCACTAATGCTTTGTCTCTTTTTCGCAGGGCAAATGCGCCGCGCACGTTTTCGCGTCGTTCTTTTCTTTTCATGTGTCCTTGGCTTTCGGTATCGCGGATGCGGCGAAGCGTTTGCAGCAAGACGGGTTTGCCGGTTAATTTTCCGATTTCCAGCGCGAGCAGGGCCGATTGATTATAGCGTCTTTGGAACAGACGGCGCGGATGCAAGGGCACAGGCACAAGTGCATCGGATTCCGCAAGCGCTGCGCTGCCCGCGCGGTGCATCCACGCGGCGAGCGCGGGGGCCGCGTAAGTCCGGTCGTTTTTGAAGCCAATGACCAGTTTGCGGCTGTCTTCGTCATACAACATGGCGGCGCGGGCAGTTTCATAAGGCGGTTCTTCGGCAAGGCAAACCCCGCAAAGCGTTCCTTCCGAGACAGGAAAATCGAAAGGCATGCCGCATCGCGCGCAAAAGGGCGAGGCGATGAATTTGATCTTTTTCCAGCAATCGGGGCAAAGCGTGGAAGCGCTTCCTACCGGCTCAGCGCACATCAAGCAAAGCGGGGGGAGGAGGAAATTGAGAATGCTGTTTTTCAGATTTTTTAAGGCAGGGGACATGGTTTCATCAACATTAGCAAAAAACCAATAACACCGAATGGTTAACGCCAATAGGGGGTATGGAAAAGCCTTATTAATCGGGAAACAGTGCTTTGGGGCAATTTTCTTGACTCTCTAAGCCGTTACCACCTATAAAACCGCGCTTATCCCTGCGCCGCTTTGGTTGGCGCGAATGATTAACAGGAACGAAGGGCGGGGCAATCCCGCAAAGACTTATGGCCCGTGTATGTAACGTCAGCGGCAAGAAGCCGCATTTCGGCAATAGCGTCAGTCACGCAAACAACAAAACGCGCCGTCGCTGGCAGCCCAATCTTCAGGTCGTATCGTTTCCCTCGGAACTCTTAGGGAAATCGGTTTCCTTGCGCCTGACGGCCAACGGGATCCGGACTGTCGAGCATAACGGCGGAATCGACGCTTGGCTTCTCGGGACGCGCAACAGCCGTTTGGGCGAGACCGCGCTTAAGCTAAAAAAGCAGGTTTTGAAAGCCAAGGAACGCGCCGCGAAGTAATCGCTTCTTCCTTTTTGCCTTCGACCCGCTCCTTGTCTTATGCCATCCTTTGCCGCTTCCCTTCTTTCAAGAGCCATTGACGATTTGATCGTCTGGATTTCCGCTTGGGAACGGCGGGCGATTTTCGACCGCCAAGGCTATGCCGCGCGGACGGAATATCCCCCGTTGCCTTCAAGTTTTGCGGAATGGCGCAAAGAAGCGGAAAAAATCTTGCCCGATATGCCGCAGATCGAGCGCCTTGTGGGGTATTACGAACAGTTGAACAGGCTTGCGCCTTTGGCCATTTGGAAAACCGCCGAAAACAAGCCCATCTCGGCCGGCGATTTCGACGCCGTGACCATGAATTTTCAGGCTCTTGTGAAGGAGCTTCGCAATCTGGAACGAACGCTTTCGCAGTCGCGCGCGGCGCCTACGCCTTCAGGTCTGCGTCCCGTGGGGGGCATGCGCGACGATTTGACGCGCGAGCTGAGCCGCTTTCAGCGGTCGGGAAAGCCTTTTTGCATCGCCATGATGTCGATTGACGCGATGGATCATGTCAAAAAAGCGCACGGCTCCTCGAACGTAGAACGGATCTTGTCTTTCGTCGGCAATTATATCCGGTGCTGCCTAAGGCCGTTCGACGACGCCTGGCCGTGGGGCGAAGAGGAAATTTTACTGTGTCTGAAGGACGCCGACATTCGCGGCGGCAATCGCGCTTTGCAGCGCGTGCGCGACGGCTTGCAGAGGCTGCCTATTTCCCTGACGAACGGCAAGGAGATCAATATCTCCGCCTCGTTCGGGATCGCTTCATCGTTGAAAGACGTGACGATTGACGATTTACTGCTGAAAGCCGGAAGGGCTTTGACGCGCGCAAAGTCGGGCGGCAGCGGGCGCATTGAATCGGCGATGCTGTTCGAGTAGGGATTCGGGATTCAGCATTCGGGACGGGGTTCTGAAATGACAATGTCCAGCTTTCTTCCCGAATCCAGAATCCCGAATCCAACTTTCTCAGGCTTTGCTGGCGGAGGCGCCGTAGCGGCGGTCGCGGCGCGCGAATTCGGCCAGAGCTTGCTCCATGTGCTCAGCCGCAAAATCCGGCCACAGCACATCGAGGAAAATATATTCGGCGTAGGCGCATTGCCAAAGAAGGAAGTTCGAGATGCGCTTTTCCCCGCTCGTGCGGATGACAAGATCAGGATCGGGCAAGCCCCCTGTGAAAAGGAACGACTGGAAAACATGCTCGTCGATAGCATCCGGCTTAAGCTGGCCGCGCTCGACTGCTGCCGCGAGGCCTCGCGCCGCTGCGGTTATTTCTTGTCGGCCGCCGTAATTTAAAGCCAAAGTGAGAACGAGTTTGTCGTTATTCTTCGTCAATTCCTCAGCATGCGCGATCTGCTTCACGATATCGGCGGGGAGTTGTTTCCTTTCGCCGATGACATGCACGCGGATGCCTTCCTTGTGCAGAGAGGCCAACTCGCTGCGCAGATAGAAGCGCAACAGCTTCATCAGCTCGCCTACCTCATCTTCGGGGCGGCGCCAGTTCTCGGAAGAAAAGCTGTAAAGCGTCAGATGGCCGATTTTATGCTTGCCTGCCGCTTCGACGGCGCGGCGCACGGCTTCGATTCCCGCGCGGTGTCCGAAGGTTCGCGGTTTGCCGCGCGCCTTGGCCCAACGACCGTTGCCGTCCATGATAATGGCGACGTGAAGGAGTGTTGTTTTTTCCGCCGTTTTGGTCATGGAAATGCTTTACCGTATGTGTTGCATGTGTAAAAGGCATTTTTTCAGCGCTAATTAAGCGCGTTTGTGGGCTCTTTTCTCCATTTCCTTGATATGATGATTTTAGAAAATTGCTGAGAGAAAGGTTTAGCAACGAAAGACGAATTGAGCCCCATGTAATTGAAAGGCGATTGGGCTTTGTTTTTTTTTAATAATATTTTAGCCTTGAAGGCAGCGCCTGCGGCGGCCGGCTTTTTCCATAATGCCAGCGAAAAGACTGAAAATTATAGTATCTCATTCTACTGGTTTTTCGCGATGATTTTGTATACAAAAGGGCTTCTAAATAAATGGCCGATTTGCCAGCTTCGCTTTTGGGAGAGATAAAAGACATGAGAGTTAACAAAAACGCTTTAGTCTCGGGAGTTGCCGGTGGCGCTGCTGTTGGCCTTGCCATGCAGGTTGGCGAATCCTCGGTATTGGTAAGTTTTATGGCATCTGCGCTGCAAGTCACATCGCCTATCGCCAACTTTGCTATCGGCGCAGGAACGCTCGCTGCCCTCAGCATCGCTGGATATGCGGTTTTGCGCCAACCTATACCTTAGTGATCTCTTTTTCTTTTGTGGCGTAGGAATCGTCGATTTTTTTGACGAATTCGTCCGTCAATTTTTGAACCTTGTCGTTTTGCGACTTGGCTTCGTCTTCCGGAAGTTTTTCCTTCTTGATCGCGTCCATGGAATCGCGGCGCACGTTGCGTACCGCTATGCGCGCCTGTTCTGCGTACTTACCGGCCACCTTCACAAGTTCGACGCGGCGTTCCTGGCTAAGCTCCGGCAAGGGGACCCGGATCATCTGGCCATCGGGCTGGGGATTAAGGCCAAGGCCGGACTCGCGGATCGCTTTTTCGACGTTTTTGACAAGCGAGGCGTCCCACACATTGACGGTAAGAAGGCGGGATTCCGGCGCGCCGATGCTGCCAACCTGAGAGATCGGGGTCAGGCTGCCGTAGGCTTCGACTTTCACGGAATCGAGCAGATTGACCGAGGCGCGACCCGTGCGAAGGCCTGCGAATTCCTTGTGCAGCGCTTCCAGCGCGCCTTCCATGCGTTTTTTCGTTTGATCGAGGTTCATTTTATATCCTTTGTTATTCGATGATGGTGAATGTGCCCTTGCCCTGCATCACATCGGCGAACGCGCCATGCGTGTAGATCGAAAAGACAAGGATGGGGATTTTGCTTTGCCGCGCAAGAGAGACCGCGGAAGAGTCCATGACCTGCAAATCCTGCGAAAGCACGTCCATGTAGCCCAACCTGTCGTAGCGGGTGGCGTCCTTCACTTTTGTGGGATCGGCACTGTAAACGCCGTCGACCTTTGTGCCCTTCAAAAGCGCGTCGCATTGCATTTCGGAGGCGCGCAAGGCCGCTGCGCTGTCGGTCGTAAAGAAGGGATTGCCTGTGCCTGCCGCAAAAACAACGACGCGCCCTTTTTCCATATGGCGTATGGCGCGGCGGCGGATATAGGGCTCGCAGATCGAGGACATCGGAATGGCGGATTGCACGCGCGTAGGCACGCCCGCTTTTTCAAGCGCGTTTTGCATGGCCAGCGCGTTGATGACGGTGGCCAGCATGCCCATATAATCGGCCGTGGCTCTGTCCATGCCTTGCGCCGCGCCGGAAACGCCCCGAAAAATATTGCCGCCGCCGATGACGACGCAAACCTCGACGTCCATGTCGATGACTGTTTTAATCTCGCCAGCTACGCGGTCGACAATTTCAGGCTCAAGTCCGTAATCGCGGCCGCCCATAAGCGCTTCGCCGGATAGTTTCAGCAAAACGCGCCGGAAACGAGCGGATGTTGGGGGGTGTGCGGGCTTGTTGCATTTATCCGCGAATTCGGACATGGATTTCTCCGTTAAGCATACCGTTGGGTTCTTTTGTGCGTCGGGCGGCATTATAGGAGGGGTTATTCTTAATGAACAGGGGAAATGCGTTGTTGAAAGTATTGGGCTGCCTTAAAATTATGAGGTTTTGAGGGGTCGAAAATGAGAATCCTTTACGTTGACGGAAAAGAGATTTTCGCGAAAACGAACCTGCTGATCGCCTCGGTGGAAAACCCGCAAGCAGCGGAAAATTTTGTCCATGTGACGACTTTCAGCGCGGCTGTCTTGGAATTGGAGAAGGCTAAGGCGCAAGAGCCGTTCGATTTGATCATCTCCGCTTTGGTTTACGAAGGAGCGGCGGCAGAAACCGGCGTGCGCGGCAACCTGGGCGGAATTGATCTTTTCAGGTTCTGCCATGAGAGAAACATTCAGTCTCCCTTTTGTTTTTTGACAAGGCCGGAAGGCTATCGGATTGTGAGCGCTCTTGACCGGGCGGGGCTTATGCCGCGTGAGGATACGCGGTTTTTTCGAAAAGGAACGCCTTTGATGGAAATAATTAAGCAATGCATTCCGGAAAGAACCGACCGCGTGTTAAGCGATGCGCGCGCTCCAGACGTTCATCCGCGTTAAAGTATAGGCTTGCTTCTATGGTAGGAGAAAAGAGCGCAGGCATTTCGGCGTTTGCTGTCTGGAGTCCCTGTCTTGCCCCGCCTTTGGCGGGGCTCGCACGAGGATGACGCCCCTTTTTTTGATGCCTGTCTTTTAATCGCGGCATGCTGGGATTCATTATCCTGACTTTAGGATAATCCTAACCCTAACCCCCTCTCCTAACCCCCTCCGCCTACGCCCTTCGGGCTACGGCGCGACGGGGTGGGAACAAGACCGCGCCGAAGCGTAGCGAAGGCGGGCCGCAAGGGGAGGGGAATTTTTCTTTCTTCCCCGAATCCTGAATCCCTATTTATCCCGCCATCTTCGCAACTTCCGCAGCGAAGTCGTCGGCGGTTTTTTCGATGCCCTCACCAAGCTGGAAGCGCACAAAGCCCGAAAGTTTGATTCGCGCGCCAAGCGTTTTGGCGGCGTTCTCGATGACCTGTGCAACGCGTGTTTCGCCGTCGATGACGTAGATTTGCTCCGTCAAAACGACTTCTTCGTAATACTTGCGCAGGCGGCCTTCGACCATCTTGGCGATGATCGCTTCAGGCTTACCCGAGGCGCGCGCCTGATCGGCCAGCACGTTCTTTTCGCGCTCCAACGCTTTGGCGTCTACATCGGCAATGGTCAGCGCTTCGGGGCGCGCGGCGGCAATGTGCATCGCAAGCTGCTTGCCGAGCTCCTGCAATTTTTCCGGCGCGGCAGAGGATTCAAGCGCGACGAGCACGCCGATTTTGCCCAAGCAGGGCGCGACGGCGTTATGGATATAGGTGGCGACAATGCCTTGCGGAACCGAGAGCTTGGCCGCGCGGCGGATCGACATATTCTCGCCAATAGTGGCGATAAGGGTCGTCAACGCTTCCTGCACCGTGCCGCCGGAGGGATACTTGGCGTTTTTCATGGCTTCAACATCCGCGCCGGTATCGAGGGCGATTTTGGCCGCCTCCTGAACGAAGGGCTGGAACTTTTCGTTCATGGCGATGAAGTCGGTTTCCGCGTTGACTTCGACGACGGCGGCGGCTTTGCCAGCCGATGCCACGCCGATCAAGCCTTCGGCCGCGACGCGCCCCGCCTTTTTAGCGGCTGTCGAAAGCCCCTTTTTGCGCAGGCAATCAACGGCCGCTTCCATATCGCCGCCCGCTTCGGTCAGCGCTTTTTTGCAATCCATCATGCCCGCGCCGGTTTTCTCGCGCAGGTCTTTTACCATCGAGGCTGTGATTTCGGTCATTGCATTCTCCTCATAAAAAAGGATTCGGGATTTGGGTCAGGATTCGGGGGATATATGCAACTTGCGTCACATCTTCTGACGATAAGTAGCGGATTTTGGGATCAGGACCTTTTCGAATGAATCCCTGAATCCCGAATCCTGAATCCCAAATCCCTTCTTGTTATTCCGCCGTTTTCGTTTCCGCGCTTGGGACGACGGTGGCTTCGCCGGCGTCTTTCGCGCTTACGCCCATTTCGGCTTCAATGCCGTCAAGGATCGCTTGCGACACGACATCGCAGTAAAGGTCGATAGCTCGCGAAGCGTCGTCATTGCCCGGAATAGGGAACGTGATGCTCGTCGGATCGGAATTGCTGTCGACGACGGCGACAACGGGGATGCCCAGCTTGACGGCTTCGGCGATGGCGATGTCTTCTTTCAGCGTGTCGATGACGAAAAGAATATCCGGCAGGCCGCCCATGTCCTTGATGCCGCCGAGCGATTTTTCGAGCTTATCGCGGTCGCGCGAAAGCTGAAGGGATTCTTTCTTCGTCAACTTCTTGGCTTCGTTGTCAAGGCGCTCGTTCAATTCGCGCAAACGCTTGATGGACAGGGAAATGGTTTTCCAGTTCGTCAGCATGCCACCCAGCCAGCGGTGGTTCACGTAATATTGGCCGCAGCGCTTGGCCGCATCGGCGATTTTGTCCTGCGCCTGGCGTTTGGTGCCCACGAAAAGCACGCGTCCGCCAGAGGCGGCGGTATCGCGCAAAGATTGCAGGGCGCGCTGGAACATCGGAACCGATTGCTCAAGGTCGATGATGTGCACGTTATTGCGCACGCCGAACAGATAGGATTGCATTTTGGGGTTCCAACGGCGCGTGTTGTGGCCGAAATGGACGCCCGCTTCAAAAAGCTGGCGCAAAGAGACGACAGGCATCGTCATGGGTGTAGTTCCTTTCTCCGGTTAAATCCGCCATGTGCGTGCGCCGATTTTATCGGCACCGGAAGGGCATTGATGAGGGATTTACCGCACCAGCCCAAAGCACATGTGTGTTTTTCTTCGCCCTTCAGGAACATCCTTAAGGACGGCGGTTTGTAGGCTGAAAACCAGCTAAAATCAAGGAATTTTAGAAGGGGTTGGCCTTAAGGCAAAAAAACAGCCGGAGCAAGGGGTTGCTCCGGCTGCTGGATGGCGATTTCTCTTATACCAAACGAGCACTGAATGTATCCACATCGCTTGACTTCACTCGCTCTGCGCCTCGCTTATCGCTTGCTGGATGCCCCTATGGATTCCAGGGGCTTAATATGTCCAGCGAGCAATGAGCTCCTCGCAACCGCTCGTGACCCAAGCGAGTCACTTCATTTTGCCGCGGGTATTAGAAACTATACATGAACGAGCCTTGGAGGCGGTTGATGTCGCCGTCCGTGCCCGTGATGACCTTGCGGTAGCCGTACATGTATTCGATGCCGATCTTGTATGAAGGCGCGGGCTGCCAAATCAGGTTGGCGTGTCCCGAAGCGACGAATTTGTTCGCCACGCCTTGCGCCGTCGCGTTCAAGAAGCCGGTGTTGTTCAGAATGCGCGTGAATCCGCCGAAGATGTTGGAGCGGAATTCATCCGACCACAAATGCTGATAGCCGAACGTGCCGCCATAATACGGCTGGGTTTTCAAATTCCCCGTCGCCGTGCTGTAGTAAGCCGCCGCCGCGTTCACGTCGAAATCATAGCGTCCGGTTCCGTTGCCGCCGACGAAGTCGTAAACAATCGAATCCTTGTCGAAGACGCCCTGCTTGCCGGAAAGAGCCAAGCCATAACCCATTGCCACGGCCGTGTTTTCGTTTCCGATAGCGGTCGACGCCTTTTTGTCGACGTTGATCTGATTGACGACGGCGCGTAACGAGACATAGCCGTCCTTGGCATAAGCGTAGTCGCCGCGGGCGATAAGGTCGGGCAAGCGCGGGCGGTTCGTGACTGTCGTTCCCGACGTAGTCGGATTGGCCTGATAGATTCCGTTTTGCGTCGCTTGCACGACGTTTGCCGGGACTTCGACCGATCCGCTAAGAGTGAGGGGGCCGAAGGCCTGCGTGTACCGGACTTGTGGTTGGCGCACGAAAATGGTTCCTGCGGGGCCGATGTAATCAAGAGATTCGGGCATTGCATTGGTATCCATCAGGTTGGACCAAGTTTGGCCTGCGAGCAGTTGCCCCTTGGCGGGCGTGCCGACGCTGCCGTAGGCGTGGCGCAACATAAAGCCGTAGGTGCTCGTGTTGCTGTTCGTGCCCGAGGCGCCGTAGAAATCGCCTTCGACGAAGGTTTTGATCTCGCCCAAGAAAGACGCCGTGCGCGTTTCGAAGTTCACGCGTGATTGCTGCGCGCTGAAGGTCGTTTGCGAACTGCGGTCGGCTGCGGCCGTGTTGCCCAGCGGAATCATGAAAAACCGCGCGTAGGATTGGTCGTAGCCGACGCCGATATTCTCGACCAAATCGAGCTTGACGTAGCCGCCCAGCTTGACGGAAGTCGAGGTGCCCGGAATATGGAACGAACCCGGGAAGCTGCCTTTCGTGACGACTTCGTCTTCATTAACCGCAGCGGCGGCAACTGTTTTCGGCGCGGGGGTTGAGGAAAGGGTTGTTTTGTCCGTTGCGGGAGCGGGGGCGATGGCTACCGGCGCGGGCGCCGCAGCCGCCGTCTTCTTGGCTTCGGCTTTTTCTTTGCGGGTTTGCGTTTCCATTTGGTCGATTTTTTTGGTCAGCTTGGCGATTTGTTCTTTTAAAATCGCGATTTCTTTTTCGGTATCGGCGGCCGCATAGGAAGGAGATGCGACAAGCATGAGCGCCAGCAGGGAGGAGGCGACGAGAATTCGGTTTTTCATGAGAGAACCCCTTAAGGATGAAACGTAAAGTCACATAAAATTAGTTAGTATGAGACTCGCGCCGTTTGTTATGTAAAATGCATGCGCTTTGATATTTTTGACCAACGTTGCACAAAAGCAACGATGGCTTGAAAGAGGCGCTTTCGTGTTGTTTTTCCATGTTTGCTGCGGGTGTGTTATATCCTCCGCGCCCGACGGTCACATTGATCGTTTAACATTTGAGTCGGATGCCTTTATGACTGCTGCCGTCCATCGTCGCTGGGATTTTGGTGTTCCCCTGTTGTCGCTGTGCGTCAGTCGAAACGGGGAATGGGTCATGGCCTCGATGGCGGACGGAACGGCGCGTTTGTTTTCCGCGTCTCCGGACGTGAAGGAATCCCGAAGTCTGGCGCTTTACAATGCTTCTTCGATGAGCGTCGCGGCGGACGTCGACGCGCATGCGTTTCTTGCTGGGGGCGAAAACGGCAACGTACACATTATTGATCCGATAATCAGCGAAACGACGTTAATCGCTGAAGCCAAAGGCAGCCCCATTCTATGCGTGGCTTCTGCGCCCAGAGGCGAACGGCGGGCTTACGGCGCGGGAAAGAATGTTTATCTGTTGGATGAAACGGGGAAAACCAGCGGGACGCTCCCCGTCTCGAGCGAGCCTGTGGCCTTGGCCTTTAGTCCCGACGGCTGTTGCTTGGCGGTCGGCGTTTCCGATGGCGTTGCGCTGTGGCCTGTGGCGCAGGACGGCACTAAGCCGACGGTTTTGGAACTCAAAGGATCCCCTTGCGCGTTGATATGGAAGGCTGATGACGGCATGCTTTTGGCGGGAATGACGGAAGGCCGACTTTCGGGCTGGCGTTTGCCAGAAGGTGTGCCCTTTGCGCGGAACGGGTTTTTGGGACCTGTTAATTTCCTAAGTTTCACGGTTGGCGAAAAGTTTGTTGCAGCTTCCGGTGCGCGGGGGATTCTTTGCTGGCAAGTCAAAGAAAAGGGCATCGGCGAGCAGCCATTAGTATTAGGCGAGGCGGGGGAAAGGATTGTGACGGCGCTTGCGCCCCACCCCAAAGACCCCCTTATAGCCGCGGGCTATGGTGACGGCTTGGTTGTCTTGGCGCCTCTAGATGGGCGCAAGGCGATGGCGGTAGGGACTCCGAATGCAACAGCCGTTAACGGCCTTGCGTGGAATAAGGACGGAGACGCCTTGTTTGCGTCGACAAAATCCGGCACAATCCTTTTATTCACAGTCGAAAGTGTAAGGAAAGCCTTTGTTGCCTGATGTCGAAGATATTCTCTCCAGCCTTGTCGGTTTCGACACAACTTCGCGCAATCCTAATTTTCCGTGCATCACGCTTATTCGCGATTATTTAAGCGATCTGGGCGTTGCGTGCGAGATTATCGCGGGCGGGAAAAAGGGAAAAGTCTGCCTTTTTGCGACGGTCGGCGAAGCTGGGAATTCTTGTCCCCTGCTTGCCGCGCATACCGATGTGGTGCCTGTCGACGGCCAGCCGTGGTCCAGCGATCCCTTCTGTCTGACCGAGCGGGATGGGAAGCTGTTCGGCCGCGGCGCGGCGGACATGAAAGGATTTATAGCCGCCGCCCTTGCTTTTGTTCCCCGATTCCTCGCCGCGAAAAGCGGCAAAGGCTTTCATCTGGCGCTGACGTTCGATGAGGAAGTCGACATGACGGGCGCGAAGCGGCTTAAGGGCTATATGATGGCGAACGCCATCAAGCCGCAGTGGATATGGATTGGCGAGCCGACGAGATTCAAAGTGATTAATCAACACAAAGGGTCTGCGGTTTGCCGGACGCGATTGAACGGAGTTTCCGGCCATTCCGGACAGCCGCAGAACGGCTTGAACGCCATCGAAATGGCGTCAGTGCTGATGAACGTCCTTTTGGACATGGGAAGGCAGAAAAAAGCGCACCCCTATGTGGGATCGCCTTTCAATCCGCCTTATACGACGGTCAACCTTGGCGTCATCAGCGGCGGAGCGGCAGACAACATTATTGCGGGAGCATGCGAGCTTGTTTGGCAATTGCGCGTCCATTCGGGGGATTGCGCGGCCGATTTCCTTGCCGAGGCCGAGGCCAAAACCCATGACATTCTGGCGCCGCGCCTGGCTTCTTTCCCCGCGGCATCGATAGAGTCGCAATGGGGCTTGGATACGCCTCCCTTCGCGTCCGCGCCGGGCAACAAGGCCGTCAAAGCCTTGCACAAAGCATTGGATACCGAGGAAACGCATGCCGTCAATTTTGCCACCGAGGCGGGGGTTTATCAGGAACTTTGCGCCGATCTGGCCGTCTGCGGACCCGGGTCTATCGAACAGGCACATCAACCCAATGAATTTATTGAAAAAAAACACCTTCAGCGTTGCGTTGACTTGATGGGCAAGGTTCTTCTATCTTCCTCTCCCATTTACGAAAGGGAGTCGACATGAGGAGCAAACCCATAGCCGCCGTCACCGTTCCGCCGAATTATAAGCCGACGGAAAAAGAGCCTTATATGAATCCGGTGATGCTTGAATATTTCAGGCAAAAATTGCTTCACTGGAAGGCCGACATCGTGCGCGAATCCGACATTACCTTGCAGGAGTTGCAGGACGACGGCGGCATGCAGGAGCCCGACATCGCCGACCGCGCTTCCGCCGAGACGGAAGTCGCGCTTGAGCTGCGCACGCGCGACCGGCAGCGCAAATTGATCAGTAAAATCGACGAGGCTTTAGAGCGCATCGACCGCAATGAATACGGTTATTGCGAGGAAACGGGCGAACCTATTGGCGTCAAACGCCTCGAAGCGCGGCCTATCGCCACGTTGACCGTGGACTCGCAAGAGAGGCATGAGCGTAAGGAGCGGACACAAAGGGACGAGAGGGAATAATACCAACAGCCCAAAAAAAGGACTCGTTTTGGTCACGAGCGGTTGGATTTATTAAGCCCTTGGAATCCATAGGGACGCCCAGCAAGCGATAAGCGAGGCGCAGAGCGAGCGAAGTCGAGCGATATGGATACATTCATTGGGAGGGAAGTTCCTTTGAAATTAACGTCAAAACGGAGAGCCAGAAGATGAAAACTTGCGCGCGACTTTTTCTTTTGGGGCTTTGCTCGGCCTTCTTTCCTGCCTCCGCTTTTGCCGCAGGGGCGGCTGTTTCGGATATGTACGGCGTGCGCGAAGTCGTGCTGGATCACGCGCTGTTCGACGATCCGCGGGCGTCCGACACCTGCGGCCTTTCGCGCGAATTGATCGCAACCGTCGTTTCAAATGGTTTAAAGGGGACTTCGGTTCCGGCTATTCCTGTCGATGAAGCGCGGCCTCCCGTTGCGGGCATTTTCCGCATCAATCTGGCGCCTTTGATCTCGACGTACGTCGATGAAACGATGGGCTGCGTGTCGTGGATTTCGCTGTCGGCCGAAAACCGCGTAAGCCTGATGGTGCCGCCCCTTAACGTGCAGCGCGCGGTTCTGGCTGTTTTTTGGCGCGGCCACACAAAGGTCGTCAGCACGCATTCAACTCATTCGCCTAAAGTGTCGGAATCCCTCAAGACGCTTGTGGATAAATTTGCGCGTCAGTTCCGCGCCGATCAACCGCCCGATCTGCCTTAATGAGCACGGCAAAAAACAAAAATATAAAAACGGCGAAAGGCGAAACGCTTTATCTTGTTATTTCCGATGCTTTCTGTGGGCAAAGGGTCGATAAATCCTTGGCCGCGCTTTTGGCTGAAAAGCGCGGCTGTTTTTCCCGCGCGCGTTTGCAAGCGTTGATGGAGGCGGGACATTTGGAGCGCGACGGGTGCGTCGTGCGGCAAGGCAGCGTCAAGGCGAAAGCGGGCGAGATGTATAAGCTGACCGTGCCGCCGCCGGAAAAGGCCGAGCCGGAAGCGCAGGAAATTGATCTGAAAATCGTTTACGAGGATAAAGACGTTATCGTGATCGACAAGCCTGTTGGGATGGTGGTGCATCCCGCGCCTGGAAATCGAGACGGCACGTTGGTGAACGCGCTTTTGGCGCATTGCGGGAAGAGCCTTTCGGGAATTGGCGGCGTAGCGCGGCCCGGCATAGTCCATCGGCTCGACAAAGACACAAGCGGTTTGATGGTCGTGGCGAAAAATGACGTTGCGCATCAGGCTTTGGCCGCGCAATTCGCGGACCGCAGCCTAAGCCGCACGTATCAAGCGCTTGTGTGGGGCGTTCCGGTTCCGCCCTCGGGAAGCATCGATGCGCCGATAGGGCGCAGCGCGAGGGACAGAAAAAAAATGGCCGTGATCGCCAAGGGAAGATCCGCGCTTACGCATTACCGTGTGTTGAAGGATTTTGGAATCGCGTCGTTGGTTGAATGCCGGCTTGCCACGGGGCGCACGCATCAGATTCGCGTGCACATGGCGCACATCAAGCATCCCGTTGTCGGCGATCAGGTTTATGGGCGCGGACGCACAGCGAAAGGCGCGAAAGATTTGCAGGGCTTTCCTCGACAGGCGCTTCATGCCGTTAAGTTGCAATTCATTCATCCGCGCACAGGCAAGCCGATGGCGTTTAAATCAGCAATGCCGAAGGACATGATGGATCCGCTGAAGAAGCGCGAACCTCTGCCTTTTTAAGGTCATATTTGTGAAGGAGTATTTGTTCCGACATCATTTATTTTGGAGACGGAATGGACGACTGCGTTTTGAATACCAGAGAAGAAATTCAGGTGTATGTTCTGGCCCTCGTTCCCCTCTACGATGCCCATGAACGAGCGGGCGAAACAGGCGATTTCAGGGTTTACGAAACAGCCATTAATAAAATCAAAGCGAGGGATATCGAAAGTCTGGATCGGGAAACGCTACAGGACATTCTGCTTAATGAAGTTTTTAAAGGCAATACTGAAGACTATAAAAAATATGCGCAGGATTTTGTCTCCGCTTTTGATCTTACCGTGTCGGATAGAGAAGAACTTGCTTTAAAAATTAAAAAAATGCAGGCCCTAACCGCTATGCGGCCAAAACAGCCTCCTTCTTGCTCCACGGGAGCCTTGCTTTGCGCCGCTAACTAATCAGCCCTTCGCGCTCTGCTGCCAGCTTGATATTGTGCTGGAGCTTTTCAAAGGCGCGTACTTCGATTTGGCGCACGCGTTCGCGGCTTATGCCCAATTTTTGGGACAAATCTTCAAGCGTGGCGGGAGATTCGCTGAGGCGTCGCGCGACGATAATTTCGCGCTCGCGGGCGTTTAGCCCTTCCATGGCGTCGGCAAGAAGGCGCTGCCTATGCCCCAGTTCCTGCGCTTTGCCGAGCGTGACGTCCGCGGCCTCCGCCGTGTCGACCAGCCAATCCTGCCATTCCTGGCTGTCCTCGTCTTTCGTGACCGGCGCGTTCAGCGATTGGTCGCCGCCGATCATGCGACGATTCATGCTCACCACGTCTTCTTCGGGCACTTCCAGCCTGTCGGCAATTTCCTTGACCTGCTCGGACGATAAGTCGCCGTCGTCGATGGCTTTCATTTCGCCCTTCAAGCGGCGCAGGTTGAAGAAGAGCTTTTTTTGCGCGGCGGTCGTTCCGATTTTCACCAAAGACCACGAATGAAGAATGTATTCCTGAATTGCGGCGCGGATCCACCACATGGCATAGGTCGAAAGGCGGAAGCCGCGGTCGGGATCGAACCGCTTGACGGCCTGCATCATGCCGATGTTGCCTTCCGCGATCAGGTCGGCCAGCGGCAGGCCATACCCCCGATAGCCCATGGCGATCTTGGCGACAAGGCGCAGGTGGCTCGTGACCAGTTTGTGCGCGGCATCAAGGTCGCCATGCTCTTTCCAGCTTTTGGCGAGCATGAATTCTTCGTCGGCGTCCAGCACGGGAAATTTGCGTATTTCACGCAAATAGACGGCAAGGTTGCCCTCGCCGCGCAGGGCGGGAAGATTACTAAAATACGCGCTCATAAAGGGGGTTATACAATACCTTTCGCGGCTGGGGTGGATAAAGTTGAAACTTGAAAAAGGCTTTTTTCAGACGGAAAAAAGTTCGCAAAAAATCAGCCTCGAGCGTTAAAATAATAAGGGCAAAAAAACCGCAAAAAAGAACGTAAAAACGGGGACTTAGAAGCAAGAAATCGTTGGCCTTTCGCGCGCTAATTGAGTAGAATGGCGTTTCGATTCCAGTTGTTTTTTTTAAGCCCCGTCCGGCGGCTTGAAAGAATGAGGATCCGGACAGGAACAGGAAAATATAATGAGCGAAACGCCCCTTTCTTCGCAGGAAAATACCGATCAGGAACAGGATTATGGCGCAGAATCCATCAGCGTTTTGCGCGGGCTTGACGCCGTGCGCAAACGCCCAGGGATGTATATCGGCGATACGGACGACGGCTCAGGCCTGCATCACATGATCTACGAGGTTGTCGATAACGCCATCGACGAATCCCTCGCGGGCTATTGCACGCGCATCGATGTGATGTTGAACGCCGACGGTTCTTGCACGGTGCGCGATAACGGTCGCGGCATCCCGACCGACATTCATCCGGAAGAAGGCGTTTCGGCCGCCGAGGTGGTGATGACCCAGTTGCACGCGGGCGGCAAATTTAACCAGAACTCCTACAAGGTTTCTGGCGGCTTGCATGGCGTGGGCGTATCGGTCGTGAACGCTTTGTCGGAATACCTTGATCTGCGCGTCTGGCGGCAGGGCAGCGAATATTACATGCGCTTTCGCAACGGCGAGGCCGAAGCGCCTTTGAAGGCGGTTGGCGCATCGGATCAGACGGGAACGGAAGTCACCTTTTTGCCGTCCGAGGCGACGTTCAGTAAAACCGATTTTGATTTTGCGACTATCGAGCATCGTTTGCGCGAATTGGCCTTTTTGAATTCGGGCGTGAATTTAATTCTCACGGATTCGCGAGGCGCGGAGCCCAAAACGGTCAAATTGCATTACGAAGGCGGGCTGAAGGCGTTCGTCGAATGGCTCGATCAGTCCAAGGAGCCTGTGCACAAAACCGTTTTTGCGCGCAAGGAAAGCGACGGCGTGACAGTCGAATGCGCCATGCAGTGGAACGACAGCTATCACGAAAATATGCTGTGCTTTACGAACAATATTCCGCAGAAAGACGGCGGCACCCATTTGGCGGGTTTCCGCGCGGCGTTGACGCGCACGGTGAATCAATACGCCGACAACACGGGACTTCTTAAGAAGGATAAGGTCGCTTTAGCGGGCGAGGATATGCGCGAAGGCTTGACGTGCGTTTTGTCCGTCAAGGCGCCCGACCCCAAATTTTCATCGCAGACGAAGGAAAAGCTGGTCTCCAGCGAGGTGAAGCCGATTGTGGAAGCCGTTATCGGCGAAATGCTGAACACATGGTTCGAGGAGCATCCTGCCGACGCCAAAAAGGTCGTGGGCAAAGTCGCTGAAGCGGCCGCAGCCCGCGAAGCGGCGCGCAAGGCGCGCGAGCTGACGCGGCGCAAAGGCGCGCTTGATCCCGCGTCGCTGCCCGGCAAGCTGGCGGATTGCCAGAACCGCGACCCTGCCCAATCCGAGCTTTTCATCGTCGAGGGCGATTCCGCCGGCGGCTCGGCCAAGCAGGGGCGCAAGCGCCAGTTTCAAGCCATTTTGCCCTTGCGCGGTAAAATCTTGAACGTCGAGAGGGCGCGTTTCGACAAGATGCTGTCTTCGGAATCCGTCGGCACGCTGATCACCGCCATCGGTTGCGGCATAGGCACGGAAGAATTCAATCCCGACAAAGCGCGGTATCATAAAATCATCATCATGACCGACGCCGACGTGGACGGCAGCCATATCCGAACGCTGCTTCTCACGTTCTTTTACCGGCAGATGCCGGAGCTGATCAACCGTGGCTATATCTATATCGCGCAGCCGCCTTTGTTCCGTATCAAGCGCGGCAATACGAAAGAGCGGTATTTGAAAGACGAACCCGCGATGGAAAACTACCTGACCGAAACGGGGATCGAGGGCGTGTCGCTGGCGCTTCACGGCGGCAAAGCAGTCGAGGGCGAGGAGCTTCGTAAGCTGGCCGAGCGTTCGCGCATGATTAAAAGGGCGATACGCTCGCTGGCGCATAAAGTGCGGCACGAGGCGCTTGTGGAGCAAGCGGCTATCGCGGGCGCTTTGTCGGCTTCGCTTGTGAACGATGCCGCGCATGCAGCAGAAGCCGCCGCCTATGTGGCCAAGCGCATGGACGCCCTTCTGCCGCCGAAGGAACGCGGCTGGCGCGGCGAGGCTATGCCGAAGGGAGGAATGGTGCTGATGCGCGAACGTTTCGGCGTGACGCATCGTTTTGCGTTCGATGTCGATACGTTGCGCTCCAGCGAGGCGAGGCGGCTTGATCAGATGACGGGCGAATTGCAGGAATGGTTCCAATTCCCCGCCAAACTGGCGATCAAAGACAAGGCCGTTTCCATTCCCGGGCCGATTGCCCTTATCGACGCGATCTGGGAACATGGCAAGCAGGGCTTGACCATCCAACGCTATAAAGGCCTTGGCGAGATGAATCCCGAACAGCTTTGGGAAACGACGCTTGATCCCGAAGTGCGCTCGCTTCTTCAGGTTAAGATCAATCAGGGCGAGGTGGCGGAGCAGGTGTTCTCCACCCTTATGGGGGATGTGGTTGAGCCTCGGCGGGTGTTTATTCAGGAAAATGCCTTGAACGTGACGAACATCGACGCATAAGCCAGAGGAGAATGCGGGGATCAGAATACATAAAACACTGCAGCGTCATTCCGCAAAATTTGCGGAGCAAATTTATGCGGAATCCAGACGACATCGCCGCCGATGCGCCCGAAAATTTTTGAGAACGCATTTGCCGGAATAACCCGCGTATGCCGTTTCAGTTTTCGTCGCAGTCTGGATTCCGGATAAATTCGTCGCTGACGCGCCGAATTTTCCGGAATGACGCTGTTTTTGAATGCTATAAATTTCTCAATATTAAGTTAAATTTCCTATCCCTAACTATGAGCCCCCCAGCCCCTACCTATTCCCTTGTTTCAGGAAAGAAAGTTCTTCCTGCGGGTCTTCGCCGTTGTGGTCTGCGAGATTAACGGGATAATCGCCGCTGAAGCAGGCGTCGCAGAATTGGGGATTTTTAGCATTGCGGCTCTTTTCGCCCACGGCGCGATAGAGGCCGTCGACCGAAATAAAAGCAAGGCTATCGGCGCCAATAAACTTGCACATCTGCTCGACCGTGTAGTTATGCGCGAGCAATTTTTCATCTTCCGGCGTGTCGATACCGTAGAAGCAGCCGTGCGCCGTCGGCGGCGATGAAATGCGCATGTGAACTTCGCGCGCCCCCGCATTGCGCACCATTTCGACGATCTTGGTCGAGGTCGTGCCGCGCACGATGGAATCGTCAACAAGAATAACCCGCTTGCCGGAGATAAAGCGGCGGTTGGCGTTGTGCTTCAGCTTCACGCCCAAATGCCGGATGCGGTCGGTCGGCTGGATAAATGTGCGGCCGACGTAGTGATTGCGGATCAGGCCGAGATCGAAGGGGATTTTACTTTCTTCGGCATAACCGATAGCGGAAGGCACGCCGGAATCCGGCACCGGCACGACGATGTCGGCATCCACCGGCGCTTCGCGCGCCAGCTCTTTGCCGATGTTTTTCCGCATTTCGTAAACCGAACGGCCTTCCATGAATGAATCAGGACGCGCAAAATAGATATATTCGAAAATACAGAATTTCCTTGGCGCGGCGCGGAAAGGACGCAAGGATTGGAGATTGCCGCCTTCGATCACGACCATCTCCCCGGGTTCGATATCGCGCACGAATTCCGCGCCGATGATGTCGAGCGCGCAGGTTTCGCTGGCCAGAACATAGGCGGATTCATGCTTGCCGAGCACAAGCGGACGGATTCCATTCGGGTCGCGCACGCCGATCAGCATATCTTTGCCGAGGCAGACAAGGGAATAAGCGCCTTCCACCTGCTTCAAGGCGTCGATCAGGCGGTCCACCGGCTTTTGCGCGGGGGCCGTGGCCATCAAGTGGATAATCACTTCGGTGTCGGTCGTCGAACGGAAAAGGCAGCCGCGCTTGACAAGCTGCTTGTGCAGGGCATGCGCGTTCGTCAGATTTCCGTTATGCGCCACCGCAAAGCCGCCGAATTCAAAATCGGCGAACAGGGGCTGCACATTGCGCAAAGCAGGCTCGCCCGTCGTGGAATAGCGCGTATGGCCGACGGCAGCCGTGCCTTCCAGCTTGGCAATCACGCTGTCTGCGCTGAAATTCTCGCCCACATGGCCGATGGCGTGATGCGCCTTGAAATGCTCGCCGTCGTGGCAGACGATGCCCGCAGCCTCTTGCCCGCGATGTTGCAGAGCGTGAAGGCCAAGCGCCGTCATGGCGGCGGCCGAATTTCCCCCGATGATGCCGAAAACCCCGCATTCTTCCTTAAGTTTGTCGTCGTCGAACGGGGAGGCCAAAAATCTCATTACTTAGTGCCTGTGCTAAAAAGTTTATCGATATCAATGGGGTCGCTTTTATTCTCTTTTTCTTCAGAAGCGGGAGCGTCAGTTGGGGCGGGTGTTTTTTCCAGCCTTTTTGCCGCTTCTTCCTTTTGTTGTTCGACGTTCGGCGTCGTTTTAACAAGCATCTCCTTCGGCACGAGGACAAGCAGCATATCCGCGCCCTTGGCCATAAGGGGGCGCGTTTTTGCCTTGACCAGAAGATCGGGCGCGGATGTGTGATTCTCTTCGACTTCCTGCGGCTCGCCCGCAGGGGGGTCGAGATCGGGCCAGACGACCATGCGCGCGCTCATGTAGACAAGGCAGACGATCAAGACGCCCCGCAACAGCCCATAGGCGAAACCCAGCAAGCGGTTGATCCATGTGAGTGCGGGGCCTTTAATCATGCCGCAGACGACATTGCCGACGATAATCAGGACGATCAGAACGACGATGAAGACAAGCGCCATCGCGCCCCATTCCGCCGTTTTTTCCGTTTTAAGGTAATGCTGGGCAAGCGGAATGGCGGGGGCGTAAAAGTAACGCGCGGCGAAATACGCGCCAACCCATGCGAAAAGGGAAAAAATTTCGTGCAAAAGGCCGCGCATCAAGGCGAGCAGACCCGAGACCAGGACGATGCCGATGACGATGTAATCGAGAGTGTTTAAAACGCTTTGCGGTTCCATGCGTTCCATCTTCTAGCATGAAATACGGAAAAGTTAAGAGTTTCGTTGCTAAATTTTAAGCCTCAAACTATACAAAATGCAGAAGGGGCGGCGAATCTATGAGCGACAAGCAGATTCTTCAAGTTCTCGAGCAGGTTCATGCCGTTATAACGGACAGCCACATCGTTTATACGTCGGGTAAGCATGGCGCGGCCTATGTTAATAAAGATGCGCTTTATCCCCATACGAAGACTACATCGCAGCTTTGCAAAGCCATGGCGGCGCAATTTAAGGTCGATAACGTCGATGTCGTCATTGCGCCTGTCATCGGCGGCGTGATTCTATCGCAATGGGTCGCTTGGCACTTAAGCGAGCTAACGGGGCGCGAGGTTTTGGGAGTCTATGCCGAAAAAGACGGCGCGGACGGCTTTATCATCAAACGCGGCTATGACAAGGCTATCGAGGGCAAACGTGTTTTGGTCGTCGAGGACGTGGTAACGACGGGCGGATCGGTGAAAAAGGTCGTCGATGCCGTGCGCAAGCACGGGGGCGAAGTGATCGGCGTCGCCATGCTATGCAATCGCGGCGGCATCAAGCCGGAAGAGATTTCCAATCCGCCCAAGCTGTTTTCGCTCTTGAATATCAAGTTGGATGCGTGGGACGAGGCGGATTGCCCCTTATGCAAAAAAGGCATTCCCATCAATACGAGCGTCGGCAAGGGGCGGGAGTATTTGGCGAAGAAAGGAAAGCCATAACAAAATGGATTCCCGCTTTCGCGGGAATGACGCCGAATTATTATTAAGCGCGCTTGAGTTTGGGAGCGGCTTGGAAGAGTGGGAGAAGATCGCCCAGCTGCCGGATTTCAGTAGTGCGTATAAGCGAAGCCGCCCCCGATTTGGCGGCTTTGTCGTTTTCGGGCAAAAGCGCGTGGGTAAAGCCCAGCTTCATCGCCTCTTTAAGCCGCATATCGGGCTGGCTCACGCGGCGCACTTCGCCGGAAAGGCCGATTTCGCCGAAAGCGACGCAGGAAGGCGGAACCGGTTCCCCCGTTAACGAAGACAAAAGGGCTGCTGCCACGGCAAGGTCTGCCGCAGGCTCGGTTATGCGAAAGCCGCCCGCGACGTTCAAATACACATCGTTATTGCCGAACGTGACGCCGCATCGCGCTTCAAGGACGGCCAAGATCATGGCCAAACGGCCGGAATCCCAACCGACTACGGCGCGTCGCGGCGTGCCATAAGCGTCGGGGGCTACAAGCGCCTGAATTTCAACAAGGACGGGGCGCGTGCCTTCAAGTCCGGCGAAAACGGCCGCGCCCGACATATCGTCGCGCCGGTCGGCAAGGAAAAGGGCGGAAGGGTTTTGCACTTCCGAAAGGCCTTTATCCGTCATTTCGAAAACGCCAATTTCATCGGTGGGGCCGAAGCGGTTTTTCACGGCGCGCAAAACGCGGAATTGGTGGCCTCGGTCGCCTTCAAGGTAAAGGACGGTATCGACCATATGCTCCAGAACGCGCGGGCCTGCGATAGCGCCGTCTTTCGTCACATGCCCCACAATCAGCAGCGAAATGTTTCGCTTTTTTGCGATGTGAATAAGCTCCTGCGCCGAGGTGCGCACTTGCGCCACGGTTCCCGGCGCGCTGTCCAGCGTATCCACATACATCGTTTGAATGGAATCGACGATCAGGATGTCGGGCGCGTCTTTGCCGTCTATGGCGGCGACGATATCGCGCACCGAGGTTTCCGCGGCAAGCTGGCACGGAGCCTTAGCAAGCCCAAGGCGCGCGGCGCGTAGGCGCACTTGATCGATGGCTTCTTCGCCCGATATGTAAGCGACTTTATAGGGGGCGCAACTACTCTGCTGCGCCAGACTGCAAATTATCTGAAGAAGGATCGTTGACTTTCCTATGCCCGGATCCCCTGCGACAAGCGTTGCCGAGCCCGGGACAAGGCCGCCGCCAACCACGCGGTCGAACTCCCCGATGTTCGAGAGGCGGCGGGGGACGTTTTCCGATGCGCCTTCAAGGGGAACAAAATCGATGCGTTTTGATTTGGTTCTTTTGGAATCGTTTAGCCCTTTGGGCGGCCCGCTTGCCGCTTCTTCCGCCAGCGTATTCCAGCCGCCGCAGGCATCGCACTTGCCCGCCCATTTGGGGTAGGACGCGCCGCAATTTTGGCAAACGAAGAGGGAAATGGGTTTGGACATGAATGGACTATATATAAACGTTCACGTTTTGTACACGTTTATTCCCGTCATCAAGGTAATTCCGTTTTAAAATATGGTAAACGACTGTTTTTATGGATTTTTATTGCCGCATGCGCTTGTATTGAGTTCTTAAATTAGCAATAGTATCCGCATTGCAGCCCTTTATGGAGGATTTTATGAGCAAGAATAGCCTCGAATTAGACCCTATTTTGAGCAAAATTTTTCCTGATGCGCCGAAGGAAATCAGAGTTGCGCGGGGGAGGCTTGAGACTGAAATAAGAGCGTTCAACGAAAGGCGGACGTCTGCGCCAGCGCTTCCCAATTGCACAAAAGAGGTGAGGTGCTCCCCGTAAACTGAGGCAGTTTGTGTTAGAGTCTGCAACTTGAGAAGAGGA
>CAZFCA010000005.1:0-85160 GCA_964517415.1 uncultured Rhodospirillaceae bacterium
TCGGGACACTCCGTTTTGTTTTGTCACACCCCGAGAATCCGGTTTTGGTCCTCCCCTCACATCCGAGGAAGCGATTAAGGAGTTGAATACGCGTGTCGGTCAAATGCTGGAGCAAAAGCGCGGGAATGATGCCCGTTCGCGCGTACAGCAAGGGTTTAACTCGCGAGGACTCGAAGCCTAAAGCACCTTCAGCATGCACGCGACGAGCGGGTGGCGGACGACGTCTTGATCCGTCAGGCGCACGACCGCGATGCCGCGAACCGTCGAGAGCCTTTCGGCCATGTCGTTCATGCCGGAAATGCCGTCGAGTAAATCGCTTTGATCGGGATCGCCCGTCAGCACCATCGTCGAGTGCCAGCCAAGGCGCGTGACAAGCATTTTAAGCTGCCCATAGGTGCAATTCTGCGCTTCATCGATAACGACGAAAGCGTTGTTGAGCGTGCGCCCGCGCATGTACCCAATGGGCGCGATTTCGATGGAGCCTTCCGCCAGATATTGTTTGAGCCGTTTGCCGCCCAAACGGTCGCTAAGCGCATCGTAAAGAGGGCGCAAAAAGGGCGACATCTTTTCCTGCAAATCGCCCGGAAGGAAACCAAGCGTTTCTCCCGCCTCGACCGCGGGGCGCGACAGGATGATGCGGTCGACGCGCCCTGCCTCCAGCGCTTCGACGGCGGCCGCAATGGCAAGATAGGTTTTGCCCGTTCCGGCAGGCCCAGCGGCGATGACCAAATTGTTTTCCGCCATCGCCGTTATCAGCTTTTCCTGATTGGCGTTTTGCGGTTTGACCTTGCGGATATAGCTTTGATCGCGACGGTCAAAGGCGGGATTATTCAGCGGATCCCAAGCGGATCTTTTGGCAAAGAGGGGTTCAACGTTATGCAGATTATAATTTTTTTCTTTGCGGTTAAGACGTTCGGAACGCCGTTTGGCCATGGATCCCTCGTTGCTTGGGTGAAAAAGGCGATTCTTTGAATCGCGCGCCTGCCGCATTTTTCAGCGCACAAACCGATAAATGCGGAAAACCGAAAGCTATGCGATAAGCAAAAGAACGATATGAGCCGGAAGTGGGCTTGAGGGCCGAGATTGAAGAAACAGTCCTTCTAATCTTCCTCTCCTATCCTGCCGCTGAAAGTGGGCGGGAAAAGCATAAAAAAGCAATATTTTTCAATACTTCTTAACCAATTCTCACGCTAGACGATTTGGGTTAAGAAACAATTTACATGTAGGTGTTTTCTCTAGCGCTTCAAGAGGTAATGCTTTCAAAGAATAATGCCAAAAGGTACGAATTATATTCATTACTCTCGATTTCCTTGACAGGCGGGGCTGATATCCCTACTTTGCCGCCTCTGCCAAGTTAGGAATGCATTATGAAAGTCGCCAATTCACTGAAGTCGCTGAAAAAGCGCCATGCTAATTGCAAGGTCGTGCGCCGCAAAGGCCGCACCTATGTGATTAATAAGACCAACCCCCGCTATAAAGCGCGGCAGGGCTAGTTCTTCCTTTATTAAAATAAGCAAAGATGAATCCCCGCCTTCCGCCTACGCCAAGAGGCTTCGGCGCGACTGGGTGCATGGACGCGCCGTAGCTTTAGCGAAGGCGGTCGCGGGGATGACGCTCTTTTTATGCTATTTTACCGCTGCGGGGTCGATGCCGGCTTCGGCGGCGACGGCTTCATCGACTGAAAGATCGTCGAGCTTGTCCTTGCCGCCCGCCTTCACATAGCGCGCGCAGGCGTGATCCATCGTCAGAAGCGATTTATCGGGGTTGTTGCGGTTGCGAATATAGCGGTCGACCAGCATGCACAGCCGCGCGACCGTGTCGGACGTGATTTCCACTTTGTAGTGCTTTTCGAAATTGCCTTTCAGGTTTTCCAAAATGCGGATGGTCATCGGAACGTCCGGCTCCGTCAAAAGCATTTTTTGGAAGCGGCGGTCGATGGCGGGTTCGATAACCACATAGTCGAGATATTCTTCGCGCGTCGTCGCGCCGATGACGTACATGTCGCCCGTCGTGAGATAAGGCTTCATCAAATCGGCGATGCCTGCATAAGACGAGCCTTTGAACGAGATCATCAATTGGTGGATTTCGTCGATGCAGAAGATGGTGGGCGGATAAAGGCGCGTCGCGTTTCGCTCGCACACGCCTTTCATGATGGGAATAAGGCGGCCTTCGAGGTCCGCGCGGTTTTGCGAGCCCGCGCCGATCATCGCCATTTCAAGCTCGATAATGCGCGCGCCTTTCAGCATTTCCGGCACCCTGTCTTGCGCGATCCATTGCGCAAGGCCGATAAAAAGCGCGGTTTTGCCGACGCCCGCGCCGCCCAGCAGCATGATGTTTTTGCGCAAACGCTGAAGGAGGATCAGCGTCATTTGGTCGATTTCCTCGTCGCGCCCTGTGATGGGGTCGAAGCGGCCGGCGCGTTCCTGCGCGGTGATATCGTGCGTATAGCGGCCGAGGAGGCCTTCAAGCTCGCTATCGGATATGACGAATTTCGGGGTCATGCGCTTAAAACTTCCTCCCATAAAGTGCGGATGGCGGCGGGATCGATATCTTTATGAACCTGCGAGCTTCCGATGCCGTGAGGCAGAATCAGGGCGGCTTTGCCCTCGGATGCTTTTTTATCCTTTGCCATGAAATCCATCAAGGCGTCGATAGCGTACCCGCGTTTCGGGGGCAAAACGGGCAGGCCGACGCTTTCAAAATGCTCTCGAACGGATTCGTATTCTGTTGGCGTGCAAAAGCCGAGCCGCACGGACATGCGGAAAGCCATGATCATGCCGATGGCGACAGCCTCGCCGTGGACAAGCTCGGCGCCGAAACCTCCGGCAGCTTCCAGCGCATGGCCGAAGGTATGGCCGAGATTAAGCAAGGCGCGAGGGCCTGCTTCGCGCGGGTCTTGCTCGACAACCGTTGCCTTGGCTTTGCAGCTGAGGGCGACCGCGTAAATTCGCGCTTCGGCATCGCCTTCGATCACCTTGCGCCCGTTCTTGAGGCACCAATCGAAAAATTCCGGATGGCCGATAAAGGCGTATTTGACGACCTCGGCATACCCCGCGAGAAGTTCCCGCTTAGGAAGCGTTTGCAATACATCCACATCTGCAAGAACCATGCGCGGCGGCGAGAATGTGCCGACCGTGTTTTTGCCGAAGCGCGTGTCGATGCCGGTTTTGCCCCCGATGGCGCTATCGACCTGCGCCAAAAGCGAGGTCGGAATTTGGATGCAATCAAGCCCCCGCATCGCAAGCGCCGCCGAAAGAGCGGCGATATCGCCCACGACTCCGCCGCCGAGCGCGAGGACAAGGGTTTTGCGGTCGATACCCGCGGCGAGCATGGCTTCCAAAAGGGTTTGAAGCTGCGTGAAGTTTTTGCTCGTCTCGCCTGCGGGAATGACGAGAGTTTTTATCGCTTTATGACCGCCGGAAAGCAGGCTTGCCTCCAGCTTTTCACGGTAAAGGGGTTCGACGTTTGAATCGGAGATAATGGCGCAGCGGCGCGCGCCCAAGCGTTCCTGAATAAGCGAAGCCGCCTCAGAAAGAAGGCCTTGGTCTACGACGATATCGTAAGAAGCATCCGAAAGCGGCGATATGGCCTTGATCGTTTGTGAATGGGGCGATGGCTCTTTGGTCATTAAGCGATCATCTCCCGCGCCTTGGCGCGCGCGGCTTCGTCGGCTTCGCGGACGACATCGAGGTCGGTGAGCTTCGCGACCGGCATGGTTTCAAGCACTTCGCCGACGATGCGTTCGATATCCAAAAAGCCGATGCGGCCGTTCAGATAGGCGTCGACCGCGACTTCGTTGGCCGCGCTGATCATCGCGGGAGCCGTGCCGCCTTTGCGTAAGGCTTCCTGCGCGTAGTCGAGGGCGGGGAATTTTTTGGGATCGGGCTTTTCGAACGTGAGTTGGCCGACTTTGGCAAGGTCCAATTTCGGAACAGGGGTTTCCATGCGATCCGGCCATGCGAGGCAATAGCCGATGGGCGTGCGCATATCGGGCGAGCCGAGCTGCGCCAAGACCGAACCGTCGCGGTATTCGACCATGCTATGAATGACGGATTGCGGATGCACGAGGACAGATATTTGCTCGCGCGGCATTTGGAAGAGGAAATGCGCTTCGATGACTTCCAGCGCTTTGTTCATCAACGTGGCGCTGTCGACCGAGATCTTCGCGCCCATGTTCCAGACGGGATGCTTGACGGCTTGCGCCGCCGTCATCTTCGCCATTTCGGCGCGGGTGAGCGTGCGGAACGGGCCGCCCGACGCCGTCAGGATAAGCCTTGCAATGCCGTCCTTATGATCGAAGTCGAACACCTGATAGATGGCGTTGTGCTCGCTATCGACGGGAAGGAGCGTCGCGCCTGATTTTGCAACAAGCTCCATCATCAATGGCCCCGCGCAAACCAGCGTTTCCTTATTGGCGAAGGCGATGGTGGCGCCGCGCCGCGCGGCAGCCAAAGTGCCCGGCAGCCCCGCCGCGCCCACGATGCCCGACATCAGCCAGTCGCTGTCCATTATCGCGGCTTCTTCCACCGCTTTTGCGCCCGCCGCCGCTTTGATTTTGGTGCCGGAAAGGGCTTCTTTCAAGACGTTGTATTGGCTTTCCTCGGCAATCACAGCGACGTTTGCGTGAAGCGCTTTCGCTTGATCGGCCAGCGCTTGCACGTTCTTGTTCGCCGTCAGCGCGACAGTTTCGTAAACATCCGGATTGCGGGAGATGAGGTCGATGGTTTGGCGGCCAATAGAGCCTGTCGAGCCCAAGATGGTGATTTTGCGCTTGTGGTTTTTAGCGCGCGCTTTTTTTTGAGTCACTTGGTTAGCCCCACCAATTCAATTGATCGCCAAGAACGATCTGGAACAGAAAAACAAAGATCGCGGCGAAAACAAGGCCGTCGATGCGGTCCAGTATGCCGCCATGCCCCGGGATGAGGTCGCCGCTTTCCTTCACGCCGGAACGCCGCTTGAAATAAGATTCGAATAAATCCCCCATCTGCGACACCACGGCGATGAGCGGCGAAAGGATGATCGCGACAAGAGGGTCCTTCGCGCCGAACGCCAGCGCGGCAAGCGAGCCGAGAACGAGCGCGAGCAGCATGCCGCCGAAAAGCCCCGCCCAAGTTTTGCTGGGACTGATGCCCGGGGCGAGTTTCGGCCCACCTATCAGGCGCCCTGCCGCATAAGCGCCGATATCGGTGCCCCAGACAATCGCAAGGAGGAAGAATACAAGGCTCATGCCTTGATCAGGAATTGAGCGCAACGACATAAGCGCGAAGCCGCTGCCGCCCAAATAGGGGATGCCAAGCGTTATCCAAAGTGTGTTTTCTTCGTGATTACGCAAAGCGATCAGGAACAAAAGGACGGTAAAGAAGATGCCAAGCCAGATGCCGACCATATCCGTCGAAAACGAGCTGATGGTCATAAGAACTACCAGCATGGCGCAGGCGAAGCCGATGGTCTGCCCGTGCGCCTTGGGCGATACGATGCGTATCCATTCGTAAAGCGCCAGCGTTACCGCAGTGGCTACCATCGCGTCGAAAACGATGTTCCCGAGGGCAACTCCCAAGAGGACCAGCGGCGCAAGAAGCGCCGACGAGATGAGCCTGAGGCGCAGATTGGGGTTCATATTTCGAAGGGCGTCAAAAAGGCGCATGAAAAACCGCGTTTCCTTTATTCATGATTAAGGCCTTGCTTTGTTTAGCACAAAGAATGGGGGATGTAAGCCCTTTAAGGAGGAAAAACGATTGCTTTTGTGGACAAAAGCCTTTGGGTTCGCTATCAAGAGGCGTTCGTTTTTCGGCTATTCCTAAGGAGATTGTGCCATGAAATTATCGCGCCGCGTTCGTGAAATGTTGAGCTGGTACGAGGGCGAGACGCCCGGAACCAAAGCCAATCTCGCCCGCATTTTGATGGCCGGCCGCCTCAGCGGCACGGGGCATGTCGTAATCCTTCCCGTCGATCAGGGTTTCGAGCATGGCCCCGCGCGCAGCTTTGCGATGAATCCGCCCGCTTACGATCCGCATTATCATTACCAACTCGCCATCGACGCGGGGCTGAACGCATACGCAGCGCCCTTAGGGCCTTTGGCGGCAGGCGCCGATACCTTCGCGGGTTCCATCCCCACCATTTTGAAGGTCAATAACGCCAACAGCCTTGCCCGCAACAAAGAAGCCGCCGACCAGGCCGTCACCTCGGGCGTCAACGATGCGTTGCGCCTTGGTTGCGCCGCTATCGGTTTTACGGTTTATCCGGGTTCGGATGCGGCCTATGACCAATACGAGGAATTCCGCGCCCTTTCCGCCGAGGCCAAAGCCAAGGGATTGGCGGTCGTTCTGTGGGCGTATCCGCGCGGCGGCGCCGTTACCAAAGATGGCGAGACCGCTTTGGATGTGTGCGCCTATAGCGCGCATATGGCCTGCTTGCTCGGCGCGAATATCGTGAAGGTGAAGCTGCCTTCTGATTTTCTTGAACAAAAGGAAGCCAAGAAGGTTTACGAGGAGCAGAAGGTTCCGATGGCATCTCAAGCCGACCGCGTGAAGCATGTGATGCAGGCATGTTTCAATGGCAAGCGTATCGTTGTTTTCTCGGGCGGCGCGGCCAAAGGCAAGGACAGCGTTTTGGCCGATGCGCGCGCGATTTATGAAGGTGGCGGCTGCGGTTCGATCATCGGTCGCAACTGCTTCCAAAGGCCGAAGGAAGAGGCTTTAAAGCTGCTCGATCAGATTATCGAAATTTATAAGGGGAAGTAGGGATCAGAGGCTGGGGGTTTGGGGCTGGGGAATGGGCACTCCATCCATAAGGCTCCCAACCGGAGATTTTATGGAAACGATTTTCCCCAGCCCCTAACCCCTAATCCCCGGCCTATAGTCCCAACCCCTAGCCATGCAGCCCCATGTTCATTCAAACCGAAGAGACTCCTAATCCTGCAACGATGAAGTTCCTGCCCGGGCGCGAGGTGTTGGGCGAGGGAACTTTGGACATGACTTCGGTAGATCAAGCCGCCGCTTCGCCTTTGGCGCAAAGCCTTTTCGGCATTGAGGGCGTAAAAGGCGTTTTTCTTGGCAAGGATTTTATTACCGTTACCAAGAGCAAGGAAAAAAGCTGGGTGGTTTTGAAGGCGCTAATTCTTGCAGCGATCATGGATCATTTTACTTCGGGAAAGCCGGTTTTAGCCGAGGCAGGGGAAACAGCCGCGTCCGCAACCAGCGACGATCCGGTCGTGGCCAAAATTTTGGAGCTTTTGGATCACAAGATACGTCCCGCAGTCGCGCAGGACGGCGGCGATATCGCGTTCGTGAATTTCGAGGACGGCGTTGTGTATTTGCGCCTGAAAGGCGCGTGCGCAGGATGCCCGAGCGCAACGCTGACTTTGAAAGCAGGCGTCGAGGCCATGCTGCGCCGTTTTGTGCCGGAAGTGAAAGAAGTCCGGCAAGTCAGGTAAAACCTCCATGCGTATTCTTGCCCTTGATTGCTGCGGTTCCTCCTGCGGCGTCGGCGTTTGGCTGGACGGCCGGCTTTTAGCTTTTCGTTTGGAACGCATGGAGCGCGGGCAGGATGCGCGCCTGATGCCTTTGGTTTGCGAGGCGATGAAGGAAGCCGATTGCGATTTCATGAATTTGGACCGGATAGCCGTCACACGCGGCCCGGGCAGCTTTACCGGCACGCGCGTGGTGCTGGCGGCGGCAAGGGGCATAGGCTTGGCTTCGGGAAAACCCGTGATCGGCATTGATCGCTTTGCCCTGTATAATGCGATGCAGAAAGGCGACAGAAATCTGTTGGTCATCATCGATTCCAAGCGCGCGGAATTATTCTGCAAATTTTTTCCTGCGAAAGGTGAGGCGCACGATCCCTGCATGATGGCGAAGGAAGAAATTGAGGTTTTTCTTGGCGCGCATAAGGATACGGACGTTGTTGGAGATTTAAAGACGCCTGAAAACGAAAGCACACTAGCGGTTTGCGCAAAACTAGCCGCAAAAGCCGACCCTCAAAGCCCCGATTTCCAGCCCAGCCCACTTTATATCCGCGCGCCGGATGTGACGATAGGAAAGCGTTAAAGCTGCCATGCCTCGTGAATGACCGCGATGCCGGCGGATAAATTCGTCCACTTTGCCTGCGCGAGGCCTGCGCTTTCCATGCGCTTGGCCAATTTGTCCTGAGGCGGGAATTTGAGGATGCTTTCCGCGAGGTATTGATAGGCTTCGCGATCCTTGGCGACACACTCGCCCAAAAGGGGCAAAACATTCAGGCAATACATTTCATAAAGCGGCTTCAACGGCAGGAAAACACCCGGACTGAATTCCATGCAGAAAAAACGTCCGCCCGGTTTCAAGACGCGCGCGGCTTCGCGCAGAGCTTTATCGATATGCGTGACATTGCGCAAGCCGAAGGCGATGGAGTACATATCCACGCTGCGGTCGGGGAAAGGGAGATGTTCCGCGTTTCCCGTTACCCATTCGATGCCTGTAAGAATGCCTTTATCGACGGCCTTGGCTTTGCCGTGGGCAAGCATCTCAGGATTGATGTCGCAAACGATTATTTTGGCTTTCGCTTTCGTGGCGCGGCGAAGACGCAAGGCTATATCGCCCGTTCCCCCCGCCACATCAAGCAAGGTCATCCCCGGCTTGGGTTTCATCCGGCGCACTAGCGAGTCTTTCCAAAGCCTGTGCAGGCCGACGGACATCAGGTCGTTCATCAAATCGTAGTTGCCCGCGACGGAGGAAAAAACGCGGGACACGAGTCCTGTTTTTTCCTGCGCCTTCACTTGGCGGAAGCCAAACCATTCGGATTCGGGGTTGGAGGTGGGCATTCAATATTCTCGATCAATGGAATGGGATTTCTTTTCGAAATATAGGGGTATCATATTTTTTGGCGGTTGAACAACCCGACCGCCAACCCCTCCCGTATTTCTTCTTTCTGCTCTCTGATTCCTGTCTGTCTTCTGTCTTCTGCTACAGCATAAGCCAGATGAGCCAGATGGGTTTGAGGGGAGCAAGGGCAATGGCCGCGAAAAAGGCGGCTGCGATGACGGCGAATAGAGCGTATCCCGTTTTGCCGATTTTTTGCTTTAGAGCGAGCGGGCTTTGAGGAAAGCGGCGACGCAGGGCGAAGCGAGCGGAAAAATTCAAGGCCGCCCAGCCCGCGCCAAAAGCGGCGGCAAGCGCCGCCACATCGAAGCCAAAAGAGGCCAAAGGTCCCGCGTTTTGCATAAGCCGATATTCCAGGCCGTTCGGAAACAAAACATAAAAGAATCCGGCGCTGAGCGAGGCGCACAAAGCTGCGGCGAGCCAACGCGCCGTTAAAGTCATCTCTCTGAGAGCGTCCTTCATATCCGAAAGCATGGACTCAAGCGTTCCCGACGAGAGGCCGTAGGGATAGTATTTGCGGATTTCGCGCATGTTCCCCTTTCCCGAAACGACAAGGGAGAATATTTCCTTTATGGCGCGCGCCTGAAGGGCGAAATCAAGCGGTGCTTTGCCCAAAGCCGCAAGATGCAGTTTTTCCATCCATGGTTTTAGGGATAAATCGAGGAAGGGCGGCACGCCCACGATCACGCAGCGTTTGCCGACGGCAGAAACGACGGCCTTCTTGCCGCCAAAATCCATTTTCATTTCAGCGTAGGGAAGAGTGGCCGTGCAGGCCAGCAGCGGTCTATTTTCTACCGCCTCGCCTTCCGCTTCCGGCTTGAGGGCGACGGAGACGATATCCGCGTGCCCGTTGCCAAGTTGCGCGGCGCCGATACGGTCCAGCCCTTTGCGAAGGCCGCTGGGCAAGTTTCGCGCATCCATCATAAAGCGCGTTTGCGCGCCGCAGGTGACTTTGACTTCCTTGGTAAAGCTGCCCGAACCGCCGCAGCTTCGGCAGCCCTGCCCCTTGCCACCCTTGCATGAAGGGCAGGGAACATAGCCGCGCGTCTGGCAAAACCGGCAGGGAACGTAAAGCGTTCCCTGGCAAAGATGGCAGGGCTGGCCGGGTTGGTGCGGATCCTCGCCTTTGCCCATGCAATGATAGCACCATTCCCGCCCCCGCCCCTGACATTGGGCGCACAAAATCATCCCGCGCCCTTCGCATCGCGTGCAGAGGCCTCGGCCTTGGCCGCCGCAGTCTGGACAAGGTTCCGTCGCCGCATAGATAAGCGATCTTTCCGGCAGGGTGACCTTTGCGTTGTCAAGCCCCCAGCCTTGCGTTTTGTGGAACTTAAGCTGCTCGACGACGGCATCCTTCCAATCCGAGCTTCGCAAAAATTCTTGCTTGTGCCTTTCGACGGCGTTTTGCATCTCGACAACGGATCCCGCCGTCCGTCGTTCCTTTCCGCGAGGCGGCCCTGCATAAGCGAGGCTTTCCGTCTCGCACAGCGGATAAATGAATATTTTACCCCGAATAGAGACGGTTTGCTCTTGGATATCGAAAACGGTTATTGATTGCGGATCAAGCCCGTTGCCTTTGGCCAGTTTCCGAAGGCGTTCGAGTGCGCGTTCTGCAAGGGATTTTTGTTGCGTTTGTTCGATCACGGGCAAAGTTTATTAACTTTGGCTTTCCCTGTCCAGACATACGGACGAATGGCAAGGATGGGGATAAAGACTTTTTGCGTTTACATTCAGTAAGATGGATCTTGCTTACATACATATGGCAATAGTATCTTTTGCTTGTCGGCTAGGAATCCTTTGAGTCAAAATGGGGCTTTCCCTTTCGAAGGGAGGTGTGTCCATGACAAAGGCGTCAAATGGGTCAGCGTCCGCAAACTTCGACGCAACCATTGCAAGGGCGGATGAGGCTCTTTTTTCGAAAAAGCTGTCGGCTCTCCTTTCTGCCGGCGTGGAGATGGCTTTGCTGATACAAAAGCAGGATTGTGCCGGCGCCGTTCCGGAGGTGTTGATCGAAAAAACTTATAAAATCGTCTGCCTTCTGGAGAAACAGCGTTCTCCCTTCGCCGTCGACTTGTCGAGGCGCCTGATTCGCTTTGCGAAGGACGATTTGCAAGACTCTCGTTTTGCCTCCTATATCCAGATTGCGAACGACCTGTTGTTGCCAATAGATCCGGACGCCTACGTCGAAAGCGTATCAAGGCTGATGACCGAGCACAACGAAAGGGAGCCGGTTGTTTCCGAAAGGCTTTATCGCGCCCCCTATCAAAAGACCTTTAAACTGCACGCGTAGATACCCCATCTTTTGAGCTTTGCCAATTGAAGGGCTGTGCTTTTGGATCCCCGCGTTTTGCCCCGCCTTTGGCAAGGCTCGGGCAAAGATGACACCCTTATTCAGTCCGGCTTCCGGCACTTCAAAGGCTTTGCCAAATAACGCCCGGTATAGCTTTGCTTGATGCGGGCGATTTCTTCCGGCGTTCCGGCCGCGACTATCTGGCCGCCCGCATCGCCGCCTTCGGGGCCGAGGTCGATGATATAATCCGCCGTTTTGATGACTTCGAGGTTATGCTCGATCACGATCACTGTGTTGCCTTGCTCAACCAGCGCGTGGAGAACTTCGAGCAATTTGCGCACGTCTTCGAAATGCAGGCCTGTGGTCGGCTCGTCAAGGATATAAAGCGTTTTGCCCGTCGCGCGGCGCGAGAGTTCTTTGGAGAGTTTGACGCGTTGCGCTTCGCCGCCCGATAGGGTGGTCGCCGGCTGGCCGATTTCGATGTAGCCAAGGCCGACGCGCTTCAATGTTTCGAGCTTGTCGCGGATGGAGGGAACGGCTTTGAAGAATTCCGCGCCTTCCTCCACCGTCATGGCGAGCACGTCCGCGATGCTTTTCCCGCGATAAAGCACGTCCAAGGTTTCGCGGTTGTAGCGCTTGCCGGCGCATTCGTCGCAGGTCACATAGACATCGGGCAGAAAGTGCATTTCGATCTTGATTGTGCCTTCGCCTTCGCACGCTTCGCAGCGACCGCCTTTCACATTGAAAGAGAAACGCCCCGCGCCGTACCCCCGCGCCTTGGCTTCCGGCAGGCCTGCGAACCATTCGCGGATGGGCGTGAAGGCGCCTGTATACGTAGCAGGGTTGGATCGAGGCGTCCGTCCGATGGGGGCTTGGTCGATATCGACGATTTTATCGATGAATTCGGAACCGCGAATGCCTTTGTGCGGGGACGGAACATCGCGCGCATAGTTCAGTTTCCGCGCCAGAGCCTTGTAAAGCGTTTCAATAACGAGCGTCGATTTGCCGCCGCCGGAAACGCCCGTAACCGCTGTAAAAGTTCCCAAGGGAAAGCGCGCGGTGATTTTTTTCAGATTATTGCCTTCCGCGCCGACGACTTCGAGCCACATATCGTTGCGGGCCGCGCGTCGCTCGGAAGGGATGGGGATGGTTTTAATGCCCTTAAGGTATTGGACGGTGATGCTGCTTGCGACTTTTTCGACTTCTTTCGGCGTTCCGGCCGCCACGACATGCCCGCCATGAACGCCCGCGCCCGGGCCGATATCGATAAGATAATCGGCTTGGCGGATCGCGTCTTCGTCGTGTTCGACGACAAGGACGGTATTGCCTTGATCGCGCAATTTTTTCAGCGTTTCGAGAAGGCGGCCGTTATCGCGCTGATGAAGGCCGATGCTCGGCTCGTCGAGCACATAAAGCACGCCCGTCAGTCCCGACCCGATTTGCGACGCGAGACGGATGCGCTGGCTTTCGCCGCCCGAGAGCGTACCCGAAGCGCGCGAAAGCGTGAGATATTCGAGGCCGACGTTATTGAGAAAGCCGAGGCGCTCGTTGATTTCCTTTAAAATCCTCGCGGCGATTTGGCGTTGTTTGGACGTAAGGGTTTTTGGCAACTCCTTGAACCATTGCGCCGCAGCCTTGATCGAAAAATTCGTCACCTCGCTGATGTTCTTGCCTGCGATTTTGACGCAGAGGGCCTCGGGCTTCAGGCGTTGTCCATGGCAGGCCTCGCAAGGTTTGCTGACCTGATAGCGGCTGAGTTCCTCGCGCATCCAATCGCTATCGGTTTGACGCCAACGACGTTCGATGTTCGGAATGACTCCTTCAAAGGGCTTGTTGTGGTGGTAGGAATGATTGGCTTCGCGATAGGTGAATTTGATCGGCTTGTCGCCGCTGCCGTAAAGAATCGCGTGACGGAACTCTTCGGGCAGGTCTTTCCAGGGCGTTACCATGCTGACTTTATAAGAGCGGCACATGGCTTCCAGCACTTGCATATAGAAGGTTTTCCATGGGGCGATAGCCTCGTCCGCAAGACAGGCGGTTTTGTCGGGCACGACGAGATCGGGATCGAAGGTGGGTTTTTCGCCAAGGCCGTCGCATGCCGGACAAGCACCGTGCGGATTGTTAAACGAGAAAAGGCGCGGTTCGATTTCCTCGATGGTAAAGCCGCTGACGGGGCAGGCAAATTTCGAGGAGAAAGTGGTTACTGCGCCCGTGCTTGCATTTTCGACAAGCAAAAGGCCGTCGGACAGTTTAAGCGCGGTTTCTATGGAGTCAGGCAGGCGGTTGTCGAGATCGGGCTTGACCACGATGCGGTCCACGACGACGGCGATATCATGTTTCTTTTTCTTGTCGAGCGCGGGCGCGTCGTCGATGTCGTAGACCTTGCCGTCGATCTTGACGCGCTGAAAGCCTTGCTTGCGCAGACCGAGGATTTCTTTTTTGTATTCGCCCTTTCGCGCCCGAACCAGCGGCGCGAGAAGCATGAGTTTCGCGCCTTCGGGCATCGCGCGGATGCGATCCGCCATTTGGGATACCGTTTGGCTTTCAATCGGCAAGCCGGTGGCGGGAGAATATGGAACGCCGATGCGCGCGAAAAGAAGGCGCAAATAGTCATAAATTTCCGTGACCGTGCCGACGGTGGAGCGGGGATTGTGCGATGTTGTTTTTTGTTCGATGGAAATGGCGGGCGACAGGCCTTCGATGGAATCGACATCGGGCTTTTGCATCATTTCCAGAAACTGGCGCGCATAAGCCGACAGGCTTTCGACATAGCGGCGTTGGCCTTCGGCATAGATGGTGTCGAACGCCAGCGACGATTTGCCCGACCCAGAAAGCCCCGTGATGACGACAAGCTGGTCGCGCGGAATCGAAACGTCTATGTTTTTCAGGTTGTGCTGGCGCGCGCCGCGCACGTGGATTTCTTTTTGCATGACCCTTTTTCTAGGCGATCAGTGAACGCCCATACATCGCTTGACTTCACTCGCTCTGCGCCTCGCCTGTCACTTGCTGAACTGAACCTTTGATATCCAAAGCATATTCACCACAGGAAGTGACAGGCTCCTCGCAACCGCTCGTGACCCTTGCGGACCTTTCATTGGACGTTTGATCTTATATATGGTTATGAAGATGGGAATATGCCATAAATTATTGTTATGTTTTTGCTTCTCTCCCCCTCCCCAGCCCCTCCCCGCGAGGGGGAGGGGAGCAACTTTGTACTTGTTTTGTTCTTTTTTCCGTTTTATAGTTTCTTAGGTTTGATTGTCCAGTGCTTTCTTTTATTCCGAACACGGATTAATGTCCGTCCTTAACTTTTACCTTTGGAGATTCTCATGGCTGGCAGCGTTAACAAAGTCATTCTGGTCGGCAACGTAGGCCGCGACCCCGAAATTCGTTCTTTTCAAAACGGCGGGCGCGTCGCTTCGTTTTCCGTCGCGACTTCCGAAAACTGGAAGGACAAGGCTACGGGCGAGCGCAAAGAAAAAACCGAATGGCATCGCATTTCTATTTTTAACGACAAGCTGGTCGAAATCGTCGAACGTTATGTCAAGAAAGGCTCTAAGCTGTATCTGGAAGGCCAATTAGAAACCCGCAAGTGGACCGACAAGGACGGGCAGGAAAAGTATACGACCGAAGTCGTGCTGCGCCCCTTTCGCGGGGACTTGACGATGCTGGACAGCGCGGGATCGCGCGGCGGCGGGAACCTTCCGCCTCCTCCCACCGAGGAACAGGCTTTCGGTTCGTCGGGCGGCAGCGCTGGCGGCGGATCGGATTTGGATGACAGCATTCCGTTCTAAGGGGAAAAGAAGAGAAAACCAAATGGGATGCCCTCCTCTGCGGGGCATGACGAGTGTTTTTATCGACCTGCACGACTTTAATGAATGACCTTTTGCGCCTTTTAAAACGCGGGTTAAGGCCTTTTGGCTATGATATCCGCTATCGGGACACGTATAATCTTTGCCCCTGCAAAGGCATTCCGCCGGTGCCGGAGCTGGATTGCGCGCGGCGGTATTTCGATTATGACGGCGGAGATGAAAGAAAGGCGACGGCAAATTTAGACAATTTGAAGATCGTTTATCGCACGTGCCTAACGGAAGCGCGGCAGAAAAAAGGCGGGCGCATCGGGAATATGTCGGCGTCCGAAACTGCCGAGCGTTGCTTTGCCTCGCTTGTTCAAAGCGTGAATGCGGCTCTCCAAGAAAAAGATGCGCCCCGAATTGAAGTCTTAATCCTTGACGATCATTCGGAACCGGAATTACTCAAGAAAATGACGGATATCGCCGCGTCTTTAAAATGCCCGTGGCGCGTCAAAACGACTGAAAAAACGGGGCAAGGGGAATCGCTTTACGAGCAGTTCGCTCTCGCGCGCAATGACGACGCGCTTTATTATTTTTGCGAGGACGATTATTTGCATGAGCCGCGCGCCGTTTACGAGTTGGCGGCTTTTTACAGGCAAATTTACGCGGCGACGCGGCGGCATCTGGTTCTTTATCCGCAAGAGCATGCGTCGCTGTACGCGCGCTTTTTCTATCCGTCGTATTTGGTTTTAAGCCCCTATCGCCATTGGCGCACCGCGTGCGATGCGACGCATCAGCTTTTTATGCATGCGCATGTCGTTCGCGATTATTGGAAATATTTCGAGAATACGAAGTATGTGGGCGACAGGAAAAACCGGCGCAAAGGCTCGGAGAAAAAGACAACGAACCGGCTTTTCAGGCATTTGCCTTGTTTTTCCCCCATTCCTTCATTGGCGGGGCATATGCAATCCCTTGAGGATTTGCCGCCGTTTTTTGAGTGGCGGAAACTGTGGAGCGGCTCGTTCTAGATATTCGCGCCAACTTGGCGTAAAAGGAAGCGCATGGAAGTTTTTTCTCTCTGCATAGGCGTTCGCGCCTTCAACGGCTGTTTGGCTTAATAAATGACTGATCCTTCGTTCATTCATCTGCGCGTGCATTCCGGCTATTCGCTGGCCGAAGGCGCGATCAAGATCGTGGAAGAAAAGGCGAAAGAGGGCTTTCCGCCGCCGCGCAAGGATTTAATGAAGCTGTGCCTTGAACACGGCATGCCGGCCGTGGCCTTGACCGATAAGGGAAATCTTTTCGGCGCTTTGGAATTCGGGCAGGCCGCCGCTGCCGCCGGCATTCAGCCCATTATCGGCTGCCAGATCGCCGTGCTGCGGCCGGAGCAGGCTTCGCTTAAGACGCTCGCGCGGGAGGATTACGACCAGCTTGTGCTTCTTGTGCAAAACGAGGAAGGCTATCGCAATTTATCGGCGCTGGTGACGCTTTCCTATATCGAGCAAAACCGCGCCGATCACTTCGTGACGGCCGAAGAACTGGCAAGACATTCGGGCGGCCTGATCGCCCTTTCGGCGGGACTTGAAGGGGAGATCGGGCGGCTTTTGTCAGCCTCGCAGTTCGCTGCGGCCGAAGCGGCGGTGAAGAAATATGCCGCCTTATTTCCGCAGCGTTTTTATATCGAGGTAACGCGGCACTGGGGCGGATCTATGGGCTCGGGCGAATTGCGCATCGAGCAGAAAGCCATCGATTTAGCCTATCAACACGATGTGCCTTTGGTGGCGACGAACGATGTTTATTTCGGCGAACCCGGCATGTACGAAGCGCATGACGCTTTGCTTTGCATCGCCGATAAGACCGTTATTTCGGAGACCAAGCGCCGCCATTTAACGCGCGAGCATTATTTTAAATCGGCAGCGGAGATGCGCGCCCTTTTCGCCGATTTGCCCGAGGCATGCGACAATACGCTTGTCATCGCCCGCCGTTGCGCGTTCATGCCGCCGAACCGGAAACCTATTCTTCCCGCATTTTCGACGGCCAAGGGACGCGACGAGGCGCAAGAGCTTCGCGTTCAGGCGCGGGAAGGATTAAAGCATCGGCTGAAGGCCGCCGCAATCGCGGACCCAAACCCCTATAAAGAGCGGTTGGAGTTCGAGCTGGAGACCATTATCAACATGGGTTTTGCGGGCTATTTTTTGATCGTTTCCGATTTTATTAAATGGTCGAAGCAAAACGGCGTCGCCGTGGGTCCCGGCCGCGGATCGGGCGCGGGGTCGTTGGTGGCTTGGGCTTTGTTGATCACCGATCTTGACCCGTTGCGCTTCGGGTTGCTGTTCGAGCGTTTTTTGAATCCCGAACGCGTGTCGATGCCCGACTTCGATATCGACTTTTGCCAGGAACGCCGCGACGAGACCATTCGCTATGTGCAGCAAAGATACGGATCGGAGCGCGTGGCCCAAATTATCACCTTCGGCAAATTGCAAGCGCGCGCGGCCCTGCGCGACGTGGGGCGCGTGCTGGGCATGCCTTACGGCTACGTCGACAAAATTTGCAAATTGGTGCCGAACAATCCGGCGAATCCTTTGACCCTTGCGCAGGCTTTGGAAAGCGAGCCTATGCTGCGCCAAATGCGCGACGAGGATCCGACCGTCGCGCAATTGATGGATATCGCGCAGAAGCTGGAAGGGTTGTTCCGCAACGCGTCGACCCATGCGGCGGGCGTGGTCATCGGCGACAGGCCTTTGGTCGAATTGGTGCCCTTGTATCGCGATCCGGATTCGCCCCTTCCCGCGACGCAGTTCAATATGAAAACGGTCGAAGCTGCGGGGCTTGTGAAGTTCGACTTCCTTGGCCTGAAGACCTTGGACGTTCTTCAAATGGCTGTGGAGCTTTTGAAGGCGCGGGGCGTTCCCATCGACTTAAGCCATTTGCCCTTGGACGACGCCAAGACCTACCAAATGCTGGCCAAGGGCGACACGATGGGCGTGTTCCAACTTGAAAGTTCGGGCATGCGCGACGTGCTGCGCAAGATGAAGCCGAATAGGTTCGAGGACATCATCGCGCTCGTCGCGCTTTACCGCCCGGGCCCGATGGACAATATCCCCACCTATATCAAATGCAAAAACGGCGAAGAGGAAGTTCATTATCTGCATGACGAGCTGAAGCCCATATTGGAAGACACCTTCGGCATTTTGATTTATCAGGAACAGGTGATGCAGGCCGCGCAGATTTTGGCAGGCTATAGCCTGGGCTCTGCGGATTTGTTGCGCCGCGCGATGGGTAAAAAGAAGGTTTCTGAAATGGCCGCGCAACGCGCCACTTTCATTAAAGGCGCGAGCGAAAAGCATAACGTATCCGCCGCGCAAGCGGGGGCAATTTTCGATCAGATCGACAAATTTGCGGGCTATGGATTTAACAAAAGCCATGCGGCGGCCTACGCTTTGGTAGCCTATCAGACGGCTTATTTGAAAGCCAATTATCCAGTAGAATTTTTTGCCGCCGCGATGAATTTCGAGCTTGGCGATACGGATAAACTGAACCTGTTTCGTCAGGAATTGGCGCGCAACCGCATTGTTTTGCTTCCGCCGGACGTGAATCGCTCCTACCCCTTTTTTGCGGTCGAAGCGGCGAAAAACGGCGCGGCTATTCGCTATGCTTTATCGGCAGTGAAGGGCGTGGGGCAAGCCGCCATGCAAAGCCTTGTGGAGGCGCGGCAAGGCAGGGCGTTCAAAGATTTGTTTAATTTCGCCGAGCGGGTCGATCCGCATATGGTAAATCGAAAGCAGCTGGAAAACCTTGCCGCCGCCGGCGCGTTCGATTCCCTGAATAAAAACCGCGCTCAGGTTATGGCCGCCGTCGATATGATGCTTCGCTTTGGGCAGGAAAAGCTGGCCGAACGTCAGAGCGGCCAGCAAAGCATGTTCGCCGGCGAGACTGAAGCGCGGCCGCCTTTACCCAAGATTCAACAAAGCTGGGATGATTTGACGCGCTTGCAGCACGAGTTCTCCGCCCTTGGGTTTTATATGTCGGCGCATCCTTTGGATAATTACCGCGGTGTTTTGGACAAGATGGGCGTCGTTGCCGTCCATAAGGCGGGCGTAACTATGCGCGGCGAGGCGTTGGCGCGATTGAAAATCGCAGGGGTTGTCGTCTCTAAGCAGGAACGCACGTCGAAACAGGGCAATAAATTCGCCTTTGTACAATTGTCGGACGGAAGCGGCGCGTTTGAGGTGACGGTGTTTTCGGAGCTGCTGGCGGCAAAGAGAGACATTCTTGAGTCAGGGCAGGCCGTTTTGATGGAAGTGGACGCTCAAACCAATACGCAGACGCGCATGGGCGATGGCGCGGCGTCCGATTTGCGCTTTATTGCGCGGCAGATTGAGCCTTTGGCCGATGCCGCCGCGCGAGCCGCGCGGGGCATTCGGATCCGGATTTACGAGCCTTCGCCGGTTGAGGAGATTCAAAAACTTTTGGCCGCCTCGCCTAAAGGGCGCGCGCAGGTTGTTCTATCGCTTTCGCTGGACGGCGGCGAAGAAGCCGAAGTGGAATTGGCGGGCGCTTGGTCTTTATCGCAGGCCACGAAATCGGCCTTGCGCCAAATCGGCGTGGGGCTGGAGGTGGAGGAGTATTAGATGCGACGATAAAGCAATGCGTCACATCAGAACCAGATAATGCTTATTAAGAACACTTTCGATTTTTAAGATCTCCATATGTTGAGTAAAAATCTTTTTTCTTTTTATCGCATATGTTTTTTAATGCTTTCAGAAATACGTTATTGTGTTCATCTGTGTTCGGCGCAATGCGGATGTATTTTCCCGCTGCTGTCGCTCCAAATTCCGTTCCACACGCCACAACCGAACAACCTTGCTCCAACAGCATCTCTTTCAGCTCGATGGAATTAGAAAAGTATTCTGGTATACCCGCCAGCATAAGATTTGAATCTGATTTCGTTGTGTTCAAAAAGTCCAGTTCTTCCAATACTGCGGTTATTCTTATAATTTCATTTGACATGAATGATCGGCTTTTTTTTACATGGGCTTGGTCTTGAAGAGCCAGACATGCCCTAATAATTTGTCTGTCTCCAATCGCAAATGGCACATCCGTTCCAGACAAAGCGTTAATTACATAAGGGTCCCCAATTGCATAGCCCATTCGATCATCCACCAAACCATAGGCTTTCGAAAAAGACCTGATGACCAGAATGTTTTTGGGAAGTTTTGATATATTTTCCCTATCCAACAATGATCCGCCGATTCTTTTAAAGGCTGAATCCGAAACCATTTCAATGTTTGCTTCGGACACAAATATGAGCGTTTGAGGAAGGTCCCGGGCGAGGTCAATGATATCTTTTGTCGATTCGGCAATACCTGTTGGATTGTTCGGATTGCATAAGAAGACCGCAGCCCCCATTCCGCGCAGATTTATGTCAAGAACAGTATTTCTTAGTATTCCAAAATCAACTCGAAAGTCACTGCCAAGTTTAAAGCGCATCACCCCAATGCCATGATTGTGAGCTGCAACGGCGGCCGCCGGAAACGTTGCATCTGCTGCAACTAGAAATTGGTTTTCCTTGATAAGTCCCGCTTGAAATACGCTTGAAATTACACCAACGGCTCCCCTTCCGCCTATATAAACATTATCAGATGTTGTTCCATAGAAATCGGCTACCTTTCGAACAAGTATCCCCTTTAGTTTTGGGTAGGCTCTTGGGTTATACTCAAACGATTTTGCTGCCTTCTCAAATTGTTCGTCAACAATAGGACTAAATCCAAGAGGATTGCTGGCAAGACTTAAATCGTATGTTGCTGCCGTGGTTACGGCATAATCAATAGTGCTGTTTTGCGAAGGCATTGATTAAGTCTTTCTTTTGGATGATGACGGCAGTCCGGTTGCTTTCGAATTTGACCAAATCAGCTCAAACTGTTTCCGATATGCCTTAGCAATAGGCTCTGACTCAATAACGACAACCATCACCTGATTGTCTTCAAAAGTAACAACGGCAAACTTTTTACCGTAAACATAGAAAGGAACGGCACTAAATAATTCATCCGAGACCCATCTGTATTCGTTGTACGAATCACAATAAACATCCGAGTCACCTTCGCGAATGAGGCATCTTACTTTTGTGATTTCCAAATCCGCCATTCGTTTGATGTGCATTTCGGCAAATTCCTTGCCCAAATGCTGGATAAAAATATTTTCCTCAACGCCAGAAATGCAAATTTCCGTATTTCCCTTTTTTGCAACGGCATAAATATCATCCATAAATTTTCTGAATTCTTCGTCGCCTTCGTAGACCTCTAGCTTCCTCGGTTTGTAACGCACTCCATAGTTATCCGTAAATTCAATGCCATTATCATCGAAGATCTGTACAATGTCCGATAAGTTTTTTGCCCTCGGCTGAACCGATTCGTCTTCAATTTTGCTTATCGTTTCCCTTGCCAAACCGACCTGTTTTGCCAGATATGTCGATTGCCACCCCAGCAATCCTCTTGCGGCTCGTATTTGACGCCCTTTGATCGATTTAGTGCTGCTTTCTATGGTCATGGGCTGCTTTATTGCACTTTTATGATATTCTAACAATAGTAAAATGCACATATGTGATCTTTAAGGGCAATTATAAGTAATTCCAACAACTTCCAAGATTAGCATTACCTTTATGTGATGTTTCTTTACTCGCATGTGACTTTTCTATTGCTTTCAGGCTAGAAATGGATAAACTAGGGGAATAGAGATTTGCGGAATTGATTTTATTTCATAAGAACAACAACTTAAGGATTTTTATATGCCGACATTCAATTTCGACCAGTTGGTTTCCCGATACGGCGAGATTTTGGCTTGGCAGTATTTGGCTGAAATTGAAAAAGCGGCTTTCCTTCCTTCCCAACAGCATATTGATGATCCTGAGGCTCGTCTTGCGCGCGCGCTTGAGATTCAAGACAGCCTGCGCGTCGCAGCCTAGGATAATTATGCAGGGAAATATCACCTATAAAGAGCTGGTTGCGCGTTACGGGGAGAAGATGGCTTATGATCTTCTTTTGACGCTTGAAAAATCGGCAAGGATTAATGACAACGTTGTGTATCTCGATGAAGAAGTTCATTTAACCCGCATTTTGAACGCGTTGGCCGCTCCCCCTGCGCAGTTGAATGGGGTTCCCCTCAACGATGCAAAAAGAACCGCTGACTTTCCTGACCTTGCTGTTCTGAGTAATTCGGAAGTGGTTTCGATGCGCGCGCTCATCGCCTATGTAGCGCACACGAAAGGACTTGATGAGACTAAGGTTCGCCTGCTTGTCGAAAACTATTTCGAGACGGAGCAGATCAAAAGCATCCATCAGGCGGATTTTACCAAAGCCGTCGCATTTCTTTCCGATATAGCCGCCTTTTAATGGCCGCTTTTCCGCTTTCGCGGGAATGACCCATGATGCTATAGTTTTTCGCTTTCCTTTTTAACTTCATTTTTTATCCTCATGCTCGCATATTTCATCAGGCGGATTTTGTTGATTGTTCCGACGTTGTTCGGGATTATGGCGTTGAATTTTTTGATCGTGCAGGCCGCGCCCGGCGGGCCTATCGAGCAGATCGTTGCCAAGATACACGGCACGGACGTCGGCGCGACGGCGCGTATCGGCGGATCGGGCACGGGCGATGTCTCGATGCCGCTGGCGCAAGCAACCAAAGGAAACGAGGCGGAAGTGACCGCACGCTATCCTGGCGCGCAGGGCGTGGACCCCGAATTGATCAAGGAGCTGGAAAAGCAATTCGGCTTCGATCAGCCCCTTTATAAACGCTTTTTCACGATGGTCGGCCATTATCTGCAGTTCGATTTCGGCAACTCGTACTTCCGCGACGAGAGCGTGATGCATCTTGTGGTCAGCAAAATGCCGGTTTCCATTTCGCTCGGCCTTTGGACGACGCTTCTTGTGTACCTGATTTCCATCCCTCTTGGCATTCGCAAGGCCGTGAAGGACGGAACGGCTTTTGATATGTGGAGCAGCGCGGCGATCATCGCGGGGTATGCCATTCCTAGTTTTCTTTTCGCCGTTTTGCTGATTGTCGTTTTTGCGGGAGGACGTTATTTGGATTGGTTTCCGTTGCGCGGCCTGACTTCGGATAATTGGGGCGATATGGATTGGCCGCAGCGCATCATTGATTATTTCTGGCATATCGCCTTGCCCGTAACCGCTCTTGTCATCGGCGGCTTTGCGAGCCTGACGATGCTGACGAAGAATTCCTTTCTTGAGGAGATCAACAAACAATACGTTTTAACCGCGCGCGCGAAAGGCCTTACCGAAAACCGCGTTCTTTACGGCCATGTGTTTCGCAATGCGATGCTGATCGTCATCGCGGGTTTTCCGACCGCCTTTCTTTCCGTTCTTTTTACTGGGTCCTTGCTGATCGAGGTCATTTTTTCGCTGGACGGTATGGGGCTTTTGGGTTTCGAGTCCGCCATTAACCGTGATTATCCCGTCATGTTCGGCACACTCTATTTCTTTACCCTCTTGGGACTTGTCATGAATATCCTGGGCGATTTAGCCTATGTGCTGACCGATCCGCGCATCGATTTTGAAACACGGGAGGGTTAATTAATTTCCTTTCGTAGACGTGAAAAAATAAACCATACTTTCAACCAAAGAGACGTCCCACAAAGGTGTTGGCAGCGGCGCTGAATCCTAAGCACTTGAAATTGCTATAAGTTACGGAATACATTTCTTCCCGCTATTATTGTTAATAAATCCTACCATTTATTAAAATTTATGCTAAAGTATGATTAACGAGTACGCTTTAAACAAATGGGGCACAGATATGCGTGTTCTTCTAGTCGAAGACGATACGTCCGTTGCGAAAAGCATCGAGTTGATGTTGCAGGCCGACGGTTTCATCGTTGATACGACCGATTTGGGCGAAGACGGCCTGGAGATCGGCAAGATTTACGATTACGACATCATCATTCTTGATTTGATGTTGCCTGATATCGACGGGTACGAGGTTCTTCGCCGTCTGCGCGCCGCTCGCGTGACCACCCCCATTCTTATTCTTTCCGGCCTTTCGGAACTGGATAATAAAATTAAAGGCCTTGGATTCGGCGCGGACGATTATTTAACCAAGCCCTTCGACCGCCGCGAACTAGTGGCGCGTATTCATGCAATCATTCGCCGCAGCAAAGGCCATTCCGACAGCGTTATCCGCACCGGCAAGCTAATCGTGAATTTGGATACGCGCACCGTAGAGGTCGACGGATCCCCACTGCACCTGACCGGCAAGGAATATGGCATCCTTGAGCTTTTATCTCTGCGCAAGGGCACGACGCTGACCAAGGAGATGTTTCTAAATCATCTTTATGGCGGCATGGACGAGCCCGAACTGAAGATCATCGACGTGTTCGTTTGCAAATTGCGCAAAAAGCTAGCCACCGCCGCAGGCGGCGAGAATTATATCGAGACCGTATGGGGTCGCGGCTATGTGCTGCGAGATCCGCCCGGTACCGAAGCCGCGCGCTCGTCGGCGGTTAAGACGGCGTAATAGTCCTAAATCGATCTTTCTTTGCATTGATGAAAGATGGATCCCCGCTTTCGCGGGGATGGCGGTCGTTCTTGGTTTTATTTTGAGAGATTATAACCTGTTTTAGAACTCGTCAGGTTGAGACGAAAATCGTCTGCTTTTCCGATTTTTTTGCGCAGCGTATTAGAATACGTGAGCAGAAAAAATCGGAAAACAGCGATTTGCAGGCCAACCTGACGAGATTATAAACAGATTTACGCGACTTCTTGGATTTCTTCCTGCGTCGTCGCCAGATTCTGGGCGACGTCTTTCATGGAAGGCTGGGGCATGGATGGCATAGATGGCTGCCCCTGAGGCGCATCGGTCCGCGCGCGCGCGATGTGCGGCATAATATCCTGAAGCTCGATAAAATTATCAGCCTGACGGCGAAGTTCGTCCGCGACCATCGGCGGCGACGAGCGCATGGTGCTGACGACGCTAACGCGAACGCCCTTGCGCTGCACGGCTTCGACCAAACGCCGGAAATCGCCATCGCCCGAAAAGATGATGATATGCTCGACATGATCGCACATTTCCATGACATCAATCGCAAGCTCGATATCCATATTGCCCTTGATTTTACGGCGCCCAAAAGCGTCCGTGAATTCCTTGGTCGGCTTGGTGACCATCGAATAGCCATTGTAATCCAGCCAATCGACCAGCGGGCGAATCGGCGAATATTCCTCGTTTTCAATAAGGGCCGTATAATAAAAAGCGCGCACCAAACGTCCGCGCCCAGCAAAGACTTCCAGCAGTTTTTTATAATCGATATCGAAGCCCAACCCCCTGGCGGCGGCGTAAAGATTGGCTCCATCGATGAACATTGCCGAACGTTCTTCTTTGTAAAAAATCATTCTTTCCTCATATGCTATGTACTAACCGTAATATGCCGCGTTGAGCACGGCTTCTATAAACATTACCTAAAAAAGGCAATGACTTAGATGAATGATCCGAGCTTACGGCAAGGAGGGGCCGGAATCAATCAGTCTTTAATGTATCTGAATCCAATAGAGTTAACAAGAGAGTTAACGGATCATTGCATTCATTCGTATGATGGCGATATACCAGTGGGCCGTTGATATTACGAATATCTTTCTTTACAAAGGATTGATGAAAATTGTAGGTTCCGGCTTCGGTAACTTTTTGCAGATCCTTCCGGTTGCGTAAAGATCGACAGGTCTGTGCATGTTTTTGATCGAGGTTCTTTATGGCTCGCATAACCGTCGAAGATTGCGTTCTCGCCGTTCCTAATCGTTTTGAGCTTGTCATGCTGGCGGCGCATCGCGCGCGCAGCCTCAGCTCGGGCGCGGAACTGAAAGTCAGTCGCGACCGCGATAAAAATCCAGTCGTCGCTTTGCGCGAGATCGCTGAGGACAAGGTCGAATTGTCCGCGCTTGAGGGAGCTTTGATCAAGAGCCTTCAAAAACGCATCGAGCCGGATCAGCCCGAAGAAGAAGTGGCCGAGCTTTTGGCCAGCGAACAGCAGGTTTGGGTTAACGACATTGGCGCGACAGAGGTCGACGACGAATCCCTGGAAGATGAAACAGGGGATCTTTCTGAAGAAGGCGCAGATGAAGACGGTCTGGGGGCCGGTTTTGAAGACGCCGAGGCTGCCGATATTAAGGACTAATTAGGAAGAAGCTGCTATCCGTTTCCTTTCATACCAACCGCCAAGCATTTCAGCGCGGTCGAAGGGCGGGAATGCGTTCATTGGTCGTTTGGCGCAAGGAAAGCCGAATGCAGAGCCCTGATATGCCGGATATCGCGGAACCTTCCGCAAAAACCGCGTCCGCTAAAAAACCGCGCGGCCAATTTATGCGACAATACGATCTTGTGGAGCGCGTGCGCTCTTACGATCCCGACTTGAATGAGGATTTGCTGAATCGCGCCTATGTGTTTTCGATGCAGGCGCACGGTAAGCAGACGCGCGCTTCGGGCGATCCTTATTTTTCGCATCCTTTAGAGGTGGCCGGCATCCTCACCAACATGAAAATGGACTGCACGACAATCGCGGCGGCCCTACTACATGACGCCGTGGAGGACACGCTGGCATCGCAGGAAGACATCCTGAAACAGTTCGGCCCCAACGTGGCGAGGCTTGTGGACGGCGTGACCAAGCTGTCGCGCATCGAATTACAGACCGATCAGGCGAAACAAGCCGAAAATTTCCGCAAATTGGTCGTCGCCATGTCGGAAGACATTCGCGTGCTTTTGATCAAGCTAGCGGACCGACTTCACAACATGCGCACCCTGCATTACCTGAAAGACGCCAACAAGCGCCGCCGCATCGCCCGCGAGACGATCGAGATTTACGCGCCTCTGGCCCAACGCATTGGCATCGAAAAGATGGAGGACGAGCTGGAGGATCTGGCGTTCGGCGAGCTAAACGCCGACGCGCGCAACAGCGTCATCGCGCGGCTGAATTTCCTTCGGCACGAGGGCGGCGCCATCGCGCAGAAGATTTTGAAGGAACTCAGGGCTGTGCTGGGCGCCGCGGGGATTGCCGCCTCGGTCGAGGGGCGCGAAAAAACGCCTTATTCCATCTGGCGCAAGATGAAACGCAAAAATATCGGCTTCGAGCAGCTTTCCGATATTATGGCCTTTCGCATCATCGTAGAATCAGTTGACCACTGCTATCAGGCTTTGGGCATCATTCACAGCCATTACCATGTCATCCCCGGGCGATTTAAAGATTATATCTCGACGCCCAAGCCGAACCAGTACCAAAGCCTGCATACCGGCATTATGGGGCCGGAACAGCAACGAATCGAAATTCAAATTCGCACGAAAGACATGCATGAAGTGGCCGAGTTGGGCGTGGCCGCGCACTGGGCCTACAAGGACGGCGGCGAAGCGCCGCGCACGGACGGCTTGCAGTACCGGTGGCTACGCGAGCTTTTGGATATCGTGGAGCATGCGCAAAAACCCGAAGAGTTTTTAGAAAACACGAAGCTGGAATTGTTTCAGGAGCAGGTTTTTTGCTTTACGCCGAAGGGCGATTTGATCGCCCTGCCCCGTGGCGCTTCGCCGGTCGACTTCGCCTATGCCATTCACAGCCGCGTGGGCGACGCGTGCGTCGGCGCGAAGGTGAACGGGCGCATGGTGCCTTTGAGAATGGCTTTGCACAACGGCGATCAGGTAGAGATCGTAACGCAAAAAGGAAGCGCGCCTTCGCCAGCATGGGAAAGGTTTGTCGTCAGCGGCAAGGCAAAATCGTGCGTCCGGCGTTTCGTGCGCCTACAGCAGCGGGCTGAATATATTTTACTGGGCAAGTCCATCTTGGAAAAGCTGTGCAAACAGGAAAGTGTCGCGTATTCGGAAAAGGCTTTCGAGGCCGTCGCAAAAACTTTCCAGAGCGCGACGGCGGACGACCTTTTGGCCAATGTTGGCGCATCTTTGCAGCCCGCGCGCGAAGTTTTTAACGCGGCCTATCCGACGCATCGTCTGAAAAACCCCGATAAGTCCGAAAGGCACGCGCCACCCAAAAAGGTAGCCAAAGGAACCGTTCCTTTGACATTAAAGGGATTGATTCCCGGCATGGCCGTTCACTATGCGCGGTGCTGTCATCCGTTGCCCGGGGATTCCATCGTCGGTATAGTGACGACGGGCAAGGGCGTGACCATTCACACGACCGATTGCGAGACTTTGGAGAGCTTTACGCGTTCGCCCGAGCGGTGGATCGACGTGGGCTGGAGTGGAGAGCAAGATAGGGCGGATCCCTTGGTGGGGCGGTTGAATTTGGTTTTAATCAACCAGCCCAACAGCTTTGCCGCCGTATCGACGGCCATTGGCAAGAACAATGGCAATATTTTCAATATGAAAATTACCAACCGCACACCGGACTTTTTCGATATCTTGATCGACGTGGAAGTGAAGGATGTGAGCCACTTGACGACGATCATCGCCGCCTTGCGCGCCATTCCGAGCGTGAATTCGGTGGAGCGAACGAAGGGGAGATAAACTTAACCGCAAATAATTCATAAATGGCTGTGATAAAAATGTGTACGGTTAGCGCTGGATAATCCGGCCTTGTGGCCTTTAGGATAAACGGGGGTTCGATAAAAATTATTGTTGATCGTTATATTATTGTAAATTGTTGTGTTGTTGTAAATATTGACGTGCCCCGCTTAATTTAACCAAACACAAAAATTGTATACGCACTGTTATCCAATTTTTCTCGCTTCCTCAACCAACATAATCGGAATGCCGTCGCGGATGGGGAAGGCGAGACCCGCCTTGTCGCTGATAAGCTCTTGCGCCGCCGCATCGTAGCGCAGCGGCGCTTTGGTAAGGGGGCAAACAAGGATTTCCAGCAATTTCGGATCGGTTTTATGCGGGCGCGATGAAAGTGTGGTTTCGTTCATCTTATCCTTAATTCGAAGATGGATTCCCGCTTGCGCTGGAATGACGCCTTGTCTTGTTCACTTGCCTTTAGTGTTCATGCCGCCGCGCTGCGGGCTTGCGGAGAGGGGTCAATGCCGGGGACGGGAAAGCGTTTGCATAATTCGCGCACTTCCCCATGCAACTTTTCCAACAGCGCATCGTCGCTTGGCGCGCGCAAGACCTGCAACATGACATCGGCCAGTTTTTCCATCTCCGGCTCCTTCATGCCGCGCGAGGTGGCGGCAGGCGTGCCGAAGCGTATGCCGCTGGGCTTCATGGGCGGATTGGGATCGTCGGGAATAACGTTTTTATTCAACGTGATGCCGACGCGGTCGAGCGCGCGTTCGGCGATATCGCCCGTAATGCCGAAACCCGTGGCCGTGTTAATGACGATCAGATGGTTTTCCGTTCCGCCCGTCACCAGATGCGCCCCGCCCTTGAGCAGCGCCTTGGCGAAGGCTTGCGCGTTGACGAGGATTTGCCGCGCATAGGCTTTGTACGCGTCCGTTTGAACCAGTTTCAGTGTCGTGGCAAGAGCCGCAATTTGGTGCATGTGGGGGCCGCCCTGCATGCCCGGAAAAACCGTTTTATCGACCGCCGCGGCGAATTTCTTTTTGCACAAAATCATGCCGCCGCGCGGACCGCGCAGGGATTTATGCGTGGTGGTCGTGATGACATCGAACCCATGATCAAGCGGATTTTTAAGCGCGCCTCCCGCAATGATGCCGCCCAGATGGCTGACGTCGGCCATCAAAAGGCATCCCGCTTCGTCCGCAATTTTACGGAAGCCTTCGTAATCGTATTCTCGTGGATAAGAGGAATGGCCGCAGATGATGAGTTTTGGTTTCGTCTCGAGCGCGAGTTTACGCACCTTTTCGAGATCGATAAGTCCCGTCCCCGGCTCGGTCTGATACCGGACAAATTTAAAAATCTTGGCCATATTCGTGACCGGATGGCCGTGCGAAAGATGCCCGCCATGCGTCAGTGCCATGCCCATGATGGTATCGCCCGGCTCAAGAAGCGCGAAATAAACGGCCTCGTTCATCGGGCAGCCGGAAAGCGGCTGGACATTCGCGTGCTCGGCGCGGAAAACGGCCTTCGCCCTTTCGCGCGCCAACGTTTCGATTTTATCGGTGTTGTCCTGCCCCCCGTAATAGCGGCGCCCTGGGTAGCCTTCGGAATATTTATTATTAAAAACCGAACCGAGCAGCATATAGACTTCGGGAAAGCAGTAATTTTCGGAAGGGATAAGCTCGATCCCTTCGCTTTGGCGCACTTCCTCTTGCATCAGAGCGCTGAAAACATCGCTGTCGGATCTTTGCAGGCGGTCGAGGGCGGCGGCCGAATACGTGAAATTGGTCATGCTATCCCCTTTAGTCCGTGATTTATTGCCATCTTTTAAGTGTAACGCGGTTTTCCTGCGGGGTGCAAGGGCGCCGAAGCGGGCGAATCTCGCGGATTGATCGCTGCGATATGTTTGTTTATAGTGTTCCGGCGACAGGATGAAGCGACTCGCTTGGGTTACGCTCGGTTGCGAGGAACCTGTCACTTACCGAACTGAAACGCTTTGATACCAAAGGACTCGGCAAGTGACAGGCGAGAAAGCTGAGTGAAGTCAAGCAGCGCAGGTACGTTCATTGATTGGTTGGTGTGAGTCAAAACTTATCCACAGGATTTATCATGCGCTGCCCCTTTTGCGGAACCGACGATACACAAGTTAAAGACAGCCGGCCGACGGAAGATAACGCCGCGATTCGCCGGCGTCGCTTTTGCGTGAAGTGCGACGCCCGTTTCACGACCTTCGAGCGCGTTCAGCTGCGCGAGATGATGGTTGCCAAGCGCAACGGCGAAAAGGAAATTTTCGACCGCGACAAGCTGTTGCGTTCTATGAAGATCGCTTTGCGCAAGCGCCCCGTGGACGACGAACGCATCGAGCAAATGACGAACACGCTTGTGCGGCAATTGGAATCCTTGGGCGAAAGCGAGGTAAGCGCCGCGCGAATCGGCGAGGCGATTATGGAAGCCTTACGCAAGCTGGATCATGTGGCGTATGTGCGCTATGCCTCGGTGTACAAAGATTTCCGATCGCCCGGAGATTTTGAGGAATTTGTGGATACGCTGAAAAAGGAAACCAAGGCTTAAATGTTCACAGGCATCGTTCAAGACGTGGGAACAATTGTCGATATCGTTAGGGACGGCGATTGGACAGTCAAAATCAAAACAGACAAATTATCGCTTCTTCGCACTTCGATAGGCGCTTCGATGGCGTGCGCGGGCATTTGCCTGACGATCACATCGAAAACCTATAATACGTTTCAGGTTCAGGCATCGCCCGAAACCTTAAGCAAAACCACGATTATGAAGTGGAAGCAGGGAACGCGCGTGAATTTGGAGCCTGCCTTGCATGTGGGCGACGAGCTAGGCGGGCATTTTGTAACTGGGCATGTGGACGGCATCGCTTTCGTGACGGCAAAAACGCGAGAAAACAACTGCGTGCGTATGACTTTTGCCGCGCCTGCGGAACTGTCGCGATTCCTTGCGCCCAAAGGATCCGCGACGATTGACGGCGTATCGCTGACCGTGAACGAAATCGATCATGCGTTCTTTAACGTGACGCTTATTCCGCATACTTTGGACGTTACGACCCTTGGCGCGCTTTCCGTTAACGATGCCGTGAACTTTGAGGCGGATATGATTGCGCGGTATGCGGAGCGGCTGCTTCACCCGCAGCAATGATTTCTCTTTATATCCACTGGCCTTTCTGTCTTTCGAAATGCCCCTACTGCGACTTTAATTCCTATAGGTCTGGGGATATCGATCAGGAAAAATGGCGGCAGGCTTACCGATGCGAACTAGCGCATTTCGCGGCGCTTTTGCCCGGGCGGCGCGTGCGATCTATTTATTTTGGCGGCGGCACGCCGTCGTTGATGGAGGCGCGAACGATCGACGCGGTTTTGGCCGACATTGCGCGGCTTTGGAAAGTCGAACAGGATGCGGAAATCACGCTGGAAGCCAATCCTTCGTCGGCCGAAGCCGGAAAATTTTCGGATCTTGCAAAAGCTGGCGTGAACAGACTTTCGCTTGGCGTGCAATCGCTGAACGACGAAACCTTAAAGTTTTTGGGACGCGCTCATGACGCCCGGGAAGCGCGGAGAGCGCTGGCTTTGGCGTCGAAATGTTTTTCGCGTTTTTCTTTCGATTTGATCTATGCGTGGCGGGGGCAAACGCTGCCGCAATGGAGGAAAGAGTTGAACGAGGCGTTGGCGTTGGCGGGGGGCCATATGTCTCTTTACCAACTGAGCATCGAGATTAAGACGCTTTTCGGGGCGAAGGCAAAACGGGGCGAAAAATTCGTCGTCGATGAAGATGCGTCCGCTTCATTGTTTGAGGCAACGCAAGAGATAACAGCCGTTGCCGGATTGCCTTCTTATGAAATATCTAACCACGCGCGAAAGGGGCAAGAAAGCCGGCATAATCTTTCGTATTGGCGATATGATGATTATATTGGCATCGGCCCGGGGGCGCATGGCCGTTTTCGGCTTTCGGAGCGCAGGCATGCGACGGAAAATTTGCGGAAACCCGACGCATGGCTATTGCAAGTCGAGGCCGAGGGAAACGGCATTACAGAGGACATGATTCTAAGCGAGACAGAGGCCATGCGCGAGGCTGTGCTCATGGGCTTGCGCCTGGTCGAAGGGATTGATTTGGACGCGTGGAGAAAGAAGTTCTCGCTTTCTTTGACGCAGTTCCTGCCCCTGCCCCGCATCGAGAGGCTTGAAAAAGAAGGCTTTGTGCGGCGGAATGAGAAATTCTTGCGCGCAACGGCTGCCGGCTTGCAAAGATTAAATGCCGTTTTGGAGTTCCTGATACCCAACAATTAATGACGCGTGGTATGATGCATTCGGTTTTTTCCAAAGAAAACAAATCCATCCCGAGCAAATAGTCTCTATGGGACCTGCCTTTGCGGAGGTGACGAGCGCATTTGAGAGAAAAACGCTCTAATAATTTCGGGGTCTCATCGCAGGAACTGAACCCGGAAGAAGCAAGTCGGCGTCTTCATATTTTTTGAATGCCTGACGAAGTCCTGACAGCCTTGAAATGGCAGAGACAGGACCTGCAGCAGTCATTTGAGCGCCTGTTTGAATGGCTTTTTTGGCCATTTTCTCGAGCGCGCCTTGAGGCAGTTTTTCGGGGCTGAGGTTTATTGCGGTCGTATGGTGCTTTCGGCGCGCAATTTGGTTGAATGTATTGCGGAGACTAAAGAGCTGCCTGTTATGACGCTCGATAGGCCCTTTCGTAGGAGTGAAAGATGTATCGGCGGAGATCATGGAGGGCATGTGCGCCCGATGGTTGCGCGAAAAGCCTTTCGGCCCATTGTGAGGCTTTAGATCGCCGCGAAAAGAATTGGCATATTTCGTATCGCTTCCGCTTTGCTTTTCATAAGACTTGGTTATGATTTGATCCATGCGCGAACGCGCTTGCAAGGGATGATCTGTCCCCGCGCGCATTTCCGCATTCTTAAGGCTTGGTTCGTTGAGCTTGTAGGAAACAGCCGCCGTTCCGTTTTCGACCTTTGCGCCGCCGTCGGCTTCGTACCGCACGTCGTGGCCTTCTGCGCCGCCGGAATTGACGGGGCGAATCCAGTCGGGTCCCAGTATTTGTCGTAAGTCGTCGGATGACAAATCGGACATTTCAAAAGTCCTGCTTCAAATAAGTTATTGTAACCCCAACAGCGTTAATGCCGGATAAATTTCCAGCGCCACCTAAAGTCATATCAAATAATTACTATGCGTCACTTCTGCCCCCGCATCTCATTGAAAAGAAAGACAGATTCCGCGCAAGCTCGGGGTGACGCTGGAAAAACAAGGGCTTGAAAACAAAGGCTTATATTACCGCCCATAAAGGAAATTGGTCGGCGGGGTGTCGATAACGCTTGCACCGCTGGTCGTCACTTCCAGAACCGCGGTGGCGCGTTCGACCGCCCCCGAGGGGCGCAAACGGAAGATGCCGTCCAATCCCGCAAAGCCGTTAGGATTGGTAAGAGCCGTTTCGTCAAAATGTATGCCGCGTTTGGCAAGTATGGCCGCAAGCGCCGTCGCGTCATAAGCGATGGTGGCAAGGCGCGGCGGTTCGGCTCCGTATACCGCTTGATAGCTCGCGATAAAAGTGCGGCGCTGCGCCGGATCGGGCGCGGCGTACCATCCGCCGACCAGAAACGGGATTTGATGCCCGAGCCCAGGCGCGTCCCAAAGACCTGTGCCGATAATCCTGATGCGCGAGGCATTGAATCCGGCGGCCGCGAGATGATCGGCGATTTTTTTCAAATCGCTTCCTCCCGCCGGCAAAAACAAGGCGTCGATTTCGTTTTGCTGGCGAGCCAAGGCTTGAACCCTTTCAGGAAGATCTTTGCCTTTCGGGTCGTAGATTTGCACGTCAATCAACGTCTGCCCGTGTTCCGCAAGCGCGCGCCGGAAAACGTCGTCGACCAGGGTGCCGTAGGGTGTCAACGGAATAAGGGCGGCGAAGCGATGCGCCCCGCGTTGGGATGCATAGGCCAGAACGCGCTGAACCTGCGCAGCCGGAGCCAATCCCATAACGAAAACGCCGCGCTCGGCAAGAGAGGTGTCTGTTGAAAGAGGCAGAACCATCAGGTTATTCGCCTGCGCGATACGCTTGACCGGCGGGATATCGGCCGCGAAAAGCGGACCGATGATAAGCGTCGCGCCTTCGGTAATAGCTTTGCGCGCTGCCCCTTCCGCGCCGCCGGCCGCAGCCGTATCGCGGGGTTGCAATTCGAAATTCGCTCCAGCAGAATCAAAAACGGCCTGTTGCGCCGCGTTCAGCATGGATTGCCCCAGCGCGGCGTTTGGTCCCGATAAAGGCAAAAGAATCGTCGCTTTTTGCTTAATCAGAGCGACAGGTGCCGCCGCCTGATGCGGTTTTTGCGCGCTCGAAGACTGTCGGGGTATGGGTTGCTCGTAATAAGGGCGATAGGACGGGTGGTCTGTGGCCGTCTTTTGCGGTAGGATGCCCGTGTCGCGCAAGCTGCTTGTGCATCCGCCCGTCAGCAACAAAAAGAAAGCGCATGCCAAAAAGAGAGAAATCTTCATCGCCTGATTATCCTTCGTGGGGACGGATGCTGCTAGAAGCTAGCGGGAAAGGCACGTTCTGTAAACCTCCTGCCGGGCTGTATATTGTGGCCACGCCTATCGGCAACTTGGGCGACATAACCTTGCGGGCTTTAGCCGCGCTGGCGGCGGCGGATATCATCGCATGCGAGGATACGCGCAATAGCGGCCATCTTTTGCGGGCTTTCGGAATTGCGAAGCCCACCCTTTCCTATCACGATCATAATGCGGACGAGCGCAGGCCGGAAATTCTGGAGCGGATTCGCATAGGGAACGTTGTCGCTCTTATTTCCGATGCCGGCATGCCGGCTATTGCCGACCCCGGATTCAAGCTGGTGCGCGCATGCCGCGATGCGGGCTTTCCCGTAACCGTCGTGCCCGGCGCGTGCGCGGCCATCGCGGCATTGGCGATTGGGGGGTTGCCGACGGACCGCTTTTTGTTCGGCGGCTTTCTGCCGCCCAAAAGCGCAGCGCGGAGAAAATTTCTGGCCCCTTATAAAACAGCCGAGGCGACACTGGTCTTTTATGAATCGCCTGCGCGGCTTGCGGCAAGCCTTGCCGATTTGGCAGCCGTTTTGGGCGAACAACGAGAGGCGGCCGTTGTGCGCGAATTAACTAAATTGTACGAAGAATTGCGGCGAGCAACGTTGGGCGAATTGGCTGCTTATTATACGGAACATGAGGCCAGAGGAGAGATTGTCATTCTTATCGGCAAAGCAGGTGAACGAACGCCCACTGTGGATTTAGATTTGCTGCTGGCGAAAAGATTAAAGTGCTTAAGTGTGCGAGACGCCGCGGCCGAAGTAGCCGAAATGACGGGCGAGCCGAAAAAATATGTTTACCTGCGCGCGCTTGCAATAAAGGCAAAGTGATGGCCCGCACATCATATCAAACTGGGCTTTTGGCCGAAAAATGGTGTTGCTTTGCCTTGCGCCTGAATGGATATCGCATCTTGGCGGTGCGCTATAAGACCCCTTTCGGGGAGATCGACATTATTGCGGCGCGGGGACGAACCGTGGCCGCGATCGAGGTGAAGGCGCGCGCGACGAAGGAGGCGGCCATTGAATCCCTTTCCGTAAAGCAGCGAGAGCGCATTGCTCGCGCCTTACAGGATTTTTTGATGAGAAATCCGGCTTATGCCCAAGCCGAACTGCGGTTCGATGTGATGCTCGTGACGCCGCGAAGATGGCCTTCGCACACCAAGAATGCTTGGCAAATGTAATTCAAATAGACACGCAACGGCAGGGACTAAACAGTCCCTGCGGTCGCATCAATATGTAGTTTTCTCTATGCCTTCGCGGCGCCTAGCGGCAATACCGTTTTGCCGTAGACTTCGTTCAGAACTTGCGCGAGCGCCGTATAGATCGCCGACAAGCCGCAAACGATGCCTTCGATTCCGGCAATGCGCGTGATCTTTTCAATGCCCGTCCAGTCGCCGATGGCAAGCAGGAAGAACAGAAGCGCGAGCGAGCCGAAAACAAACTGCAACGCTTTTGTCGAGCGCAAGGTGCCCACGAACATCAAAAGCGTGAAAACGCCCCATAGCGCGAGGAACGTACCCATCGTCGCCTTATCCGTCGCCACAATCCCGAGCGATGTTTTCGGCAGGATGATCAACGCGACGAGAACCAGCCAGAAAATGCCGTAGCTGGTGAACGCCGTGGTGCCGAAGGTGTTGCCCTTCTTCCATTCCAGAAGGCCAGCGAAGATCTGCGCCAAGCCGCCATAGAAAATGCCCATCGCGAGGATCATGGAATCCATGGGGTAGTAGCCCGCGTTATGGAAGTTGAGCAGGACGGTTGTCATTCCAAAGCCCAGTAGGCCGAGCGGCGCAGGATTGGCCGTCGTATCGTTCGTATGCGTGGTCATGGTAGCTCCTGTCAAAGTTAGTCCGTTGTTACGACGGTTCCGACACGAAGCGGCTGCCGGAACTTTTCATAGGAGAAGAACAAAATATGATTAATAAATATGAACAAATAGTTATGGGTGTGTGGCATACAATAGCATGCGCCAATAAGGATCGAGTCTTCCCCGCTGGCACGGGATGACACGGATTAAAACTAAGGCTTTGTTTAGCTTATCCTTTTTGCGCCTTCGGCCACTTGGGCTTCAAGCGTGCGACCAACGGCTTCGGTTAAGCCATCGCCCGTCGCTTCAAGCTGCATCAAAATCTGGCTAAGGGTGCGCATGAGGTCGTCGCCTTGGGTTTTCAAGGCGGTCCGCATGCGCTCCGTGCGCTGTTGCATTTCGTCGATGCTCTTGTTCATTCCCGCGACCTGGTTATGCGCTTCGCTGACGCCTTTGTTCAACGCGGTGGTTTGATCGTTATATATCTGGCCAATGCCGCGCATGATGCCAGCCGCCGTGTTCGCTCCGGCTGCCATATTGCTCATCTGCGACTGGACCGCCGTGACGACTTCGTCCAGTTTCTCAATCGCATGGCGGCTGAGATCGCCGGAGAGAGAACGCGTGTTTTCCACCTTATCGGCGATGGTCGAGAGATGCGCCAACAGACTCTGCATATGCTCGAGCGCGCCGCCTTCCTGCGTGCGGATGTCCGCGCCCGCGCGCGCCATATGCTCGATCATCTGATCGAAGCGGCCGCTAAACGAGGCCAGAAGGCCGCCGACTTCTTCCATGGCGTGCCGCATGCGCGCTGTGCCGGTATCGACTTGCGCGGCAGCCGAAGCGCCTGTTTCCTCGAACCGCTTGCTGACGCGTTCCACGTCGGCAACCGCGCCGACGGTGGTCGACCGCAGGCTTGTGCTTGTGCGTTCCAGTTGCGCGGTAATTTTCATCAGGCCATGGCCAATTTCGTCGATCTGGCCTTGCAGCGCGCCACGGATGCTTTCCATATGCTCGCGCAGCGTATCGCCGGTTGTGACGATACGGTTTTCCGCGCGGCTTGTCGCTTCGGTCAGCGCATCGATCTGCTTCGCGATGCCTTCGCCCGCCTGCGCCAGACGCCCGCCCGTTGTCGCCGCGCGTTGGTCCAACTGGTCGAAATCGCGGATCAGGCGTTCCGCCGTCGCCGTGGCTTCGTTGCGCAGGGTCATTAGGCGTTGCCCCGCTTCGGCAAGCGTATCGACGCCGGCGCTGGCTTTTTCGATGAGATCCCTTTGCTCGCCGGAAATCTTGGTCGTGCTTTGCTGCATCGCCGCTACTTGTTCGGCCAGAAGCTGGTTGAATCCTTTGAGAATGCGCCCCGCATCGTCGGCCACGCCGTCGACGCGCTTTAGTTCTTCCGCCATGTGAGCGCGCGCCGTTGCCGTGACGGAGATGAAGCGGTCGGCCGTGTCGACCATCGCCTGATTGGCGTCAATCGATTGGGCTTTGAGAGACCGTGCCGCCGTTTCGATATCGACGAGGCCTTCCTTCAGAGTCGCCGGTAGCTGCTTGGCTTCGACGCGCAGGCCTTCCGCGACTTTGGCGAAGGCTTGCTCGGATTTTGCCAGATTGGCGTGCAGCGTATCGTTTTGAAGCGAGAGGGACTGGGCAGCCGTCAGAACATGCTCGGCCGCCTTCTGGGAAAGATCGGAGAGATGCTGCAACTGACCTTGCATGAGGGATTTTACTTCCTCGATCCGGCCGGCGGCGCGTTCCACGACCTCGCGGCCCGTCTTTTCGCTGGCCGTGATCGTATCGCGCAGGACGGCAAGGCGAGTCGTGGCGTATTCCGCCGCGTTGGCGAGCGCCTCGCTTTGCGCTTCGGCCTTGTCGCCCATTTCGCCGACGACACGCAGATGCGCATGCATTTTTTCCCCAATGCTGGTCAAGCGACCTTCCGATTGGTCAAGCGTTTCGGACAAGGCCTGCGTTTGCGTAAAGATAAGATCGGCGCCTTCGCGCGTGACTTCCTTGAAGCGCTTGGTCGTTTGATCGAGCGATTGGACGGAATCGCGCAAGTGCACGGCCTGCTCGCCGATGCCAGAGGCGGCCGAGACAATGCCGCGCAGTTGCTGCTCGGCGCGCTGGCCCTCCTGATTAAGCGCGATGGCTTGTTCGGCGAAGCCTCCCACCGACGAGGAAACGCTGGCCAGCGTTTCCTTGGCCTTTACGCCGATGGATTCCATGCTTTGCGTGATGCTGTGGACACCCTGCCCAAGACGTTCTGCCGTTTGCTCGGCCGTGGCTGCCGTATCGTTCTGTATTTGCGCAAAGCGGGAAACGAGCCCACCCAGCGTGTCGCGCTGGGACTCCAGCGCGGATGAGAGCGTTTTCTGGCGTTCATCCACCTGTTGCAAAGCCTTGACGAGCCCCGACGCCTTGTCGCAAATGGATTGCTGGATGGATTCCAGAGTCTTTTCCGCCGAAACGCCCGCTTCGCGCATATCGTGCGAGCCGGCTGTCAGGCGGCCTAACAGCGCGCCCATAGTCTCGTTCGTTCGTTCCCCATCGGCTTGCATCGACGTGCGCAGATCGTAGATCTGGCCGTGCAGACTGGTGGCGGCGGAGAATATAGTTTGCGCTTGCTCTTCGATGCGCTTGGTTTCCTCATCGATAGCTTGCGCCTCCTTGGCGAAGGATTCCGCGGCCGTATGGACGCTGCCAAGGGCTTTCTGCGCGCGCGTGTCGATAAGCTCGGCGCTTTGAACGATCCTTTGCGCGTCTTGCGACAAGCGGGAGGAGAGGACATCCGAAGAGCGCGCCGTTTCGGCTTGCGCCTGCGCCAGACGTTCGAACAGAGACTTGATAATATCGCGCTGGGAATCAAGCGCAGAAGCCAATTGCTGCTGGCGTTCGTTGATTTGCTGGACCGAAGAGGCCAGCACCGTGCATTGTTGCGACGCGTTATTGCCGAGGCGGGTCAATGTTAATTCTGTCGCCGCGCCCAAGTCGCGCAATTCCGCGGAGCCCGCCGTGATCTTGCCCAAAAGCGCGCCAACTGCCGAGCCTGCCCGCTCGCCCTCCTCGCACAGCGAGGCGCAGAGGGCGCCAAGCTTTTCGTTCGCGCCGGAAGCGGCCGTGACGATGGCTTTGGCGTCTTGTTCCGTCTGCCGTACCTTCTTTTCGACGGCTTCCGCTTCGTAAGCGAAGCCCGCCGAGGCTTTTTGCAGGCTGTTCAACGCGTCTTGCGCGCGGGAATCGATTGTCGCCGCGCCAGTCGCGATTTGCTGGACGCTTTCGGACAGGCGTCCGACAGCGCGCTCCGCAATCATGGCCGTTTCCTCCTGCGCGCCCGAGAGGCGGGACATAAGCCCGTCGATAACCTCGTGCTGGGCATTCAGCGCTAACATCAGCGTGCGCTGGCGTTCGCTGATTTGATTCATGGACACATTCATCTCGCCTGCTTGCTGTTCGAGCGCGCGATGCAGCGTCGTCAGAGCCTCGTTCGTATTGGCGCCGATGTCATGGACTTCGCCGCCACCCTTGGTGAGGCGTTCCAACAGCTTTTGAAGGCTTTCGGTGGCACGATCGCTTTCGTTTTGCAGGCTGAGTCGCAGTTGATGCGCCTGTTCCTGCAAGGCCGAGGTCGCCGTCAACACCGTGCGCGCCTGCTGTTCCGCCGCTTGCGCGTTTTGCAGCAAAAGCGAGGCTTGATCGGTAAAGCCCATGCTGGCGATCTTGACGTTGCCGATGGCTGCTTGCGACTTGTCGCCCACATCGCCGACCTGACGTTCGATGTCCTTCAGCGCGCTGGAGAGATAGGCGATGGTGCGTTCGGCGATGCCCGAGGCTTCCGCATGTGCCGAGCTGAGCTTGTCGAACAATTCAAACATCTGCACACGCTGCTTTTCAGTCGATTCCGCGAGCACGCGCTGTTGTTCCCCTATTTGATCGCCAACAACGGCCAGCGTCGCCGCCTGTTGCGTCACATGCGCACCCAGAGTCGCGAGCGTTTTTTCGGCCCTTTCGGCCATGTCTTGCAATTCCTGCGAGGATTTATCGAACGCCTTGGAAGCGCAGCCGGACATGTCGCTGAAACGTTCGGCCGCTTGATCGGCGCCGCGCACCGCCGTGTCCGCCATTTGGCGCATCCGGCCTTCCGCGCCGGAAAGACGCGTGATGGATTCTTCCAGTTGAGACAGAAGCAAGCCGTTCTGCTGCTCCATATTGGCGCGGATGGACGTTGCCTGGTCGGTCAGCGTGCCTGTTGCTTTCGAGACTTGGTCGAGCAATGCCACGATTTCCTGCCCGCCATCGACGAGCTTGACTGTCTGATCGCCGAAGGTTCCTGCCGCGCCGACGATGGCCTCGGCCGCGGATTGCGCCGCGTCGGTCATGGTGGTCGTGCGTTCCTGGAACGCGGTGATGGTTTCGTCGAGCCGCGTCAGCGCCTTTTGGCTGTACATAAGGGAGGATTCGTGCGCCGCCGACATCTTGGCGTTGAGCGAGGAAAGCGTGTCCGCCGCGCGGTCGCCGCTGGCGGTGATCTTGCCCGCGACCATTTCGATTTTGGCGGCGTCGGTTGCGATTTGCTCGGACTCGCGCCGCAAGGCTTCGTGCAAGGTATCGACCTTGGTTTGCGCCGCACTGACGGTTTGATCCATTTTCTCGGAAATCTCGCCATAGCGGGTCGCCGCGCGATCTAAAACAGCATGCGCCGCAGACGCGCGTTCGCGCACGATTTCGCCCAGCGTCGTGAACTTTTGTTCCGCGCTTGTAAGGCTGCCTGAGATCGCCGCAGTCTGTTGCCCAAGCAGCGATTCGATGCGCGAGGCTTCCGCCGTGAGCGAAGATGCGACACCTTGGACCTGCGCCGCGGACGCTTTGGCCTTTTCCATCATTTGCGCTGATTCGTCGCTGACCGAGCGCGCGGCTTGCTGCAGAACTTCTATCGCCTTGGCGGCGTGGTCGTCGAGGCCGACCGTTTCGCGCTTGAGACTGTCGGACAATTCGTTGAATTGGGACAAGGTCTGTTTTGCCGCTTCTTCCTGCGTCGCGCGAGCCGCGCCGAATCTTTCTTCCAGCGTTTCCAGCGCGAAAACCGTATCGGCCGTCGCGCGGCTCATGTCGTGGCTCAGTCCCTGAACGCGGGCATGGAATTCCTGCAAACGCCCGACCTGCGACTTGACGCCTTCGCCGTAAGCACCCAGCGCATGCAATCCTTGGTCGGCGCTTGAGCCGATGGCGTCCACCGCCTTTTGCACCGGCGCAACAGCTTGTTGGGCAAAACTTTGGAGCTTTTGATCCGTAGAGGCTAGCTTGTCTTGCGTTTCCGCCAGAAGGCTGAGAAGCCCCGCGGAATGGTCGCGCAAATTCTTGCTGGCCGTTTCAGCTTGCGCCTGAAGTTTCTGAACGGCTTCGAGAAGGATGATTTCGCTAGCGCGCGTTTTGCCTGAAAGCTCGTTCTGCTGGCGGCCAAAATTCTCCGTCGCCGTGTTGATCGCACGCGCGCTTGTTTGGACGGCTTCATTAAGACGCTGAACCATTTTTTCGTTCTGATCCATGGCTTCGGCGATATCCTTGGCAAGTTTTTCGCCCACGCTGTGCGCCCCGTCCCGCACTGCCAGCACGCGGTCGAGCACTTGCTGCAGGTTTTGCAAAGCGCCGTTGGCACGGTCTTCCACTTCCTTGCCCGCTTTGCTTGAGGCGGCGTTCAGCTCTTCGAACTGGGACAGATGCCGCGCCAGATCGTCCGCCATGGTCTTCATATGGTCGTTGTTGTCGCTGGAAAGGGCGCGCAGGCGCGTGATCGCGCCTTCGTATTTGCCGGTTGTTTCCTCCAAATGCGACGCGATGGCTTCGGAATTGGCGCGCGCCTCGTCATTGACGGCGGCAAAGCGGGCCATCGTGCTGTCGGTGCGGATGTTGAGATCGGAAACGGAGGTTTCGAAGGAAGCGATGAATTCGGCCGTCGTGGACCCGACGCGCTCGATCAAATGGTTCAGATCGCTTTGGCGGCGGTCAAGGCTCGTATCCACGTCCACGAGGCGCCCCATGAACCGCTCCATAAGCGTTTGGATGCCTTCGGCCTGATGCGCCAGATGATCGCTGAGCTTGGTGGCCTGTTCATGCGCAAGCTGTTCGCTGGCGTACAGGCGGTCGGCCACGCCGCGCAGAATGGCTTCGGCTTCGCCGACGCGCACCGGCAGTGTCGCGCTGAGATCGTCGAGCGTGCGCGTTTGCGCGTCGAGCGCGTGAGCCATACGTTCGGATTCTTCACGCGCCACGGAAGCACGTTCAAGAAAGTGCGCGACGCTAAGATCGATTTTGCCAGAAAGGCCGGTAAGCGTTTCGGTCGCGACCGACGCCGCATTCGCGAGGCTCGATTCCTGCAGCCGCGAGGTGTCGGCAAGCCTTTGCGTGTCAAGCTGAGCACGTTCCAGCGCGTTCGAAATTTGAATGGTGGCTTGTTCGACCTCCCCCAGCATTTTGGAGACTTGGTCGCCGATGCCTTCGACTTGCCGCGCAACGCCGTCGCCGTTTTTCTGCAATTTGCCGTCAAGCACGCGCAGCATCGTGAATTTATCGTCCATCATCTGTTCGATTTGGAACATGCTGCGGCGCACGACGTCTTGGATTTCCTTGACCTGTTGGGCGCTGACGCTTTCAAACCGTTCCAGATCGGTGCGATGCTGCTGCACGCGATCCATAAGGACCTCGAGGTCTTCCTGACTGACGGACTGGGCGCTTCGAAGAAGCTCGATCTGTTCGCGAATGGCTTGGTTGAAACGGCGGATACGCGCGTCGGCAGCGCCGGATTCCCCGGTAATCAGGGTCAATTGGCGGCGAAGCGGGTCAGCGACGGATTGGACATCGGAGGCGCGCTGCAGATAGGCCGTGATCATCCACACCATGGCAACGGGGGAAACGGACGCAGAGATGCCAATCGCCCAATCGACAAGGGCGACGCCCCCAAGACTGTGTTCCGGCCCCGACGTGCCGATAATCGCGATCACTGCGGAAACCCACGCAAGAGAAATTGCAAGGCCAATCCAAAAAGGAAGAGATGTGGATTTCGGAGATTTCGCAAACGAAATCTTTTTGCCGGACGGCGGCTTGACTGCGACGGGAACGGGCGTGTGAGCAGGAGAAGAAGTGAGGGGAGTCTTCTGCAGGGCCATTTGATCCTCTAAATCCGATTTGAATCCGCAAATAAGCATCTACGTTACCCCTCTCGTTTCGAAAGGGTAACGACATTGCCTTTTGGGCCTTAATTTTAAGGTTTATTATATAACAGTTTTTTGGGTAAGAATGGAAGCGTTAACAGAGATTAAATGAAAAATTCTGTTAGCCTGATCAAGGAAAACTGCTTTGCAGCAATTGATGCGAAACCGTAACAATTGTGCATATCTCAAAAGTTTTTTTGCGCAGCATAAATTTTATGCTGCAGCATGAAGGCGCAAAAAACTGCCAATTGTGGGTCGAGATGTCTGAAGGAACTAATTGTTGAGGCCGTTCGTTAAATGGGGGCTCGCGGCCGCCTGTTGCGCCCAGAGAATAAGCACGTTAACATTTAGCGTGAACTCTTTACCCCGCCCTTCCCGCCGGATTCCTTTCTTGCTTCGGCTTAAACGGTTTTTGCCGCGCACTTTGTTCGGCAGAACTCTGCTGATTATCGTTTTGCCCATTTTTATCATGCTGGTCGCCGCCATGTATGTGTTTTTTAACAGACACTGGTACACGGTCACGAACCGCATGACCCAAGGGCTTTCCGGCGATGTCGCTTTCGTTGTTGAATTACTGGAAAACAGCAAAGATGCGGCTACTTTTGAAGGCGTAAAAGGACTGGCTTATGAGAAGATGCATTTAACCGTCGCCTTTGCGCCAGGGCAAACGCTTCCACCACGCAGCTCCAAATATTTGGGTCCTATCGGCGTCATTTTGAAACACGCCCTTAATGAAAAACTCTTATATAGCTATGTCCTTGATATGACGTATGCGCCCGAGACTATCGGTATCAAGGTCGGCGTGCCGGAGGGGGTTTATACGATTCTTTCGCCCGAAAGGCGCGTCTATACGCCGACGACAAAGGTATTTGTAATCTCGTTGACTGCCAGCTCTGTCCTTCTGACTGCCATCGCTTTGATCTTCATGCGAAATCAGATCCGGCCTATCCGGCGCATGGCCGAGGCGGCTGAAGCTATTGGCAAGGGGCGCGATGTGCCGTGGTTCAAGCTGGAAGGATCCTCTGAAGTTCGTCAAGCCGCTGCCGCTTTGATGGTTATGCGAGATCGGCTGAAACGCCAGATTACGCAAAGGACAGCTATGCTGGCAGGAGTGTCACACGATCTGCGCACGCCTTTGACCCGCATGCGGCTTCAAATCGAACTGATGGGCGCGACGCCTGATACGGACGAGCTTTTGTCCGACGTTTCCGAGATGGAGGAAATGCTAAACGCCTATTTGGCTTTTGCGCGCAGCGAGGAGGCCGAGATTACGGCGCCGGTCGATTTGCAGGAGTTTTTATCCGAAATTGTCGCCGTTGCGCGCAGGCAAAACCCGAACATCGAATTGTCGGTCCCTGAAGGCGTTAAGGTAATCATGCGCCGGAAAGCGATGAGGCGATGCCTGACCAACTTGCTGGGAAACGCGATTCGCTATGGAACGCGCGCTGAAATCAAAGCTTCCGTCGCCGACCAGATTGCAACCATTGCAATCGACGACGACGGCCCGGGAATCGACGCTGCGCGGCGCGAAGAGATGTTCCGACCCTTCACGCGCATTGAGGAATCGCGCAACCCGGCGACCGGCGGCATTGGCCTTGGGTTGACTATCGCTCGCGATATTGCGCGCTTTCACGGCGGCGATGTTGTTCTGGAAGACAGCTCTCTTGGCGGCCTTCGGGCGCGCGTTTGGATACCCGTGTAATCAGAAAGCAAGATACCTGATGTCTGCCTTGCTATAGTTGCCGCGCGATTTCCTCAATCTCGAAGCATTCGATTACGTCCCCTGCCTGAATATTATCGTAGTTCTCAAAGGCCATGCCGCATTCGAAGCCTTCGCGGACTTCCTTGACTTCGTCTTTCAGACGCTTCAACGTTTTGAGCGCGCCTTCGTGGATCACGACATTGTCGCGCAACAGGCGAACCTTCGCGCCGCGCCGCACGATGCCTTCGGTAACTTTGCAGCCCGCCACCTTGCCAACCTTGGTGATGTTGAAGACCTGAAGAATTTGTGCGTTGCCAAGGAATTTTTCGCGCAAGGTAGGCGAAAGAAGTCCGGAAAGGGCCTGTTTCACATCGTCAATCACATTATAGATGATCGAATAGTAACGCAGTTCGACCGCGTCGCGCTTGCCCATTTCGCGCGCTTGCGCGTTGGCGCGGACGTTAAAGCCGATGATCATGGCGCCGGAAGCCTTGGCAAGCGTAACGTCGGACTCCGTAATCGGGCCGACGGCGGCGTCCAGCACACGCACTTTGACTTCCGTGTTTTCATCCGTGAGCTTAACGAGCGCGTTCTTGATCGCTTCGACCGAACCATGCACGTCGCCCTTGATCAGCACCGCCAGTTCCTTGGCCGCGCCGGTTTTGATATTTTGCATCATCTGCTCGAACGTGCCGCGCGGAGTCGATGCGGCCGCAGCAACGGCGCGTTTGCGCCGCGCGCGGTATTCGGCGATTTCGCGGGCTTTGCCTTCGTCGACCACAACCAAAAGCTCGTCGCCCGCCATCGGCGTGCCGTTGAGACCCAAAACTTCGACGGGCATGGCCGGAGTCGCTTCGGCGACGTTTTTGCCGCGGTCGTTAATAATCGCGCGAACTTTGCCCCATTCGCTGCCGGCGACAAAAATATCGCCGATTCTTAAGGTGCCGCGGCGCACGAGAATCGTGGCCACGGAACCGCGGCCCTTTTCCATCTTGGCTTCGACGATAGAGCCTTCGGCCGCGCGGTCCGGGTTCGCCTTGAGATCGAGGATTTCGGCTTGCAGAAGGAGCGAATCGAGCAGTTTGTCGAGCCCCTTTTTCGTTTTCGCGGAAATTTCGACGGACAGGACTTCGCCGCCCATGTCTTCGACCTGAATATCATGCTGCAGCAGTTCCTGCTTCACGCGGGCGGGATTGGCCGCCGGCAGATCGCATTTGTTAATCGCCACGACTAGAGGCACGCCAGCCGCTTTCGCGTGGCGAATCGCTTCGATGGTTTGCGGCATGATGCCGTCGTCGGCCGCGACGACAAGAACGACGATATCCGTCATCTGCGCGCCGCGGGAGCGCATTTCTGTAAAGGCCGCGTGGCCAGGGGTATCGATAAATGTCACGCGGTCGAACCCATGCGTGACTTCCGGTAAAACCACCTGATAGGCACCGATATGCTGCGTAATGCCGCCCGCTTCGCCCGCCACAACGTTTTCATGGCGCAGGGCGTCAAGAAGCGACGTCTTGCCGTGGTCGACGTGCCCCATGACTGTGACGACGGGAGGGCACGGCAAAAGGCTTTCGGGTGCGTCTTCGCCGCCGCCAAGATCGGATTCGATATCGGCTTCCGTGACCCGCTTGATGCGATGGCCGAATTCCGTCGCAATCAACTCGGCCGTGTCGGCGTCGATGGTTTGCGTGATCGTCGCCATGACGCCGAGCTTCATAAGGGACTTAATCACGTCGACGCTGCGCTCGGCCATGCGGTTGGCAAGCTCCTGCACCGTGATGGCTTCGGGAAGCGTGACGTCACGCGTAACTTTGACTTGCTCTTGCGGCTGCGCCATCGCTTCGCGGCGATGACGCTCCGCGCGGCGACGAATGGAGGCGATAGACCGGCGTCGTCCGCCGCTTTCTTCGTCGGATAGCGCCTGCGCGACGTTGACTTTATGCCCTGTTCGGCGTTCGTCGCCTGGGCCGCGACGGGGACCCAAAGCCCCCCGACCCGGGCGGCGGCGGCCGCCTTCGTCTTCCTCTTCCTTCACGGCTCCTCGACGGGAAACGCTGGGACGCCCCGAAAGGCTTTCCCCCGGGCGCGCCAAGGCGCTGCGCCCGCGCTCGTCGACGGCGGTGGCGCGGCGCGACGCCTGCATATCTCGGTGCCGCACTTCGTCTTCCTGCTTTTTGCGGGCGTTTTCGGTTTTTTCCTGCTCTTGAATGCGGCGCATTTCCTCAAGCTCGCGCTGCCTTAAGGCATCGCGCGTGAGGGGAACCGCCGGCGCTTCCGGCTCGGGCGGGCGGACGACTTCGGCTCTGAAATATTCGGGTTCGGCGCGTTCCGTTTCCGCCGACGCGCCGCGCAATGCGCGGGCCCTGGCTTCGCGTTCGTCCGCCGTCAAGCTGTGCAAAACCGCGCTGGTCGCGCGGCCGCTTTTGGTGACCGTTGTTTTGGCTTCTGCGGCGCGCGCGCTTTTGGCTTCGCCCTCGCCGCGCTTAGGTTTTTTAGCCTCGACGACGACCGCCTTCGAGCGGCCATGAGAAAAACTTTGGCGCACGATTTCGGCGGCCGAAGGCGATGGAGATTTTTTCAGCTCCAGCTTCGGACGCGCGCCCAGACTTAGTACCTTTTTCTTCTCTTCCGTCATCTTATCCTTCGTTCTTTCCATTGATCATAGACTGAAGCCGCCGAATCTCCACCTGCATTTTTTCGGTCAATCCATGCGGCGACAGGCCAGCGTGCACGATTTCACCGTACCCAAACGCCGCCCCAAGCTCGTCGCGCGTAAAAAGATCGCAACGGGACGTGTTGTGCTGGCCGTCAAGAATATGGGCGGCGTCTTGCGCATGCACGTAAAGCGCGAGATCTCCCGAATGCAGGGCTTCGCGCGTTTGCGTTTCGCCCAAAACGGCGATCCCCGCCCCCTTGGACAGGCCTAAAAGATCAAGGCAGCGCTTGCGCAAAAGGCCTATCGTATCCTCGGCCAAAGAATGCGCTGGTTTTGCCGCCGCCTTTGCCGCTTTGGCGAAAAGATTTTTTGCGCGCGCCGTCTCAATCGCCTCTTTCGAGGCGGTCACCCAAAGCCCATGTCCCGGAAGGTTTTCCTTCAAGTCGGGAACGACGGCGCCTTCGGGACCGAGGACGAAACGGATCAGATCCGCGCGTTCTTTAAGCTCGCCCGTCACCAAACAACGGCGCCGCGCGTCGCGCTCTTTTCGCGCGCGGCGCGCCGACGCAAGCAACACTTGCTTGCCGCCTTTGCCGCTTTTTTTGTCGCGCGTTGTTTGGGGGACCGCTGTCATGTTTTTCCCGGGACCTCATGTTACGCTTGAGGACTGTCTTGGAACCAGTGGGCGCGCGCGGCCATGATGATCTCGTTCGCCTTGTTTTCCGTGAGTTCGTCCGCGCCAATGATTTCGCGCAATTCGTCGCCCGCCAGATCGGCTACGTCGTCCAGCGTCTTCACGCCCTTTTCGCCGAGCTTGACCGCCATATCGATGCTAAGCCCGGGCAGTTCGACGACCGAATCTTCGACGCCGAATTCCTTGCGCTTTGCCTGCAATTTGGCTTCGTTTTCGGCGAGCCAGTTCTTGGCGCGTTCCTGCAATTCCGCTGCGACTTCGAGGTCGAAGCCTTCAATTTCGGCCAATTCGTCGACCGGCGTGTCCGCAATTTGCTCGACCTTCACAAATCCTTCGGTCACCAGCAGATGCGCAATGACATCGTCGACTGCCAGCGCTTCGATAAACAGCGCAGTACGGCTGGTCGTTTCCTGCTGGCGGCGTTCCGTCTCTTCTTTTTCCGTCAAGATGTCGATATCCCAGCCCGTCAGCATTGAAGCGAGGCGGACGTTTTGGCCGCGGCGGCCGATGGCAAGCGAAAGCTGCTCGTCGGGCACAACGACATCCATGCGATGATTGTCCTCGTCAAGAACGACCTTGGCGACTTCGGCCGGCGCAAGGGCGTTGACGACGAAGGTCGCGGGATCCTGCGACCAGGGGATGATGTCGATTTTCTCGCCCTGCAATTCGCCCACCACCGCCTGAACACGGCTGCCGCGCATGCCAACGCATGCGCCGACGGGATCGATGCCGCTGTCGTTCGAGACGACGGCGATTTTCGCGCGGCTTCCCGGATCGCGGGCGACGGATTTGATTTCGATCACGCCGTCATAGATTTCGGGAACTTCCTGCGTGAACAGCTTGGCCATAAACAGCGGATGCGTGCGCGACAGAAAAATCTGCGGGCCGCGCTGTTCTTCGCGCACGTCGTAGATATAGGCCCGAACGCGGTCGCCGTTCTTGAAATGCTCGCGCGGAAGGCTTTCGTCGCGGCGAAGCATCGCTTCGGTGCGTCCCAGATCAATTGTGATATTGCCATATTCCACGCGCTTGACGATGCCGCTGATGACCTCTCCCACGCGGTCTTTATATTCGTCGAACTGCCGATGGCGTTCGGCCTCGCGCACTTTCTGCACGATCACCTGCTTGGCGGTTTGCGCGGCGATACGCCCCATTTCGATGGGCGGCAAATCGTCGACGATAAAATCGCCGACTTGCGCGTCAGGCTTGGTTTTTTTGGCCGCCTTGACGGTAATTTGCGTTAATTCGTTTTCGATGGGGTCCGCCACCTGAAGCCAGCGCTGCAAATGGACTTCGCCTGTTTTGCGGTCGACCTGGGCGCGGATATCGTGCTCGTGGCCGTATTTCGCGCGTCCTGCTTTCTGGATGGCTTGCTCCATCGCGACAAGAACTTCTTCGCGTTCAATCCCTTTTTCGCGTGAAACTACCTCGGCTACCTGTAACAACTCCATTTTACTTCTCCTGTTCCTTCTTCAGTAACGCGTCCGTCAAGACCAGCTTGGCGCGGTCGATGTTTTCTAAGTGTAAATCGACTTCTCCCCTCTCGGTCTGCAGAGCAATCGTTTGGCCGGAAATTCCGGATATTTTGCCTTGAAAACGCCGCCGCCCGTCCAGAGAAACGTTCAGCTCAATCTTCACGACATGGCCTTTGTACCGTTCAAAATCCTTCATCTTGGAGAGCGGGCGATCGATGCCCGGAGAACTTACTTCAAGCGCATAACGCCCCGCCAAATCTTCCTCAGCCTCGACTTTTTCCGAAACGAGGCGACTGAGCCTTGCACAATCCTCAACCGTCATGCCGCCGCCGTTTTCCGGCTCTGCCATAACCTGAAGGGTCGCATACTTGCCGCCGCCAAGAATCTGCAGGCGCACAAGCTCATATCCCGCCGCATGAACAGCGTCTTCAAGGAGATCGGCAATTCTGTTCTCAATAGCCTTCGACATTCGTTCCGCCGCCAAAACCATAGACGCCGAAGGGTAACAAAAAAGGCGGGCTTTCGGCCCACCTCCCTAAATCACCCTTATGACAGGCTCAAAATAGTCGTTTATGCTTAAATTGCAAGGGAAATCGTCATCTAACGCGGTTTTGGCCGTATCTTCTTTTGTCGCAGAAGGGTGTCGGAGAACTGAATAATCTTTGAAACAATATTACTTTTTTTACTGTTGGCGCCAATGCGCCTTTTCTGTATGCAAAAAAAGTGCCAAATTAATCATTAAGTAGTGATTCGTTAAACATTCCCGCCTATGCTTCCTCCATGACGATTTCCCAGAGACTTGAACAAAGACAGGTTCAAACCCTTGTTATGACGCCGCAATTGCAGCAGGCAATACGGCTGCTGCAGATGTCTAATTTGGAATTGGGGGACTATGTTGAACAGGAAATCGAGAAAAACCCCCTCCTTGAGCGCCTTGACGGGACCAACGGGGGCTCTTCCGATCAAAAAGGGGAAGAATCTGCCCCTCTGTCTGACATTTCTTTTGAAAAGGTTGACGTTCCGGCGAGTGAAAAACCAAATCAAGCTGACGATCAATGGATCAGCGATGGCTTTACGGCTCAGGACCGCTATGCCGGGACGGGCGGTTCGTTCGACGAAGACGATTATTCTGGCGCGCTGAACGTGGCCGAAAAACCGAGCCTTCGATCGCATCTTTTGGAACAAGTACATGTGGATTTCGACAATCCTGCCGACCGGCTAATCGCCGCCGCGCTTGTCGAAATGCTGGACGAAACGGGTTATCTGCCCGTCGATCTGGAACTGGTGCGCGCTCAGCTTGGCGCGACGCCGGATCATTTCGAGCTTATCATTGCGCGTTTGCAGCGTTTCGATCCGTGCGGGATTTTCGCTCGTTCCTTGCATGAATGCCTCGCGCTGCAACTGCATGAAAAGGACAGGCTGGATCCCGCTATGGGGCTTTTGCTCCAGAACCTGGAGTTGCTGGCGCGGCACGACCATGCCGCCTTGATGCGCATCTGCAATGTGGATGCGGAAGATCTGGCGGATATGATCGCCGAAATCCGGCAATTGAATCCAAAGCCCGCCACTGCTTTTACGTCGGACGTCGCGCCGCCCATCGTGCCGGATGTTATTCTTCGTCCCCAGCCGGGTGGCGGGTGGCATATCGAATTGAACACTGACACCCTACCCCGCGTCTTGGCCAACGAGCGGTATTACGCACAAGTTAAAACCTCGACCTCGCGCAAGGAGGACAAGGATTACATCGCCGACCACTGGCAGCAGGCGAACTGGCTGGTAAAAGCGCTGCATCAGCGGGCGACGACGATTTTAAAGGTGGCTTCGGAGATCGTGCGGCAGCAGGACGCTTTCTTCATCAACGGCGTGCATCATTTAAAACCGCTGATACTTAAGGACATTGCTCAGTTGGTGGAGATGCATGAATCGACCGTCAGCCGCGTGACCCAGCATAAATACATAGCCACGCCGCGGGGCATGTTCGAATTGAAGTATTTTTTCACAACCGCCCTGCCGCGCAGCGACGGCGGCAACGATATGTCGTCGGAAGCTGTGAAGGCGCGCATTCGGACGTTGATTGAAAACGAAAAGCCTACGGCGATCTTGTCTGACGATCATCTTTCGATGAAATTGCGCGGCGAAGGCATCGACATTGCGCGGCGCACGGTTGCCAAGTATCGCGAGGCCTTGCGCATCTCGACTTCAGCGCAAAGACGACGGGAAAAACGACTTTAACGCCCAACACCTGCCGCATAACTGCTTTTTGCGAGTGTTCTCTTTGCGCGAAGAAAGCTCCAGAGCAGCAGGGCCAAGAGCGCAATAGGCACCAAAGGAATCCGGTAAGCGCCGGAAGGTCGCGCGAAGATGGGCAAAAGCCATAAGGCGCCATAAATGATTTTTTCTGGACTTTGGAAACCGGTTTTATTTGCCCTTTTTGCCCACAAGGCCATGGGCACGATGAGCATTGTAAGATCGTAATCCATGAGATAGGGCGTCATCAACATCATGGCCGCGCATAGAACGGCGATATGGGTATCATCATCGGCTTTAGTTCTCCATATCCAAGCCGCACAGGAAAGCGTGGCAACCGCGCCGACAAGCTGGACAGCATAGGCGAGGTTTTGTCCTCCTCCTAAAAGGCGCACAGCGAACATAATGCTTTGACCCCGATGCCATCCCGCCCATCCCTCCTCGAGTATGTCTTGTCGCGTTACGGAAAGGCCGTAAAAAAAATCTACCCACGTCTCGGCGCCGTAGAAGCTCCACGACAAGCCGGCATAGAATGCCGTTGTCGCCAAGGTCCAGAACAGGACCCGCCGATATCCACCAATGATAAGAAATACTGGAATTAGAGCGAAAAACTGGGGTTTATAAGACAACAGGCCAAATGCGGCTCCGGCCAGGATAGGCCTCGTCTTTAAAAAAATCGCCCCTGCCCCAAAAAAAGCTGTTGTGAAAAAGCCGTTTTGCCCATTCGTGATATTGCAGAAAGCCCCCGGGAAAGCCAAAACCATCCAAAAACATTCCTTCGTCTTTGGAATGGCGCGACTCAATACGGCCCAGTATCCGGCGTAACTTGCGGCCATATAGAGCCCAAAAGCCCACACATAAGGAAGAAGGGCGCTGAAGGAAGCCACGGCAAGAAACATCGGCGGGTAATGCCAAGCAAGATAATGAACGGCATACCCGGCGACAGCATTTTCCACAGCGCCGTGAATCGAGATGTCGTAGACGGCGCCCGCAAGCCCTTGGTTCGCGAGTATTCCTGCCGCATAAATGTTCAAAAAATCCACGCCTAGAGGAATGGACGCGCCTCTTATCAACTCTCTATATTCCGAAAACCAGATTATCCCTGCTATTATAAAGAGCGCAGAAAGAGCCTGCGCGAAGGTAATAAAAATGAGATTCTGGCTGCGCGAGAGGACAAAAAACAAACTCGCAATCTTATTTTTTTTGCCAAAAAAAAACGTCATGCAAAAGTCCTTTATTCGTCTTCTTGCATTAGAAAAACGCAGGGCTGAAGAACTCCTTAAGAGAAACGGGGAAAGGAAATAACCGGAATTACTCCTAATTCCCTGTTTTTGCCATAGAAATCCCTTTTTTATACCCGTTCCTATTCCGCGATTGACTCGGCCTTGCCGCTTGCCCTTTACTGCGGCTTTCCAATACCCCGTAAAAAAGCGCGTTAAGGCATCAAATGGCAGAAAAAGAAACGACTATGGAGTCCGTCCCTCAACCGTCAGCCGTTCAGGGCGGTTTGGAGACTTTTCGCACGATTGTCTATGCCCTTCTCATCGCGCTGGTCATTCGCACGTTTGCTTTCGAGCCTTTTAACATACCTTCCACGTCGATGGTTCCGAATTTGCTGGTCGGCGATTTTTTGTTCGTTTCCAAATTCACATACGGTTACGGATCAAGGGGAACCTTTCTGGGCTTTATTCCTTTTTCGGGGCGTCTTTTCGCGCAGGAGCCCCAGCGCGGCGACGTTGTTGTCTTTAAGCTGCCCACCAAACCATCCGTCGATTACATCAAGCGCCTGATCGGCCTACCCGGCGACACCGTGCAAATGCGCCACGGGCAGCTTTACATCAACGGCGTTCCTGTCGAACGCGAGCGGCTGCCTTCTCTTGCCAGCGCGGAAGAGACCAAGCCTCAGGCGACGGCCGTGGATTACATGGAGCATTTGCCCGGCGGTTTTTCGCATGTTATTCGCAAGCAGGGCGACGAAATGCCCTTGGATAATACGGATGTCTATACGGTGCCGCCTCATCATTACTTCTTCATGGGCGACAATCGGGACAATTCGCAGGATAGCCGGACGCGGCTGGTCGGCTTCGTTCCCGAAGAAAATTTGGTCGGCAAGGCGCAAATGCTATTTTTCTCAATCGACGAAAATACGCATTTCTGGGAATTCTGGACATGGCCGTGGACCGTACGCTGGTCGCGGCTTTTTGACAGGATCGTTTAAGCATGGCGGCGAACGCAGAGATCAAACCCGATCCTACGGCTTTGGAGGAAAAGCTGGGGCACGTCTTTAGACAACCAAAATTGCTGGAAGGCGCGTTAACTCACCCGTCCCTGTCGGGATCGCGGCGCAAGCGCGGCGCGGCTTATGAACGGCTTGAGTTTTTGGGGGATCGCGTTTTAGGGCTGGTCATTGCCGAGTGGCTTTTCGAAACGTTTCCGAACGCCGACGAAGGCGAAATGGCCAAGCGCCATGCCGCGCTTGTGAATCGCGACGCCTTGCGCGCCATCGCCATGACGATAGGCCTTGGAAGGTTCATCCGGCTGGCCCGCGGCGAAAACGCCGAGGCTGGCAGGAAAAATCTGGCGACTCTTCCCGACGCCATGGAGGCTGTAATCGGCGCCTTATATCTGGACGGCGGCTACGACCCCGCGCGCGAATTCATTCATCAGTATTGGCAGGGAGACATTGCCGTTCCTGAAACGCCCGCCGACCCCAAAACGACCCTGCAGGAATGGGCGCAAGGACAGGGATTGCCGCTGCCCGTTTATCGGGTCGTTGAAAACTCGGGACCCGCGCACGCGCCGAAATTCGTCGTGGAAGCAAGCGTCAAAGGATTTTTGCCCGCAACCGCCGAGGGCAATTCGAAGCGCGACGCCCAAAAAGCCGCCGCCGCCAAGCTGCTGGAGATTGTCGGTAAAGCATGAGCGCAAAGGAAAATCCAAAAACGAAAAGCGGCTACGTCGTTCTTCTAGGCGCGCCCAATGCCGGCAAGTCGACTTTGATAAACCGCCTGATCGGGCAAAAAATTTCCATCGTTAGCCCCAAGGCTCAAACCACACGCCTTCGCGTTCTGGGCATTTTGACGGAAGGCAAGACACAAATTTGCTTCATCGACACACCCGGGATTTTTGCCCCCAAAAGGCGTCTTGACCGCGCCATGGTGGCCGCCGCATGGAACAGCCTGAGCGATGCCGATGCAGTTGTCGTTCTTGTGGATGCGTCGGCGAAAAACGACGAAACAACCGAAGGGATTGTCCAAGAGCTAATGCGGCGCCAAAAGAAGGCTATTCTCGCGCTCAACAAGGTGGACGCCATCGCGCCCCCAAGACTTTTGCCTTTGGCCAAGAAGCTAGACGATACCGGCGCGTTCTCGGACGTCTTTATGATTTCGGCTTTAAACGGCAACGGAGTGGATGATCTCAAGGCCGGCTTGAAGAAGAGAATGCCAGACGGCCCGTGGCTTTTCGGCGAGGATCAGGTAAGCGATTTGCCCACGCAAGTTTTAGCTGCGGAGGCGACGCGCGAGCAGCTGTATCGGCAACTGCATCAGGAATTGCCCTATGCCGCAGCCGTGCTGCCCGAAAGCCTTGAGGAAAAGCACGACGGTTCGGTTGTAATTCGCCAACGCATTGTCGTGGCGCGCGCCAATCACCGCGCCATCGTCTTGGGCAAAGGCGGCGCGCGCATCAAGTCCATCGGCGAGGCAGCGCGCGCCGACATCGGCCGCCTTTTAGAACGCAAGGTACATTTGTTTTTGGACGTGAAAGCGGATCCGAAATGGCAGGATCGCCCCGATTTTTACCATATTTTCGGCCTTGATTTCGGCAAGTAAAATATAAAGAGTTTGAGATTCATAAACGGGCGAACCTTTTTACCAACTCTTTGGATTCCAAAATGCTCCATTTTGTTTTCTTTTTGTCGCTTTTGCTTTCCATTCCCCTTTCCGCCTTTGCTTCCGATCTTGGCCACCTTCAGGTTTGGGACGTTCCGGGCATTTTACCGCCCCTTGTTTTCGAGGACGAGGACGGCGTTCAGCATGCCGTGTCGGATTTTCGGGGACGGTTTGTTCTGCTGAACGTGTGGGCGACGTGGTGTCCGCCCTGCCTTGAGGAAATGCCTTCGCTCGACAGGCTTCAACGGCGTTTCGACCCCCGGACTTTGCTGGTTTTGCCGTTGTCGGAAGACCGGACGCCTGACAGGGCAAAAGCCTTTTTAAAGGCGCATCGTTTGTCCAGCTTGTCTTTTGCTTATGATGCCGCAGGGCGCGCCCTGTCGGCTTTTTATCTGGATGGATTGCCGACGACTCTTTTGATCGACCCGCAGGGGCGCGAAATCGCCCGTCTTTTTGGAACGTATGACTGGAACAGCGAAGAAGCGGTCGCTTTTTTGAGGTCCCGGATTGAATCCGCCAAATGAACATCAGGCATTATTGCCGTAATTAAGTAATGCTTTAACCATTTATCTTAAACTATAGGCATATACGCAGCTGTATTTTTAAAGATTTTGAAATGCGTCCTTTTTCAGACATTGCGCGGCGCGGCATTGGCGTCCTGATTCGGCAGGCGCGGGATCCCTTTTGCTTTGATGGCGCGAACGCGCCAACGACAAAATGCCGTTATGTATTAAGCCCGGAAGACGCGCCGAAAACCATCGTCAGAAACAGGGATTACCCTAACGACTTCCATTTATATGTCTTCGCCGGACCGATGGTCGAGCAGGTTCGGCTTCTCCGCGAGGATGGCGACATAACGCGATACCCCGCGCTTGTGGCGCGGATGGTCCGCCGAACGGAATTTACTCAAGGCTCGATGATGGGCGCTTCCAGCACGGAAGAAATGACGTGTTCGTTAAAGGATTTGCGCACGTATAAAAACGACGCAAAAAAGATTATCGGCCACCCCCTCGCGGAAAGAATCACGCACGAGATGAATGCATTCTACGTATCCAAAGTCGCCTCGCGCCAACGGGAAAAGAGCATCAAGGAAACGGATTTCATCCACACACCATCGGGCGCATTTTAGGCTTTAAAAAAACACGCTTTGATCGGTGAACAAATGGCGATTCAGAGCGAAGTGAAGGCCTATGCTGGCGAAAAACCCCAAAGCAATCGCCCATGTCCATTTGAAATGAGCCGCAAAACTATAGGTCCCCCGGCCTATGCCCATCAAGGCGACGCCCGCCGCCGAGCCAATGGACAAGAGAGACCCGCCCACGCCCGCCGTCAGCGTTATTAAAAGCCATTGCCCCAAATCCATTTGCGGGTTCATGGTCAAAACAGCGAAGGTCAGCGGAATATTATCGATGATTGCGGACAAAAGACCGATAAGAATATTGGCTGCCGTACTGCCCAGATCCGCATAGAGAAAGCGGGAAAGACTGTCCAAATAGCCCATGGCGCCGATGCCGCCGATGCAAAGCATGATTCCATAGAAAAACAAAAGTGTGTCCCATTCGACTTTTTCTAAAATGCCGAATACATCAAAGGGCTTGCGCAACGGCCAACGGTCGTCTTTGCAGGCGATGTTAGGCGCGCCCGATTTGCCCACGATGCGCAATTCCATGTTTTTGAGGAAATAGCCGTATATGTTCAGCGCGCCCAAACCCGTCATCATGCCCAGAAACGGGGGCAGATGCAGATAATGATGGCTGAAAACCGTGCCGGCCACGGTTAAAAGAAATAGCCCCGCCATGACGCCGCCGCCTTGGCGCATGCCCTCGACCTCTTCGGAGGCATTCAGCTTCTGGCGCGAAAGGGTGAGCGAGATGATCGCCGCGGGCACTAGCCAATTCGCAAGAGCGGGGATGAAAAGAACGAAGAATTGCGTGAAATTCACCGCGCCTTTTTGCCAGATCATCAGCGTCGTGATATCGCCAAAAGGCGAGAAAGTGCCTCCCGCATTCGCGGCGACGACAACGCCCACAAGCGCAGCGGCGGCGTCTTTTTTGTTGTCTTTCAGGCTTGTCAGAACGACCGTTCCGGCGACAAGCGCCGTGGTTAAATTATCGGCAATCGGCGATAGGAAGAAAGCCACAAAGCCCGTTGTCCAAAAGAGGCCGCGAACGGTCGTTTTCGAGGCCAGAAGCCGCGTCCGCAGAAACTCAAACACATTGCGCTCGACCATGGCGTTGACGAAGCTCATGGCCGCCAGAAGAAAGAGGAAAAGCTCGGCGAAGTCCAGCAGCACCCCGCGCAGCTTCTCTGCGGTTTCGGGGGCGCGGCCTTCCAACTGAAAGGCCACAGCCACGAGAACCCAGATGAAGCCTGCGGCGGCCATCACCGGCTTGGATTTCCGCAAGTTGATCTTTTCTTCAAAAAAAACCAAAGCATAGGCGGCCGCAAAGATGCTTAGTATCGCGGGGCCGATCCAGAGCGCCGTGGATGACATCGTTATCCTCTTGTCTGATGCGGACGAACGCTATTTCGCTTTCTTTGCCTCGTACAGATGGACGCCGCGGATGAGATCCATGGCGCGCGCCAGCTGATAGTCGAACGGTTGGTCGTCCTTTTTGGAGTCCTTGCCGCCCTTTTCCTTGCCCTTTTTGTCGCTGTCCATCGGCGGGAGGGGTTCTTCGTCCTCGGATGGCGCGGCGTTTTTCGCGTTTTTGTCCTTGGTTTCGTTTTGCAAAGCGCCTTTCAAATCGGCTTCGTGCACGCCCGGACCGGAAGCCAGCTTTTCCAGCTTGGCTTGTTGCACAACGATATCCGGCTCGATGCCCAAGGCCTGAATCGAACGGCCCGACGGCGTGTAATACCGAGCGGTCGTCAGGCGCATCGCGCCGCCGCCGGATACCGGGATGATGGTTTGCACCGAGCCTTTGCCGAAGCTCTTGATGCCGACGAGGATCGCCCGCTTATGATCCTGCAAGGCGCCGGCCACAATTTCGGACGCCGAGGCCGAGCCGCCGTTAATAAGAACCGCGATGGGCTTGCCGTGCGCCTTTTCTCCGCCGCGCGCGTACATTTTCTGCTCGTCTTCCTTATGGCGGCCGCGCGTGGAAACGACTTCTTTGCCCGCTTCAAGGAAGGAACTGGAAACCGAGACGGCTTCATCGAGAAGCCCGCCCGGATTGTTGCGAAGATCGAGAACGTAGCCGATCAGCTTATCGCCCATTTTGGCGTCGATTTCCTTAAGGGCGTTGTCGAGGCCGGGCTGCGTTTGCTCGTTAAACGCGCTGATGCGGATATAGGCGATGTCGTCTTTCGGCTCCCACTTGACGGATTTAACATGGATAACAGCGCGGGTCAGAGTCACATCGAACGGCGTTCCCGACAAGCCGCCGCGGCGAATCGTCAGGACGATTTTCGTGCCCGGCGTGCCGCGCATATGGTCGACGGCTTCGGTCAGCGTGTAATCCGTCACGGGCTTGGTGTCGATGTGCGTGATCAGATCGTTTGGCTGAAGCCCTGCCTTTGCGGCGGGGGTATCGTCTATGGGAGAAACCACCTTGACGATGCCGTTTTCCATTGTGACTTCGATGCCAAGGCCGCCGAATTCGCCCTTGGTCTGCGTTTGCATGTCGGTAAAGTTTTTCTTGTTCATGTAGCCCGAATGCGGATCGAGCGCGGACAACATGCCGTTCAATGCGTTTTCGATCAGCTTGTCGTCGGTGACGGCGTCCACATAATCGGCGCGGACGCGTTCCAGAACGTCGGAGAAAAGCGTGAGCTGTTTAAAGGTATCGGCCGCGCTGTCGATAGGTTTCGGATCGGCGGCTGGCGCGGAAGGGGCAGCGGTTGCAGGCGCAGGCGGGTTCTTGGCAAAAAGCGGGGTCGCGCCAAGCGACGCCAGAACGGCGGAAAGCAAAACGTACCGAAGGGGATTTTTAAACATAACGTATCCTGAAAGTGCGGGAGGGAAGCCGAAAAACGGCGCTAGTCTAGGGTTTGGATTTAAAAATCACAAGAGGAAGATGCGGTTTGGGTGTGGCTTATTTCGACCATCCCGCCATAAGACATGGGGCACATATTGCAGAAAATAAACCTCATAAGCATTAAAGTTAGGGTGCCCCCCGAATCGCGTCTAGCGCCGACTCGAAATGCCGTGTAATCCTTTCTTTGTTCCTCCCTCCAGCCAACGGCCATCCCATGACCCAGACCCACAAAATCGCGCGCGCTTTGATCTCGGTTTCCGATAAGACCGGTCTTATTGAATTCGCCCGCAGGCTGGCGGAGCACAACATCGAAATTCTTTCAACGGGCGGGTCAGCGTCGACCATGCGCCAAGCCGGGCTGACTGTCGTCGAAGTCGGCGATTACACCGGCTTTCCAGAAATGCTGGGGGGACGCGTCAAGACCTTGCATCCACGCATTCACGGCGGCCTTTTGCAACGCCGCGATCTGAAGGCGCATCAGGAAGAAGCGACGAAGCACAACATTCCGCCCATCGATCTGGTTGTCGTCAATCTGTATCCTTTCCGCCAGACGGTCGCCAAGGGAGCGGATTTCGAGACCTGCATCGAGAATATCGATATCGGGGGCCCGGCTATGGTTCGCTCGGCCGCGAAGAACCATGCTTTTGTGACGGTAGTGACGGATCCGGCGCAGTACGAAGACGTTGTTTTGGAATTAACCGAGCATGGCGGCGGCACGTCGCTTGATTTTCGCAAAAAACTGGCCGCGGCCGCTTATGCGCATACGGCAAGCTACGACAGCGCCATTAGCTCATGGTTTGCGCAGCAATTGGGCGACGACTATCCCGAAACTTGGTCGTTGGCCGCGCGCAGGCAACAAACGCTGCGCTACGGCGAAAATCCGCATCAGTCTGCCGGCTTTTACATTTACGATTCCGAAAAGCCGGGCGTATCGAACGCCATTCAGGTGCAGGGCAAAGAGCTGAGCTATAACAACATCAACGATACCGACGCCGCGTTCGAGCTGGTGAGCGAATTCACAGACACCCCCGCCATCGCGATCATTAAGCACGCGAACCCCTGCGGCGTCGCGACCGGCGCGGATTTGCTTTCCGCCTACAAGCGCGCTTTCGCCTGCGATACAGTCAGCGCATTCGGCGGCATAATCGCCTGCAATCGCTTGCTGGACGGGCCGACAGCCAAGGCCATTACTGAAATTTTCTCGGAAGTCATCATCGCGCCCGATATGGACGACGAGGCCAAGGAAATAATCGCCAAGAAAAAGAATTTACGCGTGCTGCTGACGAAAACGATGGCCGATCCGAAAGCCACGGGGAAAATCTTTAAATCCGTTTCGGGCGGCCTGTTAGTCCAGACGCGCGACGATATTGTTCTGGACAGGGCAAATTTAAAGTGCGTGACGAAGCGGCAGCCTTCCGAGCAGGAATTGAACGATATGATTTTCGCCTTTACGGTCGGCAAGCACGTGAAGTCGAACACCATTGTTTATGCAAAATATGGCGCGACGGTGGGCATTGGCGCAGGCCAAATGAGTCGCGTGGATAGCGCGCGCATCGCCGCGCGCAAGGCCGAAGACGCCGCAAAGGTCGCCGGCGTTGAAGACAGCCTGACCAAAGGCAGCGTCGCAGCTTCAGATGCTTTCTTCCCCTTTGCCGACGGGCTTTTAGCGTTGGTCGAAGCGGGGGTGACGGCCGTTATCCAGCCGGGCGGCTCGTTACGCGATAACGAAGTGATCGAAGCCGCGAACAAGGCCGGTCTGGCAATGGTGTTTACCGGCATCCGGCACTTCAGGCATTAGACCAAATCGGCCATTTCGGCTGGTTTTTCCGAACGAATGGCTTCCGTCCAACGATGCTCGAAGTGGCGCAAGGTTTGGTATGTAATTTCGATTTCCGTGCCTTCATTCTTGGTGAAACTTTCGGCCATCTGGAGATTCAGTAGCGAAAGCATGTTGAGAATCGCACGGCCTTTGACGGTGGCTTTTAATTTTGCCGACCGGCGGTCGCGCTGGGATATTTGCCGGTCGACGTAGCCCCCATCGATCATGTTCTTGAGGTTATAGGAGGCGTTTGAGCCAAGATAATACCCGCGTTCGATCAAATCGCGCACCGTTATTTCGCCGTCGCCGATCGTTCCCAACATAACGGCCTGCACAGGGCTGATATCGTGAAAACCATGCTTGGAAAGCTCTAGCCGTACGACGTCAAGATATCGCCTGTGCATGCGCTCGATAAGGCGCGGCAATTCTTGCGCCAAGCGTGCCTTTGAATCGCTGTTCCCTTCCATTCTTTAGAAATCTCACAATAAAAATAATAATTGGTAAATGACGATTTTTGGCCCAGAATGCCCCTGATTTTCCTTCTTGCCAACGAGATTCCCATGATCCGTTCTGTCATCCTCCTTTCCGTGTTAGCATTGGCGGCTTGCGCTTCCGAACCTGCGCCCGAAGACGCGCTGATGGCCGACTCCTTAGCCTCCCAAGGCAAAGCTCTTTTGGCCAAAGGCAAATATGAAGAAGCGCGGGATGTTTATTTATCCGCCGCATCAAGAAACGATCAAAGTTCACGCGCGTGGAACGGTTTGGGCGTCGCCTATGAAATGCTGGGGAAGCGCGATGCCGCCCGCGAAGCCTATGAAAAAGCGCTGGAGCTTGCGCCCGAAGACAAGGCGGCAGCCAACAATTATGCGCATCTACTGATATCGCAGGGAGAGCCGGACGAGGCTTTGCAGGTTTTGGAAGGCCATAAGGACGACCGCGTGGCGCCTAAGCCGTTGAAACAAAATTTTGCCAGGGCTGCCAAGCAGGCGCAAGCCAAGCAAGGAATTAAATCGGCGCAGAGTCAGAAAGAGGGGCCAGAAACGTATGCCGATCTTGGCGCGGCCCCGACGGAAGGCATGGCCAAGAATCGCGTCAAGCAGATCAAATCCGCCCTGGGCGGCAATGTGTCGGATATTTCTTTCCATATTGTGCCGGAAGTCAAAGTCTTTGGCGGCACGCCGGTGTTTACGATAAGGGCGGCCGGCAGAAGCCCCGAATCCCTGTGCGAGGAATTGAACAGCCTTGCTCTGCCGTGCTTCCCGCACGAGGAGTAATTTTTTGAAAGTTGAACAATAATGACCTCATCCTCGTCTGCTGCGCCACAAGCCGACAATTTTGTCTCCGACGTATCGTTGGCAACCTTTAAAGCCGATGTTGTCGAAGCCTCTAAAGACGTTTTGATTCTGATTTCCTTTTGGGCGGCCTGGGAACCTTCGGGCGCGCAGATGAACGCCGCATTGGAAAAAATCGCGCGGGGTGCAAACGGTGCCTTTCGTCTGGCCAAGGTCGAGATTGACAAAAACCAGGCCATCGTTCAGCAAATGGGCGTGCAGGAAATACCGGCTGTTTACGCCGTTTATAAAGGCCGCCCCGTCGATGCCTTTTCGGGATCGCTTTCGGAAACGCAAATCAAAGCATGGATCGACCGCCTTCTCAAAACTCTCGGTCTCGGCGGCGGCGCAGAGAAAACGGATGCCGCCAATCAGCTTGCGCGGGCGGAAGAACAATTAAACGCCGGCGACGCAGAAGCCGCTGCAGGACTTTTTACGGCTGTGTTAGAGTCTGCGCCGGATGACGCGGCGGCGTCGGCAGGTTTGGCGCGTTGCGCGCTGGCCAAAGGGAATATCACCGCCGCCAGAGAAATTTTGGATTCGGCCTCAACAAGCTGCGCCCACAGAGCATTCGATTCCGTTCGCACTGCACTGGCGCTTGCGGAAGAGGCTGCCACGGCCAAAGGCCAAGCGAAGAGATTAGAAAAGGATATTGTCGACAATCCGGCGGATCATGCGGCGCGTTTCGATCTCGCGCTTGCCCTTTGGGCGGAAGACCGCAAGGATGAGGCTGTTGAACATTTACTGGAAATCGTCCGGCGGGATCGAAAATGGAACGACGATGGAGCGCGAAAACAGCTTTTAAGGTTTTTCGATGCTTTAGGACCCGCGCATTCTTTGACTCAAGCAGGACGCAAGCGGCTTTCTTCTCTTCTTTTTTCATAAGCGGAAATCGTTTTCGCAGCGAAACGAGTTCGATGCTTTCGTGCAACTTAAGGTAATAAAACAGATCGGCCTTTACACGGAAAGTTGACCGACATAATATTGCGTGATATGCAACCCAAGGTAGTTGTTGTGGAACGATACTGGTTGGCATAAGTGCATGCTAGGTAACATTAGTTCAATTATTACTGGCACACTTCGCTAATTTCATCTTCCTGTACACAAATGTATGCAGTTTTGCATCCCTAGCGTGTGAGGGTTATGGGATATGCTTCATCAAGCTCTAACAAAAAAGAATTTAAGCAATAGGCTCGATAATATCAATGTGATGGTTGTCGACGGCAAATCAAAGACCGGCAATCTCATTAAATGCATTCTTAATCGACTCGGCTTTCGGAACGTTTTTATCGCCAACGACGCTTCTTCAGGCGTGACCCTTATTCGCGATAAGAAAATAGACCTGATTTTTGCAAATTGGGATTTATTCGTTCTTGCCAAACCCGCCTCGAATGACGCGAGCGCAAAACCGGATCCTGATTGCCTGTCCCTAAGCGGCGCCAAATTCGTTGAGCGTTTGCGCTCGTCTCCTTCCTCCCCCAATCCGTTTCTGCCTGTCGTGATGTTTTTGCCGTTGGACGGAACATCGGAAGAATTAAATTGCGCGCGCGATGCCGGCGTCAACGAAGTCCTTATAAAGCCGTTTTCCGTGGATTCCCTGTGCAAAAAGATCGCCTCGATCATTGAAGAGCCGCGCATCTTCATCAATTCCGGGCCGTACAAAGGCCCGTGCCGCCGCATCGCCGCCATGCCGGTGCCTGGCAAGATGGAACGGCGCGTGCGCGAGATACGGTTTTTCCAGTCTCCTCCCCCGCGCCAAGGAGGATCTCTTGGACACTAAGTCGCCCCAAGATCCCGGCTATCATACCAACATGGCTCAAAAAACCGAGTATGTCGTGGCTTATAAGCCCGACTACTCCCTTAAAAAGACCATCGGGGTCGAGGTTTCCTTAAGCGACATTTTTACGCCCGAAAAAATCGATGCGGCCGCAAAAATCGTGGAAATCGGGCGCAATTGTTTTTTCATGGATGCCGAGGAAGAAGTCAAAAAAATTTCGGACCTTATCGCCAAATCAAAAGAGGGCGAACCAAAATGCCTGCGCGACGCCGCCGCTTTGGCTGCTTCGTTGAAGGGCGAGGCCAAGATGTATGGCTTCCCTTACATTTTTAAAATATGCGCATTTCTCGCGGACGCATGCGAAAGCCGCGAAAGTCCGGAAATTAAACATCCACTCGTTTTTGATTTAGTTACTGCGTTAGCGTCTTCGATAAAGAAGAAAATTACCGACGGCGGCGGCAGCGAGGAAAAAGCCATTCTGGCTAATCTTGCTTGCCTGAGCGCCAAACCACCCCCCTTAAAAAGCGCAGGTCAAACATGTACGACGTCGTAGCCCGTTTTGCTCATGCGTGCATCCTTGTCGTTGACGACAGCGTTTTCGAACGCCGCTTGATCACGGTCGCCTTGAAAAAGGCGGGTTTTAACAAAATCGAAGCCGCCAACGACGGCGTCGAAGCGTTGAAAAAAACCTATGATCTTCGCCCCGATCTTGTCCTTCTGGACTTGTGCATGCCCAATCTGGACGGCTTTGGCTATTGCGAAAAGGTGCGCGCCGACAAGCATCTTCTTCGCATGCCCATCATCGTTCAAACCGCGCTTGAAGATAGGAATTCGCGTCTTCGCGCGCTGTCCTGCGGCGCGAACGATTTTTTATTAAAGCCGCTGGATATGGATGAGGTGGCTTTGCGGATATGCCTGCACATCGAAAATTACTTCATGCTGCATCAATTAAAAGCCTTACGCGATTATCTGGATTTCATCCCCAGAAGGGACCAAGAGTTGTCGGGGCATACTTAGCCAATCCCAAAAGCGTATCCTGCCCCCGCAAAAAAGCCCAAGGGTTTCCCCTTGGGCTTTTCGTTAGAAGCGAGAAAGCTATTTTTTTGCGGCCGGTTCCTTGGAAGGCGGCGGCAAAGGCGTCCCGTCGATATTGAATTTTTCTACTTTGGCCTTGCCTTCGACAGCTTTGACTTCGTCGTTGATCATCTCCTGACCGAGCTGGCTGGCGATTTGATCTTTCACCTCGGCAATTGGCGGCGGAGAGGACTTGCGCTTGTCTTCCACCTTTATCACATGATAGCCGAATTCGGTTTTAACGGGCTTATCGCTGACTTGGCCGGGCTTCATGGCAAAAGCGGCATCAGCGAAAGCTTTGACCATCGAGTCGTGAACAAAATACCCCAGATCGCCGCCCTGTTTCGCCGTTCCAGTATCCTTCGATTTTTCTTCGGCCAGCTTGGCAAAGTCAGTGCCGCCCTTCACCTGCTTGATAGCGTCGTTAGCCTCGGCTTCGGTTTTCACCAAAATATGGCGCGCGCGGACTTCATCCTGCGGCTTGAATTTGGCGGACAATTGATCATAGCGCTCCTTGATCTTGGCGTCTGTGATCTTTGGCTCCACCAACTTATACAGATAGGCCTCCGCCACGATCTGCGACTCGATAGCTTTCACGCGCTTTTGAACCTCGGGATCGTTTTGGGAGCCGGCCGCAAAAGCCTTCTGCGCCACGGCTTTCGTCGCGATCATTTTATGCAAAATCTGCGGATACAATGCCTGCGGGGGCAGTTGCTGCAGTTGGGGTCCCGCCATTTGCAATTCGCGAAGAACATCGGAACGATGGATTTCCTCGCCATTAACGCGCGCGACGACGGGATCCGCCTTGGCTGCGTCATCGGCGGCCCAAGCGGGCATTGCCAAAGCCCCGAGAAGAGCAACCGTGGCGAGGAGGATTTTTTTGGACATTTCATTAATCCTTATGGTTTTTATGGATGATTAAGAGCTAATCCCTCTTTGCTTAAATATCAAGCCTCAGAAATGGGGCGGCATTAGGGCGTCGAACGCGACGCGCTTTCAAGGGAGGGGGAGAATGCTTTTGCGCGCCGAACGGTTTAGCGATTCGTTAAAACGATATTAACCTCTGCGTGCGAACTGTTTGTTGAGTCTCTTTAGCTCCCCGGCGGATTCGCTTTCATGAACCTCATTATCGGCACTTTTACTGTCGTCCTTTGCACGCTGGTCACCTATGCGGTGGAGGGCGGCAACCTTAAGGTGCTGATGGAAGCGGCGCCGGCTGAAATCGTCATCATGGGCGGAACCGCCCTTGGCGGTTTCATTATTTCCAATCCTATCGTCGTTATTCGCCGCGTCGGGCGCGCTTTCGGCATGATTTTGCGAAAGCCGAAGTTCAACAAAGATTCGTATATCGAGCTTTTGTGCATGCTTTACCAGCTTTTCAAGCTGGCCAAGACCAAGGGGCTTTTGGTCCTTGAACAGCATATTGAAAATCCCGAGCAAAGCTCGTTGTTTCAGCAATTCCCGGGCTTCTTGCGCGAGCATCATGCGGTTAGCTTTTTGTGCGACTATTTGCGCCTTGTCACTTTGGGGTCGGACAAGCCCTACGAGCTTGAGGCATTGATGGACGAGGAGTTGGAAGTCCATCACAACGAATCCGCCGGCGCCGTCAAGGCCATTACAAACATCGCCGATAGCATGCCGGCCATCGGCATCGTCGCCGCCGTTTTAGGCGTCATTAAAACCATGGGCGCGATTTCCGAGCCGCCCGAAGTTTTGGGCGCGATGATCGGCGGCGCCTTGGTCGGAACCTTCATGGGCGTGTGGACGGCCTATGGCATGTTCGGTCCCTTTGCCTGTTCCATGGAATTCTTTTTCGCGTCCGAAGCACGGTATCTTCAATGCATCAAGACGGGGCTTTTGGCGCACTTGCAGGGATTCGCGCCGTCGATCTCCATCGAATACGCGCGCAAAACCTTGCTAAGCGAAATACGCCCGACCTTCATCGAACTTGAAGAAGCGACATCGGCCTTGCCGCCGCCCGCATAACGAAAGGCTTGGCTTATGGCGGATCAGCCCGTCATCATCATTCGCAAAAAGAAGAAAGGGGGACATCCCGCTCATCACGGCGGCGCGTGGAAGGTGGCCTATGCGGACTTCGTCACCGCCATGATGTCTTTTTTCCTTCTTCTTTGGCTTTTGAGCGTGACGACCAGCGAACAGCGCAAGGGCATCGCGGATTATTTCGCGCCCGCCGGCATTTCGCGCACCGAATCCGGCGCGGGCGGCGCTTTCGGCGGCCTTTCGATTTCCTCGGAAAAGGGCGGCGAGATTTCGGACCGTTCGCCCCCCTCTACGCAGGAAGCAACCATCCCGACCGTAGGCCAAGGCGAGGAAGGCGACGAAGACACCGCAGGAACGGGCGGCGGCGGCGCCGGAAAATACGAGAAAGAAGGCTCAGGCGACGTGCCGAAAGACGTGGCCGCCATGGCAGCCGCCATGAAGCAGGAAGAGGAAGCCTTCAAGATCACCGAGCAATCGCTGAAGCAAGCGATCATGGCGAATCCAGAAATTGCGCCCTTTGCCAACCAGATCGTTGTGGACCGCACGTCGGAAGGCTTGCGCATCCAGATTTTGGACCGCGACAAATTTTCCATGTTTCCCTCGGCAAGCGCCATTCCTTATTTAAAAGCGCGGGACTTGCTTCTTATGATCGGGCGCGTGATCGCGCAGTTGCCGAACAAGATTTCCATTACAGGGCATACCGACGGCCTGCCTTTCATGCCCGGATCAGGGCGCGACAATTGGACGCTTTCAACCGACCGCGCCAATACGACCCGCGAATATCTGGTGAAGGCGGGCGTAGAAGAAAAGCATATCGAGCGCGTTTCCGGCCGCGCGGATCGTGAACCCTTCACCGACGACCCCAAAGACCCGCGCAACCGCCGCATCAGCATCGTCTTGCTGCGGCGCGCGTTGGCGCCGGTAGTGCCCGCCGAAGCATTAAAATAAAAAATGCTTGTTTTCACTAATACGGAATAACTTATTTTAACCTCCCCCCATTGCAGCTTGGGGATTCTTTGCCTATATAACCTCAAGACACGGCGCGCCTCTTAAGGCGCAGCCCTTTGATTTGAAAGGATAATTCCCAATGGCAAAAGTTATCGGCATCGACCTTGGCACCACGAACTCGTGCGTCGCGGTTATGGAAGGCTCGGGCACGACCGTTATCCATAATGCCGAAGGCGCCAATACCACGCCCTCCATCGTCGCCTTCACGAATACAGGGGAACGCCTTGTGGGACAATCTGCTAAGCGTCAAGCGGTAACTAATCCGTCCAACACGCTTTACGCCATCAAGCGGTTGATCGGCCGCCGGTTTGACGATCCGATGGTGCAAAAAGATATTAATCTGATGCCCTACAAAATCGTTCGCAATTCGAATGGCGACGCATGGGTCGAAGCGGCAGGCAAGGCGTACAGTCCTTCCGAAATCTCGGCCTTCATTTTGGGCAAGATGAAAGAAACGGCGGAAGCCTATTTGGGCGAGAAGGTGACGCAGGCCGTCATCACGGTTCCCGCTTATTTTAACGACAGCCAGCGTCAAGCCACCAAAGACGCGGGCAAGATTGCCGGTCTTGAAGTCCTGCGCATTATCAACGAGCCGACTGCCGCCGCGCTGGCCTATGGCATGGAGAAAAAGAAATCCGGCACCGTCGTCGTGTACGACCTTGGCGGCGGGACGTTCGACGTTTCGGTTCTGGAAATTGGCGACGGCGTGTTCGAAGTGAAGTCGACGAACGGCGATACGTTCCTCGGCGGCGAAGATTTCGACACGCGCATCATGGATTTCCTGTGCGACGAGTTCAAGAAAGAGCAGGGAATCGACTTGCGCAACGACAAACTGGCTTTGCAGCGCCTAAAGGAGGCCGCCGAAAAGGCCAAGATCGAATTGTCGTCATCCATGCAAACGGAAGTGAACCTGCCGTTCATCACCGCAGACCAGGCGGGGCCGAAGCATCTATCGATCAAGCTGACACGCTCCAAGCTGGAGTCGCTTGTCGAAGACCTTCTACAGCGCACGATTGAGCCTTGCCGCATGGCGTTGAAAGACGCGGGCATCAAGCCTTCCGATATCAACGAGGTTATTCTTGTGGGCGGCATGACGCGCATGCCCAAGGCGATTCAATTGGTGCAAGATTTTTTCGGGCGCGAGCCGCATCGCGGCGTGAACCCCGACGAGGTCGTCGCCGTCGGCGCGGCCATCCAAGGCGGCGTTTTGAAGGGCGACGTGAAAGACGTTCTTTTGCTCGACGTAACGCCTTTATCGCTGGGCATCGAAACGCTGGGCGGCGTTTTCACGCGCCTGATCGACCGCAATACGACGATTCCAACGAAAAAAAGCCAAGTCTTTTCGACCGCCGAGGATAACCAGAACGCGGTGACGATCCGCGTTTTTCAGGGTGAGCGCGAAATGGCGGCGGACAACAAACTGCTGGGGCAGTTCGATTTGATGGGCATTCCCCCTGCCCCGCGCGGCGTGCCGCAGATCGAGGTGACGTTCGATATCGACGCCAACGGCATTGTGAGCGTCACGGCCAAAGACAAGGCGACGAACAAGGAACAGCAAATCCGCATTCAGGCTTCGGGCGGCCTGTCGGAGGCGGATATCCAGCGCATGGTCAAAGAGGCGGAATCTAACGCCGCCGATGACAAAAAGCGCCGCGAGGCCGTGGACGCTCGCAATCAAGCGGACGCGTTGATCCATCAAACCGAAAAAACGGTGGCCGAGCTTGGCGACAAAATCAGCGCCGACGACAAGGGCGCCGTCGACAGCGCGATTGCGGACCTGAAAGGCATTTTGGATTCGGGCGACGCGGCCGCAATCAAGGCCAAGTCGGATGCTTTGACGCAAGTCGCCATGAAAATCGGCGAACAGCTTTATAAGGCCAAGCAAGAGGGCGCGGCGCAGGGCGCAGCTCCGGAAGACGGCGCACAACAAGCGCAGGCCGAACCGGGCGTTGTCGACGCCGAATTCAGCGAGGTCAAGGACGATAAAAAAAGCGCGTAATTCCAAGCGGCCGATGAAATGACTCGCTGGGGTCACGAGCGGTTGCGAAGAGCTTATCGCTCGCTGGACTTATTAAGCCATTGGAATCCATCGTGACGCCCAGCAAGCTATAAGCGAGGCGCAGAGGACATGAAGTCACGCCGCGTGGATACATTCATTGGTCGTTTGGTATAAAGCCCTTTTTTATCCCTCATTTCCCTTTTCCCTTAAGCCAATGTATAACGGATTCGGTTTTTCATTGTTTCAGGTTGTTCATGCGTATCGTTATCACCGGCCTTGGCGTCGTTTCCCCTATCGGCAATAAAGTTCCCGATTTTCGTTCCAACCTTTTCGAGGGGCGCGGCAGTATTGGCTCCGTCAGCTTTCCTTTTCGCGGACAGCCGATTTCCTATCCCGCCGCCGTGGTCAAGGATTTTAAGATCGAGAATTACATCGACCCGAAAAAAGCGTCGATGCTGGACCGCTTTGCGCAACTAGCCGTGGCGGCCGCCGCCGATGCGATGCGCGATTCGGGGCTAGAGCTGGACGAAGAATCCGCCCAAAGCATGGCTGTTATCACCGGCTCCGGCGTCGGCGGGCAAAACACGCTTGAGGAATCGTATCACAAATTGCTGGACGGCAACGCTGCCGGGCGCATTCATCCCTTCACGATTCCGCGCCTGATGGTCAATGCGGGGTCGAGCCAGATCAGCATGGCGCTGGGCATCAAAGGGCCGGGCTTTACGGTCGCGAGCGCGTGCGCTTCGGCCATTCATGCTATGGGCGTGACTTTATCGATGATGCGTTCCGGCCTGATCGACAGGGCGATGACCGGCGGGTCGGAATCCTGCCTGACTTTAGGCACTTTGAAAGGTTGGGAAGCCTTGCGCGTCATGGCGCCGGATGTATGCCGCCCCTTTTCCGCCGGAAGGCTCGGCATGGTTTTGGGCGAAGGCGCGGCCATGTTTGTTTTAGAGACCGAGGAAAAGGCCAAGGCGCGCGGCGCGAAAATTTATGGCGAGTTCGCCGGTTTTGGCATGAGCTCGGACGCCAAGGATTTAACGACCCCCGATGTGGCGGGCGCATCCCGCGCCGTGACGAATTGCCTGCGCGACGCAGGGCTTGCGCCCGAAGATGTGGCCTATATCAACGCGCACGGCACTGGCACGCGCATCAATGACATCACCGAAACGATGGCGATCAAAGCCGCCTTCGGCCAGCAGGCTAAGAAAACCGCATTATCCTCCAGCAAATCCCTTTTCGGCCACGCACTGGGCGCGGCAGGGGCTTTGGAGATGATGGCGACCGTTTTGGCCGTTCACAACGACGTAGCGCCGCCAACGATCAATTATCAGGGGCCGGATCCCGAATGCGATTTGGATTATGTGCCGAATGCCGCACGTGAAATGAAGATCGACGCCGCGCTGAACAATTCCTTTGCCTTCGGCGGCTTGAACGCCTCTGTAGCTGTGAAAAAGTACGTCGGTTAACTACACGGCGCCTGAAGTGCCTCCATGCGGGTCACGAGCGGTTGCGTAAAGCCTGTCGCTCGCCGGACCGAATGCGCCTTTTAAAAACAATGGATCAACACGGCAAGCGACAGGCGAGGCGCAGAGCGAGTGATGTCGAGACTTAAAACGGCTTGCGCGCTCTCATTAAGATCGCCGGATATACGCCGCTATGCTTTCGGTTTGCGCATCCAAAACCGTCAGACGTTCCGGTTTGGCGATAAGAGCCGCTGTTTTCGGCGGCACCGATGGCGCAAAACCGATAGCGCGTTCTATTGTTTCGGGAAACTTGCCCGGATGCGCCGTCGCAAGACAAACGACCGGTTTTGGCAAATCGGCTAGATGATCATGGGCAACTTTCACCCCAACTGCAGTATGGGGGTCGAGGATATAGCCGTACGTGCGGTGGATCCCCGCGATATAGGAAAGCGTTTCTTCGTCCGTTGCTTTCCCCGCTAAAAAACGTTCACGCGCCTGCTTCAATTGCGCTTCCGTCACGGCAAAGGAGCCCTTGTTTTTTAAATCCTCCATAAACGCGCGCATGCGGTTCGTATCTCCGCCGCATAAATCATACAATAAACGTTCGAAATTGCTGCTGATTTGGATATCCATGCTGGGGCTGAGGGTGGCGCTTGCGCCTTCCGGCTTCATCGCGCCGGTCGCGAAAAAACGAGTTAGGATATCATTGTTGTTGCTGGCAACGACGAGCTTGCCAATAGGCAAACCGCATTTCGAAGCCGCATAGCCCGCAAAAACATCTCCGAAATTGCCTGTTGGAACGACGAACGTCGGCGCGCCTTTGACTTTTTGCGCGGCGACAAAGTAATAGACGATTTGCGCCAAAATACGCAGCCAATTAATGGAATTGACGGTGCTAAGGTTCCTTTCGGCGCGAAACTCTCTGTCCGCGAAAAGCGCTTTCACGATGGCTTGGCAATGATCGAAGCTGCCCCTGACGGCCAGCGCATGGACGTTCGGCGCGGCAACGCATGTCATTTGCTTGCGCTGAATATCGCTGGGTCCTTTTTCAGGATAGAGGATGAAAACGTCGATATTTTTGCGCCCCGCCAAGGCTGCAATCGCAGCCGATCCCGTGTCGCCGGACGTCGCGCCGATGATCGTCATGCGATGGCTTTCTTTTTCCAGAAACGCCTCGAACGCATGGCCAAGGAATTGCAGAGCAACGTCCTTGAACGCCAAAGTGGGGCCGTGAAAAAGCTCCAGAATGTAAAAATCTTCTTCCAGCTTTTTGAGCGGCGTTACCTCGGGCGAATCGAAAGGGGCATAGGCTTTTTCTATTAGCTCCCGCAAAAGCGCGTCGGGCATCGCATCGCCCATAAACGGCAGCATGATTTGAAGGGCGATGTCCTGATAGGATTTGCCGCGCATGTTTGCGATATCCTGCGATGAGAATTGGGGCCATTTTTCGGGCAAATAAAGGCCTCCGTCCGGCGCAAGGCCTGTGAGAGCCGCCATCCGGATATCGACTTGGGACGAAAGGCCGCGCGTGCTGTGAAAAAGCATGATTATTTTCCTATAGGCTTTGTGGCGGCATCGAGCCATTTAGCCGTTTCTTGGTCAAGCGCGGGGGAAAGCTCCCGCCGCACGCGTTCGTGGTAGGCATTGAGCCAAGCCAGCTCGGCATCGCTCATCAGGGAAGCATCTATGAGTTTCAAGTCGATGGGCGCGAGGGTAAGCACCTCGAAGCCCAGCATTTTTCTTTTTCCTGCCGCAAGGCCGGAAATTTCGACCGCCATCTGCAGATTCTCGATGCGAATGCCGTAGGCGTTTTCCTCGTAATAGCCCGGCTCGTTCGAGACAACCATCCCGTGTTGAAGCGGGGTTTGGCTTCGCTTAGTTATAGCCTGCGGTCCTTCGTGGACGCCCAGATAGTTGCCGACGCCGTGCCCCGTGCCATGGTTGTAGTCGCGGCCGACGCTCCAAAGATATTGCCGTGCAAGGACGTCGAGTTCGCCTCCCGAAGAGCCTTCGGGAAACCGGATCAAGGCGAGCGCGATGTGTCCTTTAAGAACGCGGGTGAAGTTTTCGCGCATGGAAGGCGCTGGATTGCCCAGACAGAGGGTGCGCGTGACATCCGTTGTGCCTTCGCAATACTGGCCGCCGCTATCGGTGAGGTAAAGCTGCCCACGCCTGAGGGGGGCGTTGCTTTCTGTTGAAGCCGTGTAGTGAATAAGTGCGCTGTTCTCGCCCACGGCGGAAATGCACTCGAAACTTGGGCCGCGATATGCGGGATGTTCTTTGCGAAAGCCCTCCAGCTTTTCCTGAGCGGCCAGCTCGGTCAGGTTTTCGTTTTCCCAATGCGTGTCGAGCCATGCCAGAAAACGGGTTAGGGCTGCGCCGTCGTAAAAATGAGCTTTGCGCATTCCCGCCTGTTCGGTTTTATTTTTGACGGCGCGCGGCAGGGCGCAGGGATCTTCGCCCATCTCCAGCTTTGCCTCGGCCATTCCTAAAATGTCGACAATACGGCTTGGCGTGCGATCGGGATCGACAAGTATTTTCTTCCCTTCATAAACGAGTCTTTCAAGCCTTTTGATGAAAACATCGGGCGGATGGAAAGAGACCTCGGCGCCAACATGGGCATGCAAGTCGTCGGATTCCTTTGCCGGATCGATAAACCATTCGACTGTGGCGTCGCTCATTAAAAGAGCTCGGCTATAAACAACCGGCGCATATAATTCGTCCTCGCCGCGCACATTCAAGAGCCATGCGATGGAGAAGACGCCGGCGATCACGGCGGCGTCGCAATTTTGGTCGGCCAGTTTGGCTGCGACTTCGCGCCGTTTCTCGGCGGAGCTTTTGCCCGCGAAACGCATGTCATAGGGGCAGGCGAGCGTTTGGGGAACGGGCGGCCTGTCTTTCCATATCCTATCTACAAAATTTACATCAGCCGGAACGGCAAGCGCGCTTTTCTTCTTGAGCGTCTGGCGCAGCCGATCTGCGGCCGAGGCCGAATGTAACCAGGGGTCGTAGGCGATGCGTTGCCCGGGCTTGGCGTTTTCCTCCAACCATGCAACCGGCGATTTATCCGCAAGATCGAAAATGGTGAACAAATCCCTAGACGCTTGACGCGCCGCCTGCAGGGTATACCGCCCGTCCACGAAAAGAAGGGCTTTGTCCACCAAAACCACCAGCGTTCCCGCCGAGCCCGTAAAGCCGGAGAGATGCTCAATGCGCCTATAGGCCGGTCCGACGTATTCGCTTTGATACTCGTCTCCCGAAGGCACAATGAAGCCATCGCAGCCGTTTCGGGCGATCTCGGCGCGCAAGGCGATAAGTCTTTCTGAGTAATCGGGCATGTTAACTTCAGGACAGGATGTGCTTTTTCGAGCCTATCATGCTTTTCGGGGACGGCCAAACGCAAGGATGGACCATTCGCCGATTTTCATGTGTTCTTTAAGAACGAGGCGCTGCTTTCGATGCGCGGCGATAACATCCTTGGCTTGCGACGTCAGCATTCCCGAGAGAATGGCTATCCCCTCTTGCGCGAGATTGTTCTTCAGGTCCTTGGCCATGGCGCACAAAGGCTTGGCAAAAATGTTGCTCATGATGAGGTCGTAGGGTTCATGCGCGGCGATAAGTCTGGCTTTATAGCCATCGCCCTGAACAAACCGCGCTAAGCCTTTCAGGCCATTGATAGCCGCGTTTTCCTTGGCTATTTTCACCGACCCCTTATCGAGATCGACCCCATACGCCTTGCACCCCGTTTTTTGAGCGCAGGCCATCGCCAAAATACCGGAGCCACAGCCGATATCGGCCATGCGTTTCGGCATGAATCCTTTTTTTAGCGTTTTATCCAGCATTAAAAGGCATCCACGCGTCGTCGGGTGTTCGCCCGTGCCGAAGGCGCTGGTCGCGTCGATTTGAAGGGCGTTTTTGCGGTTGCGAACTTTATTTTTGTGCAGGGCGCCGTGGATGGTCCAAGCCCCGATTTTAAGGGGCGGAAAATCGCCTGCGACTTTTTTAAGCCAGTTAAGGGGAGGAAGGGGGCGAAGAACGGGTTTGGGCGGTTTGAGTCCGGCCACGGACGACAATAGCGCAAGTTTCGCCGTGATAATCATAGGGTCCGGTTTTGACGGAAAAAAAATCTTGATCTGCGCCCGCGGCTGCCTCGGCGGCGCGAAAACGGACACTGCCAGCGATTCGGCTTCAAAGGCATCGCCGAAAAAAGAAGCCGCGCCGGAAGGAACGAAAACAGTCAAAACCCAAAGATTTCGGGATGAACGCATGGACGCTTATTTCTTTTTCTTCTTGAGTTCATAGGGGTTCGCGCTTTTCTTAAGCTGCCAACGAATGGGGACGGCCTCAAGATTGAAAGTCTTGCGCAAGCCGTTCGTCAGAAAACGCTGATAGCTTTCGGGCAGGCCGACGTTATTAACCCACAGGGAAAACGTCGGCGGGCGGCTTTTGACTTGCGTCATATAGCGCAGCTTGATGCGTCGTCCCGAGGTGATGGGGGGCGGATGGTTGGCCTCCATATCCTCCAACCAGCGATTGAGTTTGGACGTAGGCACGCGCTTGTTCCAGATGTCGTACACACGCATGGTTTCACGCATGACGTCCGGCAGCCCGTTGCCCTTCAGCGCGCTGAGGGGCACCAAAGGAACGCCGCTGGCTTGAGCCAGCGACAGTTCCGCCTTTTCGCGAATCTGGCGCATGACCAGCTTTTTGTCCCTGACCAAATCCCATTTGTTCAGCGCGACGACAAGAGCACGGCCTTCTTCGACCACATGGTGGGCGATGATCAGATCCTGCTTGTCGAAAGGCTGCTTCGAATCGAGCACAAGAATAACGACGTGCGCGAGGCGTATGGCGCGCAGGGTCTCCGACACGCTCATTTTCTCAAGACCTTCGGCCACCTTCGCGCGCTTGCGCATGCCGGCCGTGTCGACCAGACGGATAGGCACGCCTTTGTGAGTCCATGAGATGGGAACTGAATCGCGCGTCAGCCCGGGCTCCGGCCCTGTCAGCATGCGCTCCTCGCCGATCAGGCGGTTCACCAGCGTCGATTTCCCTGCATTCGGCCTTCCCACAACCGCCAGTATAAGGCGTTTTTCGTCATCCTCGTTTTCTTCGTCGCCGGTTGCCGGTTTATATTTGGACAAAGCCTCGTAAAGGTCCATCAATCCTTCGCCGTGCGCGGCCGAAATCGGCAAGGGATCGCCGAATCCCAAAGCCGCGCTTTCATCCCATCTTTCCGGCAAAACGCTGCCTTCGCATTTGTTGGCCGCAAGAACGATGGGCACTCCCGTCTTGCGCAGTTCGCGCGCAATGGTCTTGTCCTCCACCGTCATGCCCGCCCGAGCATCCACGACAAGCAAAATCACATCCGCTTTTTGAAGGGCTTTTTTCGTCTGCTCCGAAGCGCGGGATTCCAGCGTTCCCTTCGCATGCGCAGCCTCGAGTCCAGCCGTATCCAAAACGCGGAAAGAAAGATCGAAAAGATGCCCATCGCCTTCGCGCCAATCGCGGGTCACCCCGGGCTCGTCGTGCACGATGGCCATTTGCTTGCCGATTAGACGATTAAACAGCGTCGATTTGCCAACATTGGGGCGTCCTGCAATGGCGATGGTGAATGACATAATATTCTCGCTTAGCGCAACGCTATGAGTTTGCCGCAGTCCGTTACGACATAATAAGTCTGATCAAGGACGATGGGCGCAACGTACATGGCCTTTCCAATGTCGACGCTTTCGTAAGGCAACCCGCTTTCAGGCGAAAAGGCCTGCATCAAGCCAAGGGAATTGACCATCCATAATTTTCCGCCTGCGAGAATGGGTCCCGTCCATGCGACGGGATCGGATTCCTTGTCCTCAGGATCTTCGTGCTTGGCCAGCGGCTGCACCCACAAGGCCCGTCCTGTTTCCCGCGACAGCGCCACAAGATTGCCGTCGTTGCCAAAAACAAAAACAGCCTCTCCCGCGACGACGGGCGTATTGATGCCACCAATATCAGCCTCCCATATGCGGTCGCCCGTGCGCTGATCGATGGCGGCTATGCGGCCGCTGTTGCTGATCGCAAATATCCGCCCCCTGTCGATAACCGGCAGGCCGCGTATATCGGCAATTGCGGGCATGGCGCCCATCTGCGCCACGGCGGACAGGGAATAGCTCCAAAGGGCGCGGCCATTCTGAACGCGCAAAGCGTACAGTTCTCCCGAATTGTAAGCCGCGACGACCATATCGCCGTCCACCGCGGGGCTGGCTGCGCCCATGAGCGCGGCGCTTTCGGCAATGCCGGAATGACGCCACAAAACGTCGCCGCTTGAAGCGTCGAGGGCGATCAATTCATTGTCGATGCTGACAACATAGACGCGGTTGTCGGCAACAGTAGGCGCGGCGCGCAAAGGCTTCTGCAAAGGGCGCATCCATTTTGTCGCGCCTGATTTAGAGTCAAGCGCGTGAACTTCGCCAAAGCCCGTCGTCGCGTAAAGCGTCGGCCCGTCGACGGCAAGGCCGCCACCGATTGCGGGGTCATCGCTGTCCGGCGGCGCTGTTTCCATATCCCAAAGGCGATCTCCCGTCTGCGAGTCAAATGCACGAACGTTCCCCTCGGCGTCCATGGTATAAACAGCGCCTTTGGCGGCAACGGGGCGCGCGAGCAGCTTGAATTTCGAGCTGGAACCTTCGCCTATGCTGCTTGTCCAAATTTCTTCCGGCTGTGGGCTTGCCTCGACATTCGGAATCGCGTGCAACGGGTCGTATCCTGCTTGTGGCCACGAAAGGTTTATAATTTTTTCAGGCAGGAAAACCCCGGAAGACTCTTTTTCGGCGTCCAAGGCTTTGCCGGGCTCCAAAACGGCGATACGCTCTCCCTTGACCGTAGAGCCGATTTCGTTCCCGTTCTCGGCAGCGCAAGAGGAAAGCAAAGCCGCCGCCAAATACAGGGAAATGCGCACATTTATCGCTTTTCTCATCCACCCACCTTAGTCAAGGATGCGCAAAAAGTCCGAAGCGCGCTCGCCTATGCTTGGTGGCGCAGCCTCCTCTTGCGACAAATACGCAAAAATCCGCTTCGCTTTGGTTTTGTCACCAGCCCTTAAGGCCAAAAGCCCTTCTTTTTCCAACGCGGAATAGCGCCAGGGCGCGTTTGCTGCCGCCAGCGGCTGCAAACGCTCCGAAAGAACGGCCGAATCGCCGCTATCAAGCTGCAACTGAATGGACAGCAAATCGCCAAGCTGACGGAAAACGGGGTCGGCCTTCGCATTGGCCGCGACCTTGTCGAACAGGCGAATGGCGTTTTCTTTGTCGCCTTTGTCCGCCGACGTTGCAGCGGCGCGCAAAAGCGCGAAAGCGCCGAGATCCGCGCCCGGATGGTTCGCAGCGAATTGCTCCAAAGACTCAAGGCTTTTCGCCGTATCGGCTGAGGATGCGGAAATGAACGCCGCCGTGCTCTGTTGCGCCTGATCGGCCCGCCACGAACGGTAAGCCGTTGCGCTTGCTGTCCAAAGGACAATGCCCACAGCCAACGTGATAATCCAAAAACCGTATTTCTTCCACAAAGCCTCGAGCTTTTGGCGGTCAAGGTCTTCTTCGACTTCCTGAAATAAATGTTCGTGCGTCATAGGGTGGTCATCTTTCGTTTATTTTGGCCTGAAGACCATAGAATTTTGCAAGCCTTAGCACAAGGGCGGCGTAGCTAATAGAGGCCGCCCGTACCCGACGACTCTGGGATCGATTCTGTCCCCGCAGGAAGTTCGGATCCATCAGGCGTTGCCAGTCCTTCCCCGTTTCCGTTCATCGGCGCGCTATCCCCCAAGATGTGCCTGGGGCGGCCTTCTTGAGGTTCGGTATCAGGAAGAAAGGCCTCCCAAATGGCGTTCTTATCCGAAGGCGATGCTGGCATTTCCGTATGCGGATTCACGCGGACCATGCGAACCCCGGGCGGCATACGAAAAGGCACGGGTGCCTTGCCTTTGATGGCCTCGGTAATAAAGGCGCGGAAAATGGGAACGGCCACGCTCGCGCCCGTTTCGCGCGAGCCGAGCGGCACCGGATTGTCGAAGCCGACGTAAACGCCGCAAACAAGATCGGGCGTAAAGCCGATGAACCAGGCATCCTTGCTGTCGTTCGTCGTTCCCGTTTTCCCCGCGAGAGGAAACTCTATGCTGCGCAAACTGGCGGCCGTGCCCCGTTGAACGACGCCCTGAAGCATATTCACCATTTGGTAGGCCGTGCGCGGATCTTGCACCTGCTCGCGCGTATCGGGAAGATCGGGGGGCGTTAACTGCGCCGTCCAGCCCGCCGACTGGCAATTCTCGCACGCGCGGCTGTCTTTGCGCAAAATCGTCTTGCCGTTGCGATCCTGCACGCGATCTATGATACTGGGCGTGATTTTCTTGCCGCCGTTGACGATCATGCCGTAAGCAGTGACGAGCCGAAGCGGCGTCGTTTCCTTGGCGCCGAGCGAGAACGATAAAAGCTCTGGCATGGCGTCCACAATGCCGAATTTTTTTGCGTATTCGGCAACCTTCGCCATCCCAACCGCGTTGGCGAGGCGCACCGTCATCACGTTTTTCGATTTCTCGATGCCCAGACGCAGGGGCAAGGGCGGACCATAATCCTCGCCCCCGTAATTCTCTGGACGCCACATGGGCAGTCCCGGTCCTTGAAAATACTCGGTCGGCGTGTCGGAAATGATGGTCGCTGGCGTAAAGCCGTTATCAAGCGCGGTCATATAAACGAACGGCTTAAAGGCAGAACCGGGCTGGCGCATGGCTTGCGTCGCGCGGTTGAACTGGCTTATTTTTGTGCTGAATCCGCCGTTCATGGCGAAAACGCGACCCGTATGTGGATCAAGAACCACGATAGCGCCCTGAACGACAGGCACTTGACGCAACGTAAAGCTGCGCTCGGAATAAGCCTTTCCCTGCTCGCTCGCCTTGACTGGCTCGACCATGATCACGTCGCCCACGTTTAAAACATCCGAAGGCTGCCGGATGGGCGGCCCAAACTGGTTGTTAGCCAGCTCCTTTCGCGCCCAGCTCATTTCCTCCCACGGAATGCGGCCTCGTGCGTTGTCGGCGAAAGCAATTTGCGCCTCGTTGTTTTTAAGGGTTGAAACGACGGCCATTTGCCAACCTTCGGCGCCAGCGGGAATGGCGATTTTCTTGAGCTTTTTCTGCCATTCCGACCCGTCGCCCAAATGCGCCACAGGGCCGCGCCACCCGCGCTGGCGACGGTCGAAAGTCAAAAGGCCTTCGCGAAGCGCTTTGGTCGCGGCGGCCTGCAGCCGAGGATCAAGGCTAGTTTTGACAGCTAGACCGCCTTCCAAAACCTGCTGTTCGCCGAATTTTTCGACCAATTGCCGCCGCACTTCCTCCGAAAAATAATCGGCGTTCACGCTTTCGCTTTCATCGCGCGCGCGGGTTTCCAGAGGGTCTTTTTGGGCATTCTTGAATTCTTCGCGCGTGAGGCAATCGTTGTCGTACATGCGCCTAATGACCCAGTTGCGGCGCGCGACGGCGGCTTCATGCTCGCGAACGGGATTATAATTATTTGGCGCTTTCGGCAGCGCGGCAAGAAAAGCCGCTTCGGACACAGTCAGTTCGTCCAGCGATTTGTTGAAATAGTTCAAGGCCGCCGCCGCGACGCCGTACGAGCGGTTGCCGAGAAATATCTGGTTCATGTAAATTTCCAAAATACGATCCTTGCTCAACGCCTTCTCAAGACGAACGGCCAAGATGCTTTCGCGAATTTTGCGCGCGATGGACACTTCGTTCGAAAGCAGCATGTTTTTGGCGACTTGCTGAGTAATCGTCGAAGCGCCCATGGGATGCTTTTCGGTTCCCATGTTTTGTAGGTTGACAATCGCCGCGCGCAGAATGCCGAAATAATCCAGCCCCTTGTGCTGGAAAAACTCGGAATCTTCAGCGGAAAGAAAGGCATCGACGACGCGTTTTGGTATGGCCTTAATGGGAACAAAAAGACGCTGTTCCACAGCGACAACGGCCATCATGCGCCCGTCGTCGGCATAAATGCGGCTGAGCGTCGGCGGATGATAGTCTTTAAGATAGTCGTACCGCGGCAGATCTTTTCCGTAATGGGAAAAAGCGACCACAACGCCTATCGCGCCAGCCACTATGGCGAGCAGCCCCAAAGACAAAAGAGCGGAAAGAAAGCGCATGGCGTTATTGAGAACAAATGCCGGAAACGCGATGTTCTGTCACAAAACGGGCTTTATGGAAAGAACGCATTTGCTTTAATACCAACGGCATAATGAAACGACTTGTTTAAGGCACGACCGGTTGCGAGGAACTTATTGCTCGGCGGACTTATTTAAGCCTTTGGAATCCATCATTAACGCCCAGCAGCGATAAGCTGAGTGAAGTCAAGCGGCGTGGATGGGTTCATTGTCGTTTGGTATAAGGCGGCGCCTTTCTGATAATCTTTCTGACAATATAGGATCTTCTGCTTTTTTGAAATGGCACCCCTTTGATCGGCAATTTTTCTATGATTTAACCTCCGGCTTGACAGAATACGCAACTTGTCCTTATGTACGGGACTTCTTATCTAGAAGAAGGCAGGTCGCAACAAACAGGAGAGACCGAAGGCCTTCGCTCGGCGGCTCTGGCGGTTCGAGCGCATCTTTCAAACCGGAAATTCCGGATTTTTCGCAACTTCTTTGGGATTCTTATCAATGAAACTGTCCGTTAAAGGCAAGCAAATCGACGTTGGCGACGCGTTACGTTCGCATGTAAGCGCGCAAATACATGATATCGTTACAAAATTTTTCGGCGATTCGCCGCTTGAGGCGACGGTAACTTTTTCGCGCGACGCGCATCTTTTCCGCGCGGATATCGACGTACATGCAGCGCGGGGCATCCTTGTGCAAAGCAACGCATCGGCCGATCAAGCGTATCCCGCCTTTGACGAGGCTCTTTCGCGGCTTTCCGCCCGCCTGCGCAGGCATAAAACAAAGCTGAGGCAGCAGCATCATGAGTTAAAGCGTGAAGAAGTCGAAACCCTGATCGCCAATTCCTTCGTCCTTCACGGCGGCGAAGAGGAATCCGATAAGGAGATGGGCGATAACCCAACCATTGTCGCCGAGATGACAACGAAAGTCGAATCCCTGACGGTCGGCGAGGCCGTTATGCGGCTAGATTTGGGCGATTTGCCCGCGCTGATGTTCCGCAATCGCGGCCACGGCGGCTTGAACATGATCTATCGCCGGCCGGACGGGAATATCGGCTGGGTCGATCCTTCCGAGTCGGCCAAAAAGAGTTAGCCCATAGGCTTTAGCCATGACGCAGAAACTGATGATGCGCGATATTATAATTCCCCAGGCCGTCGAAGCCTCGCTGGGAGTCGCGACGAAAAAAGACGTTCTGCAAACCATGGCCGACTCCGCAGCCGATCTTCTGGGCAAAGATAGGTTCGCGATTTTCGATGTGCTTTGGGAAAGAGAAAGGCTTGGAACCACGGGGGTCGGCCAAGGCATTGCCATTCCCCATGGGCGTGTGCCGGGATTGGAAAAAGTGGCGGGCGTTTTCGCGCGTCTTTCAACGCCAATTAATTTCGAATCCATCGACGAAAAGCCGGTCGATCTGGTTTTCCTGCTTCTTGCGCCGGAGTCTGCGGGCGCGGATCATTTACATGCCTTGGCCACCGTCTCGCGCCTGTTGCGCAACCCGCTTTTGTGCGATCAATTGCGCAACGCCAAGAATGCCTCATCCCTTTACCGGCTTTTGACAGAAGCCGAAGTGGCAAGGGCGGCGTAAACTGCGGCCGTATTTAATACCAACCTGCGCTTGGAGTGATTCGTTATGCCGTTGGTATAGAGCCGCCCGCGTCAGGGTCGTCCGTGTTTTCTGATTCCCGCAGGATTGGCGTTTACAGGATTTCTCTTTGGGCACGAATTGAGGCACATTGCAATAAGACCCCGCAGGTCCTTTTTTGCACCAAATCTGCTTGCCGCGCTGATGTAATCTTGCGCGTCATTGTCGAACAGCTTGTCGAAG